>NZ_JBFAKV010000009.1:36282-218382 GCF_040655895.1 Streptomyces sp. NPDC050264
GGACCCCGCTCCTCGATCGCCGGAGGGGCTTGATGTTGCCGGACCCCGCTCCTCGATCGCCGGAGGGGCTTGATGTTGCCGGGCTGGAGATAAGGGGCTCACGTTCATGCTTGATCACCTCATCGAAGGGGCCACTGTCGTCGACGGGACCGGTGCTCCCGCCTTTGTCGCCGATGTCGGGATTCGGGACGGGCGGATCGCCGTCGTCGCCGAGCCGGGCGCTGTCACCGAGGAGGCCCGTCACAGTGAGGACGCCGCCGGGCTCGTGCTCGCGCCCGGGTTCGTCGATCCGCATACGCACTATGACGCGCAGCTGTTCTGGGACCCGTACGCGACGCCCTCGCTCAACCACGGCGTGACCACCGTCGCCGGGGGGAACTGCGGCTTCACGCTCGCGCCGCTGCATCCCGAGCGGCCCGAGGACGCCGACTACACGCGGCGCATGATGTCCAAGGTCGAGGGGATGTCGCTGGTCGCCCTGGAAGAGGGCGCGCCGTGGACGTGGAACTCGTTCGGGGAGTACCTCGACGCCCTGGACGGGCGGATCGCCGTCAACGCGGGCTTCATGGTGGGGCATTGCGCGCTGCGGCGGTACGTGATGGGGGCGGACGCGGTCGGCGGGCAGCCGTCGCAGGAGCAGTTGCGGGCCATGCTCGACCTTTTCCACGAGGCCATGGACGCGGGGGCGTGGGGGTTCTCCACCACCCAGTCGTCCACGCACTCGGACGGCGACGGCAAGCCCGTCGCCTCCCGGCACGCGCTGCCCGCCGAACTCATCGCCCTGAGCCGGGCCGTCGGGGAGCACGAGGGGACGCAGATCGAGGCGATCGTCGCCGGGTGCCTGGATCAGTTCAGCGACGACGAGATCGATCTGTTCGTCGAGATGAGCGCCGCCGCCGGGCGCCCGCTCAACTGGAACGTGCTGACCATCGACGCCGCCGTGCCCGAGCGCGTGCCCCGGCAGCTCGCGGCGAGCGAGCGGGCGCGGAAGGCGGCCGGGCGGATCGTCGCGCTGACGATGCCCATCCTGACGCCGATGAACATGTCGCTCGGGACGTTCTGCGCGCTCAACCTCATCCCCGGGTGGGGAGAGATACTCGGGCTGCCCGTCGACGAGCGGATCGCGAAGCTGCGCGACCCGGACGTGCGGGCCGGGATGCTGCGCCGCGCCGACAGCAAGGAGGCCGGCGTCTTCCGGCGGCTCACCGACTTCGGGCGGTATGTCATCGGGGACACGTACGCGGAGACCAACGAAGGGCTCACCGGACGCGTCGTGCGGGACATCGCCGCCGAGCGGGGCCAGGAGCCCTTCGAGTGCCTGGTCGAGATCTGCGCCAACGACGGCCTGCGTACGGTCCTTTGGCCGATGCCCACCGACAACGACCCCGACTCGTGGGCCCTGCGCGCCGAGACCTGGCAGCACGAGGACGTCATGCTCGGCGGGTCCGACGCGGGTGCGCACCTCGACCGGATGTGCGGGGCGCCTTACACGACACGGTTCATCGGGGACTGCCTGCGCGGGCGGAAGCTGATGGGGCTCGAAGCGGCCGTGAAGATGCTCACCGACGATCCCGCCCAGCTGTTCGGGCTGCGTGAGCGGGGGCGGGTGCGGGAGGGCTGGCACGCCGACCTCGTGCTGTTCGACCCCGAGACGATCGACGCGGGGAAGGCCACGCTCGTGCACGACCTGCCCGGCGACAGCCCGCGCCTCGACTCGAAGGCCATCGGCATAACCGCCGTGTGGGTCAACGGAGTCGAGGCCATGCGCCATGACGTGGTGAGCGGCGCGGTGCCCGGCAAGGTGCTCCGCTCCGGGCAGGACACGCGGACGGTGAGCACCCGGTGAGCGACTCCGACTCCGGGAAACTGCTCATCGGCGGTGAGTGGGTCGAGCCGGGCGGTGGGCACTACGACGTCGTCGACCCGGCGGGCGAGACCGTCGTCGGGCAGGCGCCCGAGGCGTCCCGGCAGCAGGTGTACGACGCCGCGCGCGCCGCCCGCGACGCCTTCGGGACGTGGTCGCGTACGACGCCCCGGGAGCGCTCGGCGATCCTCGACCGGGCCGCCGACCTCATGCAGCGCGACTTCGCGGGCAACGCCGAGCTGGCGCAGGCCGAGAGCGGGGCCACCGGCGGCACCGCGCGCGGCATGCAGGTCGCCGTCGGCATCGCCCGCTTCCGGCGGTACGCGCAGGGCGCCCTGGAACCCGTAGAGGAAGGGCTGCCGCCGCAGATCAACGAGGCCGGGCCGATGGGGAAGGCCGGTGTGGTGGGCGCGCTGGCCGTCCGGCAGCCCGTCGGCGTCGTCACCTGCATCACGTCGTACAACAACCCGTGGGCCAACCCGGCGGGCAAGGTCGCCCCTGCCCTCGCCATGGGCAACACCGTCGTCGTGAAGCCCGCGCCGCAGGACCCGCTGTCCGTGTACCGGATGGCGGCCGCCTTGCAGGAGGCGGGCGCGCCGCCCGGCGTCGTGAACGTCGTCAGCGGCGCCGCCGTGGAGGTGGGGGAGGCCGCCGTCGACTCGCCGGACGTCGACATGGTCAGTTTCACCGGGTCCACGTCCGTCGGGCAGCGCATCGGCGAGGTGTGCGGGCGGTCCATGAAGCGGCAGCTGATGGAGCTGGGCGGAAAGGGCGCCGCGATCGTCTTCGGCGACGCCGACCTGGACTCGGCGGTCGCCGGGATCGGGACGACGTACGCCTTCTACAGCGGACAGATCTGCACGGCGCCGACGCGGGCCCTCGTACACCGCTCCGTGTACGACGAGTTCGTGGCGAAGCTGACCGCGTACATCGGCTTCATGAAGGTCGGCGATCCGCGGGCGCGGGGGACCGTGGTCGGGCCCGTCATCTCGGCCGCGCATCGTGAACGCATCGAGGCCTACGTGGAGTTGGGGCGCAAGGAGGGTGCGACGGTGGTCGCGGGCGGGGTGCGCCCGGCGTTCGACACGGGGTTCTATGTGGCGCCGACCCTCCTGGCCGACTGCACCAACGACATGCGCGTGGTCCGCGAGGAGATCTTCGGCCCTGTCGTAGCTGTCGTTCCCTTCGATGGCGACGAGGACGAGGCCGTCGCCCTCGCCAACGACTCCGACTACGGGCTCATCGACTACGTCTGGTCCGGTGACGTCGCCCGCGCGTTCCGCGTCGCGCGGCGGTTGCGGGCGGGCGGCGTCGGTGTGAACACCATCGGCAGGAACATGGAGGCCCCGTTCGGAGGCTTCAAGAAGAGCGGAGTGGGGCGGGACGTCGGCTCGTACGCGCTGCACGCGTACAGCGAGCTGCAGTCGATCGTCTGGCCGGGGTGAGACCGAACGGGGTCCGCTAGCTCTCGGCCCCTTCGACGAAATGGTCGAACTCGCCCGCCTGGACGCCGAGTACGAAGGCGTCCCATTTCGTCCGCGTGGTCGTGACCACGTTGTCCGGCGCGGACGTCTCGCGCAGGTACACCAAGTCGCCCTCGTCGAAAGCGATCTCGATCCAGGGCCCGGGGCCCTCGGCGTCCTCGGGGGCGGCGCGGGTCCAGGTCAGGTCGGTGGGGATGTCAGACATGGGGCGTGTTCTTCTTCAGCGTACGGAGGAGTGAGGCGAACGCGGCCGGGGTGGCGGTGAGTATCGCTTCGCGGGGGTCGGCGGATTCGGTGACGCGGATGTGGGTGGCTCCGCCGGATACGTGGACGCAGGAGTTGCCTTCGGCGCAGTAGGACGACTTCTGCCAGTCCGAATCGTGCATCGTCAGCTCCTTCATAGCTCTCGGATGATGTTGTGGATGAGGTCTCGTGACTTCTCGGGCGGAAGGGATGCCGATTCCATGCGGTCGAGCAGTACGCGGTACTTGCGCAACTGCGCCTCGGCGTCGAGGAAGACGGGGCCGTGCGACTGGTCCAGGTTTACGGTGTCGAGCTGGGGCACGGGGCCCTCGAAGTAATAGAGCGCCTGTCCCGATCCGGGCAGGGCTTCGGCGGCGAACGGGAGCACCCGTACGGTGATGTGCTCGCGCTCGTTCAGGCTCAGCACGTACTTGAGCTGGGCGCTCGTGACGTGCGGGCCGCCGAGCCGCATGCGCAGTGCGGCCTCGTGGATGATGACGTGCTGCGGGGTGGGCGGGTCCCGGAAGAGGACGGCCTGGCGCTTCACGCGGAACGACACCCGGTGCTCGACGTCGGGCGGCGGTAGTTCAGGCACGGCTTGACGGAAGACCTCGCGGGCGTACTCCGCGGTCTGCAACAGGCCGGGGATGTGCAGGGTGACGGCCGTGCGCAGCCGTGTTGCGGAGTGCTCGAGTTCGGCCAGGTCGAGGAGGCCGACGGGGAGCATCGACCGGTACTCCTCCCACCAGCCGCGCGTGCGCTCGGCAGTCATGTCGGCGAGGGCGTTCACCAGGGCCTGGTCCGCGCAGTCGTAGTGGCAGGCAAGCACACGGACGCGTTCTGCGCTGACCCCGACGCGGCCGGCCTCCATGTTGCTGACCTGGGTCTGCTTGATCCCCATGAGTTGACCGGCCTGGGTCGCGGTCAGGCCCGCACGCTCGCGGAGTTTGCGCAGCTCGGCACCGAAGCGCAGTTGACGGCCCGTCGGGTTGCTTCTCACGAGGTGCTTCCGGCTCCTTCACTCACACGAGTAGCAGTTACTGCAATCTCTGGCATTCGGTGAATACGTTAACTGGATGTCGCTACCGGCTCGGCGCCCGCCGCCCAGAAGCACCCCGCTCGACGGAGTGGCCGGGTCACTGGGCAACAACCACCGCAACGCCAACTCATCCCGCTGAACGGAGACTTCCATGTCAACCGTATCGCCGCTGGACTCCTCGCCCGCCCCCGTTCCCGGCACGTACACCTTTCAGCTTCCCCACGACCCCCGGGCCCCCGGAATCGCCCGGGCCGCGCTCCGGTCGGTCCTCGCGGCACACGGGCGGACGGAACTGGCCGACGCGGCAGAGCTGTTGGCGTCGGAACTCCTCACCAACGCGCACGTGCACACCAAGGGTTCCTACGCGTTGCGGATCGGGCCGGGTGCCGTGGACGCGCGCCGGGTGCGGGTGGCCGTGTGGGACGGCGACCCCAAGATCCCCCTCGGCTTCGGCAGGTGCGTGCCCACCGCGGACGTGACCGTGGAGGGCGGCCGCGGACTCTTCCTCGTACGGGCCTACGCGGACGACTGGGGGGCGTACACGTTCCCGGCGGCGACCGGCGGGAAGCTGCTCTGGGCGGAATGCGGGGGAAGGTAGTGGGGCCGTGCCCCCTGGCGAACTCGGTCGTGGCTCGGTCGTGCCTCGATCGCGCCGCGTGCGTGTCCAGCAACCAGGGGGCCCATCAGTCCTCTCCCGTCACGTCCCCAAGAACACCGGGTTCGTGAAGGCCGCCAGCGCACCCGGCAGGCCCGGTACCGAGGGCGCGTGGCGGACCTCCGCCCGGACGTAGGCCGCGTAGGACGGCGTCGTCCGCCAACTCGCCTTGCCCGCACCGGATTCGGGCAGCGCGGCGGACGTGAACAGCGTGCCCTGGTCCGTGACCAGATGGAGCGTGCAGCCGGGGGCGCCCTTGACCTCCAGGGTCACCGTGACCGGGGTGTCGGGGTCGACCGGGAGGCGTTCGCCGATGCCCGCGTGGGCGCCCTTGCCGCCGGCCGCCGTGAAGGAGACCTCGACGTCCCTGGACTCGGCGACGTAGGACCGGCCCGCCTTGATGCCCGCCTGGATGGCGTCCCGGGTCAGGTCGTCGGCGAGGACCACCGTCTGGGGGCCGCCGATCCGGTCCGGGTCGCGGTGCGCGTCACTGTTGCCCATCGCCGGGATCCAGCCCGACCGGCGGCCCGAACGGGCATAGGCGACAAGGGTGTTGTCCCAGTCGCCGAGCGAGATCTCGTCGTCCGGGGTGTACGGGCCGTTCCACACCTCCACCGCGTCCGCCTCGCCGAAACCGAACTTCCAGCCGCAGCCGATGCACGTCGCGTGCGGATGCGCCGGGACGACCAGGCCGCCCGCCCGGCGGATCTCCCGCGCGTACGTCGCCCAGCGGTTGTCCCGCGCCCGGTAGCGCCAGTCGATGAACGTCTCCGGTTCCGTGCCGAGGGCCAGGACGTGACCGTTGCGCGTCGTGACCTCCTCGCCGATCAGCACGAGCAGGTCGTCGCCCGCCACGTCCGCCCAGTGCGCGTGCGAGGAGTGCGTGTTGTGGTCGGACGTGTTGATGAAGTCCAGGCCGGCCGCACGCGCGAGGGCGCCGATCTCGGCCGGGGTGCGGCGGCCGTCCGAGTACCAGGAGTGCAGGTGGCAGTCGCCGCGGTACCAGGCCCGGCCGCGGCCGCGCGCCCGCTCGGGCGGGTACCCGCGGGAGGGCGCCTTGCCGGGCGCGCCGTGCGTGAGCGTCACCGTCACCTCGTACGGCAGGCCCTCCGGCGCGACCGTGTACGGGCCGAGCGCGATGTGCCAGGTGCCTGCGCGTACCGGGCCCGGGATGTAACCGGGCGTCGCGTCGTCCGCCCGCACGAAGAACTCCGTGCGGGCGCCGCCCGACCAGCCGCGGAAACCCTTGCCGCCGAGCGCCGTGCCGCGCTCGTCGAAGACGCCGATGTCGAGCGCGTTGTTCTGCGTACCTGCCGGGACCGTCGCCTTCGTGTACGCGTAGGAGACCTTGAACTCCCGCACCCCGCGCGGCACCTCCACCGGCAGGTACACGAAGTCCGGCGCGCCCGGCGGCAGCGTGCCCTTGAGGGTCCTCGTGGACTGCGAGCCCTCGGCGGCGTCGGCGAAGCTCATGGTCGCGAGCGTAAGCGCGCCCGCGGCCCCGGTCACGAACAACGCCCTCCTGCCGATGCCGTGTTCGCCGGCTTCCTGTACGTGTGTGTCGTCGGTGCACATATCGCGGCTCCCCAGGGTGTCGGATGTGACGTGTGCGACCCTGGCATTGAGCCGTGAACTCCCCTCCAAGGGAAGGGGAGCGACGGATTACGGGCGTCTGCTGGTGACCAGCGGATCGCGACTAGCGACGCCGCTTGCGGAACAGGCCCGCGACGATCAGCACGATGATCACGACCGCGATGATCAGAATCCAGCCGACCACCCCGAGCGACCCGCCCTTCTTCTTTTTCTTCTTGCTCTTCTTGGATTTCTTGCCCGTACTGGACTTCGCGACCTGCTGCGAGACGTGCTTCGCGGCGGCCTCCCGCACCGGCTGGGCCGCCACGGCCGACTGCGCGGACGACGAGACGGACGCCGCCGCCGCCGGTACACCGCCGAAGAGCAGCGCACCCAGCAACAGCAGCACGGTCGTGGGACGGGAACGTACAAGCATGGCAAACCCCCCGTTGTGCGAGTAGCGGGTGAGCGTAGACGAGGCCATGGACTCCTGGAAGCCCCGCCGCTAGGAATGCCGCATGCGGATCTCGACCACGATCTTCCTGACCGACGAGACCATCACCCCCGTACGCCTCGCCCGCGAGCTGGAACAGCGCGGATTCGCGGGCCTCTACCTCCCCGAACACACCCACATCCCGGCCGAACGCACCACCCCGTACCCCAACGGCGGCGACCTGCCCCGCGAATACACCCGCACCCTCGACCCGTTCGTGGCGCTCGGCCAGGCCGCCGCCGTCACCGAGCGCCTCGCCCTCGGCACCGGCGTCACGCTCGTCGCCGAGCACGACCCGATCGCCCTCGCCAAACAGATCGCCACCCTCGACCACCTCTCCGGCGGCCGCTTCACGCTCGGCGTCGGCTTCGGCTGGAACAAGGAGGAAGCCGCCGACCACGGCGTCGAATGGCGTACGAGAAGGGACCTGACCCGGGAGCGGATCGGGCTCATGCGCGCCCTGTGGGCGGCCGAACCGACCGCGTACGAAGGCGGCTCCGGGCAGTCCGTGCGCGCCAGCCACGCCTTCCCGAAGCCGGTGCGCGGCGGCGCGCCCCGCATCCTCGTCGGTGGCGCCGCGGGCCCGAAGCTCTTCGAGCACATCTGCGGGTACGCCGACGGCTGGATGCCCATCGGGGGCGGCGGCCTGAGCCGGACCCTGCCCGGGCTGCGCGCGGTCTGGGAGGCGGCGGGCCGGGACCCGGGCGTCCTCCAGGTCGTCCCGTACGCGGTCCTGCCGACGCCCGGCAAGCTCGCGCACTACGCCGGCCAGGGCGTCGAGGAGGTCGTGCTGCAACTGCCACCGGGCGACGAGACGGCCGTCCTCACGGTCCTCGACGACTTCGGCCAGTACCTGTGAGACTCGGGGAAGCGGCGGTGCGCGGCGTCCGGGCGCCCTCGAAGCGTCCGGGTCGCGCTCGTATGCTCGCTTCATGAGTGATCCGGACGCCGTATCCCAGACGCAGGCAGACCGACCGCAGGCAGAACGTCCCACCGCCAACGCGATGCGCCGCGCGCTCAAACGGGCCAGGGACGGTGTCGCCCTCGACGTCACGGAGGCCGCCGTCCTGCTCCAGGCGCGCGGCGACGACCTGGCGGACCTCACCACGTCCGCCGCCCGGGTGCGCGACGCGGGCCTGGCCGCGGCCGGCCGGCCCGGCGTCATCACGTACTCCAAGAGCGTCTTCATCCCGCTGACCCGGCTGTGCCGTGACAAGTGCCACTACTGCACGTTCGTGACCGTCCCCGGCAAGCTGCGGCGCGAGGGCCACGGAATGTTCATGT
The DNA here is from genome assembly GCF_040655895.1 of Streptomyces sp. NPDC050264. NCBI lineage: Bacteria > Bacillati > Actinomycetota > Actinomycetes > Kitasatosporales > Streptomycetaceae > Streptomyces > Streptomyces sp. NPDC050264. The sequence continues at coordinate 44,917 of NZ_JBFAKV010000009.1, forward strand.
CGCAGGACGAGGTCCTCGACATCGCGCGCAAGGGCGCCGAACTCGGCTGCAAGGAAGCCCTGATCACCCTCGGCGACAAGCCGGAGGACCGCTGGCCCGAGGCCCGCGAATGGCTCGACGCGCACGGCTACGACGACACGATCGCGTACGTGCGCGCCATATCGATCCGGATCCTGGAGGAGACGGGTCTGCTGCCGCACCTCAACCCGGGCGTCATGTCCTGGACGGACTTCCAGCGGCTCAAGCCGGTGGCGCCGTCGATGGGCATGATGCTGGAGACGACGGCCGAGCGGCTCTGGTCCGAGCCGGGCATGCCGCACTACGGCTCGCCGGACAAGGAACCGGCCGTGCGGCTGCGGGTGTTGGAGGACGCGGGCCGGTCCTCGGTCCCCTTCACCAGCGGGCTGCTCATCGGGATCGGGGAGACGTACGAGGAGCGCGCCGAGTCGCTGTTCGCGCTGCGCCGCGTCGCCCGCTCGTACCACGCCATCCAGGAACTGATCATCCAGAACTTCCGCGCCAAGCCGGACACGGCGATGCGCGGCATGCCCGACGCCGAACTCGACGACCTGGTCGCCACGGTCGCCGTCGCCCGGCACATCATGGGCCCGTCGGGGAACCTGCAGGCTCCGCCGAACCTCGTCGACGGCGAGTACACGCGCCTCATCGGCGCCGGGATCGACGACTGGGGCGGGGTCTCCCCGGTGACCATCGACCACGTCAACCCCGAGAAGCCGTGGCCCCAACTCGCCGAACTTGCCGAGCAGTCGGGTGCGGCGGGCTTCACCCTCCAGGAGCGGCTCTGCGTGTACCCGGAGTTCGTCACGCGCGGCGAACCCTGGCTCGACCCGCGGCTGCTGCCCCACGTCCGCGCCCTCGCCGACCCCGGGACGGGCCTCGCGATCGCCGACGCGCCCGTGGTGGGCCGGCCCTGGCAGGAACCCGACGAGGGGTACGTCGCCGCGTCCGGCCGCACCGACCTGCACCGCACCATCGACACCGAGGGCCGCACGAGCGACCGCCGCGACGACTTCGACGTCGTGTACGGCGACTGGGAGGCGCTGCGCGAACAGGCCGTGCCCGGCATGGTGCCCTCCCGCATCGACGGCGACGTACGGGAAGCGCTGGCCGTGGCGGCCGACGACCCCACCCGGCTCACCGACGAGCAGGCGCTCGCGCTGCTGCACGCGGACGGGCCGGCGCTCGACGCCCTGTGCGGGATCGCCGACGACATCCGCAAGACGGTCTCCGGCGACGACGTCACGTACATCGTCACCAGGAACATCAACTTCACGAACGTCTGCTACACCGGCTGCCGCTTCTGCGCCTTCGCGCAGCGCCGCACGGACGCGGACGCGTACACGCTCTCCCTCGACCAGGTCGCGGACCGCGCCCAACAGGCCTGGGACGTCGGGGCGGTCGAGGTCTGCATGCAGGGCGGCATCCACCCGGACCTGCCCGGCACCGCCTACTTCGACATCGCGAAGGCGGTGAAGGAGCGGGTGCCCGGCATGCACGTCCACGCCTTCTCCCCGATGGAGGTCGTGAACGGCGCGTCCCGCACCGGCCTCTCCATCCGCGAATGGCTCACCGCCGCCAAGGAAGCGGGCCTCGACTCGATCCCCGGCACGGCAGCCGAGATCCTCGACGACGAGGTCCGCTGGATCCTCACCAAGGGCAAGCTGCCGACGGCGACGTGGATCGAGGTCATCAGGACGGCGCACGAGCTGGGCATCCGCTCCTCCTCCACGATGATGTACGGGCATGTGGACCAGCCGCGCCACTGGCTCGGCCACCTGCGCACCCTGGCCGGCATCCAGCAGGAGACGGGCGGCTTCACGGAGTTCGTGACGCTGCCCTTCATCCACACGAACGCGCCGGTCTACCTGGCGGGCATCGCACGGCCCGGCCCGACGACCCGCGACAACCGGGCCGTCACCGCCATGGCCCGTATCCTCCTGCACCCGTACATCCCCAACATCCAGACCAGCTGGGTCAAGCTGGGGACCGAGGGCGCCGCCGAGATGCTGCGCTCCGGGGCCAACGACCTCGGCGGCACGCTCATGGAGGAGACCATCTCCCGGATGGCTGGCTCGTCGTACGGCTCGTACAAGTCGGTCAAGGACCTGGTGGCGGTCGCCGACGCGGCGGGCCGCCCGGCGAAGCCCCGCACGACGCTGTACGGGGCCGTACCGGAGGAGCGGGTGCGGGCCGCGGCCGCGTCGGACGGGCACCTGCCGGAACTGTTGCCGGTACTGGACTGACCCCGGGCCGCGATCTCGGGTCACCGCCCGAGATCGCGGCCCAACTGGGCGTCATCCTCGGGCACGCCCACGGTGGCCGGGCCGAAGGACGTGATGTTCTTGACGGTGAGGCCGCCCGCGGCACCGCGCAGCACCCACGCCGCGCCCGAGTCCTTGAACGTCCCGTCCTCCAGCGGCGCGGCCGCGGTCAGGTCGGCGAGCCCGTCCCCGTCGACGTCGGACAGCAGCACCTGCAGCCCGAACTGATCGCCCTTCTCGCTCGCGCCGGGCACCCCGGCGGTCGACTGGTGGAAGGCCTGCGCGCCGCTGCCGCTCAGCCCGCCCTTGCCGCCCTTGAGCAGTACGACGGCACCCGCCTGGGCGATGTTCCCGATGGCCTCGCCGGGTACGCCGACGGCGATGTCCGCGAACCCGTCGCCGTTCACGTCACCGGCGGCGATGTCGGTCCCGAACTGGTCGCCGCTCTCCCCGCTGCCCGGGACGCCGCTCGTCTCCTGCGTGATCGTCTTCGTGCGGGTGGTGGAGGGCCCGGCGGCGGACCCGTACATCACCCGCACCGTCCCCTTCTCGTAGGCGATGTCCTCGTAGTTGTCGCCGATGTCGTGCACGACGAGGTCGCCGTACCCGTCCCCGTCCACATCGGCGACGGCCCCGGCGAGGCTGGACGTGAGCCCGGTCGGCGTATGACCGACACCGTCCTTCCCGCCCTTCCAGAACTTGCTCTGGTACGCCGATTCCTCGAAGCCGTGGCTCGTGACGATGTCGTCGGCGCCGTCACCCGTGACGTCGCCGACCACGAAGTCACCGGGACCGAACGTCTGGCTGGTCACGATGGCGTCGGTCCGCGCGGCGGCGCCGGTCGCGCGCTCGAACGGCCCGTACGAGACGGTCATCCCGGCGTTGTCGTCGTCCGGGTCGTCGCTGCGCGGGTAGTCGTCGGTGACCAGGTCGCGGTGGCCGTCCCCGTTGAAGTCACCGACGGAGAACAGCCCGGACCCGCCCGGCAGGCTCACGGCCCCCGCGCCGCTCAGGCCCGTCGCGGAACCCCACAGCACCACGGGGTGGGCGCCGTTCACCGACCCGGCGACGAGATCGGTGAACCCGTCCCCGTCCAGGTCCCCGGCGGCGACCCGCTCCCCGAAGTACTCCCCGCCGGTCGCCGCCCCCGGCACCCCGGCGGACGCCCGGCTCACCACACGCGCGTGCGCGACATCGGCCCCGCCCTTCCCCCCGTACACCACGGACACGGCCCCTGCGGCGTCCTTCCCGCCCACCGCACTCCCGGGCGCGCCGAACGCGAGGTCGGCGTACCCGTCGTGGTTGAAGTCGGTGACGGGGATGCGGGGCGGGACGGGAGCGGCGGCCCCGGCCGCCGTGACGGTGAAGGCCGATGTGGCGGTGAGGGCTGCGGTGACGGTCAGGGCGATGGTGATGCTGCGGCGCACGTTGGCTCCCGGGGTTCCGATGTCCGCTGGGCGGATTGCAGGTTACGTAGGGGTACGTATTCGTGAAGGGGAGACGTGTGAGGGGGCTGAAGCGTTGTACGACACGGGAGCGCGGTTCCGTCGCGGCTCTCCGGGCGGGCGTACCGCGTGAGTAACTCACACGGGTGACGTTCACTCACTCGACTGGCGCACAAGCGAGTTCATGCGACAGCCTCGGGCCCACGCGAGATCGGCCCTCGCCGTGACGGGGGCGCGCCCACTCCGGCACGTGCTCTTCACCAGAAGCGGGAGCGCCACATGGACCAGTTCACGGTCACCGGCAAACACCTCGCCCGGCTTGCCGGCCTGTCTCTCGTCGCGATCGGACTGGCCACGCATGTCCAGTCGCTGCCGGAGGGGTCGAAGGTCGGCATCAAGGACCTGGCGGCGCGGTTCCCCGAGGGGGAAATGAGAATCGCGGCAGCTGTGCGGGAGCTGGAGGCCCACGGATACCTGGAGCGCATCGCGGAACGGTTCCCGTCCGGGCGGATCGACCCGCGCACCCTCTCCTACAACAAGCCTCCGCACCCGCGGGACCGGCAACCGCAGCGGCCGCCGAATCCGCAAGCGGCGCCGCTGCCCGAAGCCCGCCACGCGCAGCCGCAACCCCGCGCACCCCGCTCACCGCGCCGACAGCTCAGGGCACCCAGGCCCGACCAGCCGGAGGCCGACCCGGGCCCGGGCCGGCGCCTCCGCTGACCGGGCCTCCCGCGCGGCCCCGTATGAGCGCGGGCGCGGATGGGAAAGTTTCGGGTGCGATGTCACAGGCCGGGGCTTCTCTGTGTCCAACCCGAGTGAAGGGCCCGGGGAGTCCGGGACCGCATCGCATTCGCCGGAGGACACGGACATGTCGATCAGCCCCCCGCGCCACCGTATTCCGCGCGACCGTACGGAGATCCGTACGCGCGTCACTCCTGTTCTCGACTCCTTCATGTCCCATCAGGAGACCAGGCAGGACGGCGGTCCGGCTGTTGTGTTTCTGCACGGGAATCCCACCTCGTCCCATCTGTGGCGTGGCGTCATCCCGCACGTCGCCGGCCAGGCACGCGTCCTCGCCCCCGACCTCATCGGCATGGGCGCCTCCGGCAAGCCCGATATCGGCTACCGGTTCGCCGACCACGCCCGCTACCTCGACGCCTGGATCGACGCGGCCGGGCTCGGCGACATCGTGTTCGTCGGGCACGACTGGGGCGGCGCCCTCGCCATGGACCACGCGGCGCGGCACCCCGGACGGGTGCGCGGTCTCGCCGTCGTCGAGACCTTCCTGCGGCCCTTGAGCTGGGCCGAACTGCCTCCGCTCGGACAGGAGTTGTTCCGTGGTTTCCGTACGCCGGGCAAGGGCGAGGAGATGATTCTGCGGGACAACATGTTCATCGAGTTCAACCTGCCGCACGGCATCGCCCAGCTGTCCGCCGAGGACCACGACGTGTACCGCGCGCCGTATCCGACCGAGGCCTCCCGCAAGCCGCTCCTCGCGTGGCCCCGCGAGATCCCCTTCGACGGCGAACCCGCCGACGTGCACGCGCGCATGGTGGCGTACGGGGAGTGGCTGGCCTCTCAAGAAGCCTCCCCGGTACCGAAGTTGGTCATGCACGCCACCGACGGGGCCGGTATGGGGTCGCCAGAGGTCGTGGCCTGGGCCCGGGGGACCTTCACCAACGTCGAGACGGCCGACATCGGCGCCGCCGGGCACCACGCCCCCGAGGACCGGCCGGACGCGATCGGCTCCGCCGTCTCCGACTGGCTGCGCCGGCACGCCGACGTGCTCACACTGTCCGTATGAGTGATGCGCGTGATGCTCTTGGGCGGAGCGGTGGTGTCGGCCCCACCGAATTGCTCGATGAGGAACGGGAGCTGGTCGCTCGCGCTGTCGCCGGTGACAAAGGTGCCCTGGAGGACGTAGTGCGGCGCGTCCAGGACCCGCTGTACCGGCTGGCCCTGCGGATGACCTGGCGGCCCGCCGACGCCGAGGACGCCGCCCAGGAGATCCTGATCCGCGTAGTCACCGGACTCGCCACCTGGCGGGCCGAGGCGCGGCTGCTCACCTGGGCCTACCGGATCGGCGTCAACCACCTCCTGAACCTCAAGCGCCGCACGCCCCAGGAGACGGCGGGGCTCAGCCTCGACGCGCTCGGCGAGGGCCTGCTGGAGGGGCTCGCCGACACCGGATTCGCGGGCCCCGACGCCGAGTTGCTGGCCCGCGAAGTGCGGCTCACCTGCACCCAGGCCATGCTCCAGTGCCTGGAACGCGGCGAACGCGTCGCCTACGTACTGGGGGAGGTCTTCGAACTGCCCTCGCGCGAGGCGGCCTGGGTGCTCGACATCTCACCGGCCGCGTACCGCAAGCGCCTCGAACGGACCCGCACGCGCCTGCGCACCTTCATGGACGCCACGTGCGGGCTCGCGAACCCTGCCGCGCCGTGCCGCTGTGCCCGCCGGGTGGCGCCCGCCGTGGCCTCGGGGCGCGTCGATCCGCGTCGGCCGGCCCTCGCGACCCACCCGGTCAGCCCGGGCGGCCGCGATCTGGCCCGGGCCTCGGCCCAGATGGGCCGGCTGCACGACGCGGCGACCGTGCTCCGCTCCCACCCGGATTACGCGGCGCCCCGGGCCCGCTCCGAAGCGGTGCTGGGGTTGTTGGGCTCGGGGCGGTTTCCGTTGCTCGCCGACGGCGGAAGCGCTTGATCTGGCCGGATCCCGGGGGAAGGGCTTGATCCGGCTGCGCGTACGCCTTCGCTAATTGGGCAAATCCGGTCCGAACCGTCCTCAAGGCCCACTCCTCACATACCAGTTGAGGTCGCATGAGTCGCGCAAGCGAACGTTCCCGGTCGCGCTCGGTCGATTACAGTGCTGCAGTCGGAGGGGTCGCAGGGGCCGGAGTGAAGGGAATCCCATGGGCGCACCGGTTGCCGCCGCGGCCGTCTGGGGGCGCGTCGAGCAGCAGGACTTCCGCAGCCGTGTGCGGGGCACACTGCTCGGGGCCGCGCTGGGCGACACGCTCGGCGCTCCGCTCACCGACCTCACGCTCGACGAGATCCGGGACGCGCACGGCGCCGCCGGGCTCACCCAGCTCGCGCCGTCGTACGGCCGTACCGGAGCCGTGACGGCGGCGACGCAGCTCGCGCTGTTCACCGTCGACGGGCTCGTCCGCGCCCAGGTCCGCCGGGACACCGGTGCCTGGCATCCGCCCACCGATGTGCACCGGGCCTATCTGCGGTGGGCCGCGACCCAGCGTGACTGGGGGCCCGACGAACGCCGCAAGGAAGACGGCTGGCTCGCCCGCGAGGAGTGGCTGTACTCGCGGCGCGGCGCCTCCCAGGTCTGTCTGCTGGGGCTCGGCAACGACGTCATGGGCACCCTGGAAAAGCCCAAGAACCCGGACGCGCTGGGGCCGGAGGCGGTGACCCGCTCGGCCCCCTTCGGGCTCCTCGTCGGATGGGAACCGCAGCTCGTACTGCAACTGGCCGTCGAATGCGCCGTCCATACCCACGGCGCTCCCGAGGCGTACCTGGCCGCCGGCGCGTACGCCGTGATCGTGCACGCCCTGGCGCGCGGTGACTCGCTGGACGCGGCCGTGCAGCGCACGCTCGTGCTGCTTGCGGCGCGGCCGGGGCATCCGCCGGTCGTGGACGCGCTGAAGCATGCGGTGGGGGCCGTGCGGCAGGGCATGCCGAGCGCTGCGCGGGTGGGTGAACTCGTCGATGACGGCGGGGCGGTGGGGGCGCTTGCCGCGGCCGTGTACTGCTCGCTGGTCGGCGAGGACGTTCGGCACGGGCTGGGGCTCGCCGTCCACCACGACGGGCCTTCGGCGGAGGTCGGGGCGTTGTGCGGCGGGTTGCTCGGGGCGCTGCACGGGGAGACCGCGTTGCCGCCCGCGTGGGTTGCGGAGCTTGAGGGCCGGGCCACGATCCTGGAACTCGCGGACGATTTCGCGATGGAGATGACCCAGGGGGCGGCGCTGCACGGGCCGGGTTCCTCGTCACCGGGGTGGCTGGCACGGTATCCGCGGGCCTGAACCTGTTGCGCCGCCGTGTTGTGGGGCGGGGCCGTGGCGTGTGCCGAGAGTTCCGGGGCCGTGGTGCCGCCGGGTTGTGTCGTGGGGCGGGGCCGTGGCGGGGTACCTCCTCGGCCGGATCGGTGTCGTCGTCTTCTGTACGCCGTAGGCGGGTCATCCTGCGCGGAGTGCCTGCGGTGTCCTGCGGGGGCACCCCGCCACGTCCCCTCCCGTCGTATTGCGACTGCCTGTGCGTGGGACGTCCGGTTCGGGTGCAGCGCCGTCGGCTGACGCCTCAGCGACCCCGCCTCGTCGTCGCCGGCCGGCTCTGCCGCCAGTCGCCCCGCCCGCCCCGACTTGGGCAATCTGCCGCCTTGGGCGGCAGGGTGGGCAAGGCGGCACCCCAGCGCAGGCGCACCATGCAAGCGGGCTTGAGCTGATACGCCGATGAGGGCTCCTCACGCCGGGCGCACTATGCAAGTGGGCCCGAGCGGAAACGCCGGTGGGAAACCCCAGCGCGGGCGCAGCACGCAAGCGGGCCCGAGCCGATGTGCCGGTGGGAAACCCTCGCGCCGGGCGCAGCACGTAAGCGGGCCCGAGCCGATGTGCCGGTGGGAAACCCTCGCGCCGGGTGCACCCCTAACAGGCCCCCGCAAAAGCACCGCACAACGGCCCCGCCCCGACACACCGCCAAAGGTGGGCCGGGGCAGGGCGCGTTCGAGGGCGGAGCTACAGGCGTTGGACGTCGTCCTGGGCTGTTGCCGGGGACGGGACCGCGGCGGCGCCGGCCGTGCCGGGGGCGTCGTCGTCGGTGTTGAGGCGCTCGATGAGTGCGTCCCGCTCAGGCGTGTCCTCCGGCTTGACGTAGCCGATGACGATGTAGAGGACGAGCGAGACGGCCAGCGGGATCGAGACCTGGTACTGGAGCGGCACGCCACCCTCGACGTTCCAGCTGATCGGGTAGTTGACCAGCCAGAACGCGAGCAGGCCCATCGCCCAGCTGGTGAGCGCCGCGGTCGGTCCGGATTTGCGGAAGGTGCGGAGCAGACCGAGCATCATCGGGATCGCGATGGGGCCCATGAGACCGGCGACCCACTTGATGACGACCGTGATGATGTCCTTGAAGGTGGGCGAGTTGACCTGCGTGGCGACTGCCATGGACAGGCCCAGGAAGATCACCGTGGTCAGGCGCGCGGCCAGCAGGCCCTTGTTCCCGGTCCACTGTTCTTTCGCCTTCTTCGAGAGCGCGGGGGCCACGTCTCGCGTGAAGACGGCGGCGATCGCGTTCGCGTCGGAGGAGCACATGGCCATCGTGTGCGAGAAGAAGCCGACGATGACGAGGCCCAGGAGGCCGTGGGGGAGGAGCTGTTCGGTCATCAGGCCGTAGGAGTCGGAGCCGTCGGGCTTCTGTGCCTTCACCAGGAGCGGTGACACCCACATGGGGAAGAAGAGGACGACCGGCCACACCAGCCACAGGATGGCGGAGAGCCGGGCCGAGCGCGTGGCCTCGCGGGCGCTGCCCGTGGCCATGTAGCGCTGGGCCTGGTTCAGCATGCCGCCGTTGTACTCGAAGAGCTTGATGAAGAGGAACGCGAGGAGGAAGACCGTGCCGTAGGGGCCCACGAGGGGTTTGCCGTGGCCTGCCAGTTCCGGTTCGTCCCAGACTCCGAAGATGCCGCCGAACGGGCCGAGTTTGGAGACGACGGCCACGAACATCGCGATACCGGCGATGAGTTGGATGACGAACTGGCCGAGTTCGGTCAGCGCGTCGGCCCACAGGCCGCCGATGGTGCAGTAGATGGCGGTGATCACGCCGGTGATCAGAATGCCCTGGTTGATCGAGATGCCGGTGAAGACCGAGAGCAGGGTGGCGATCGCGGCCCATTTGGCCGCCACGTCCACGATCTTCAGGAGCATGCCCGACCAGGCGAGCGCCTGCTGAGTGCCCAGGTTGTAGCGGTTTTTGAGGTATTCCAGTGGTGATGCCACGTGCAGGCGTGAGCGCAGCCTGTTGATCCGTGGCGCGAACAGCTTCGCGCCGATGGCGATGCCCAGCGCGATCGGGAACGACCAGGTGACGAAGGACGTCACGCCGTACGTGTACGCGATGCCCGCGTACCCGGTGAACATCACCGCGCTGTAGCCGGACATGTGGTGCGAGATGCCGGACAGCCACCAGGGCATCTTTCCGCCGGCCGTGAAGAAGTCGGAGACGTTGTCCACACGTTTGTGGGACCAGACGCCGATCGCGACCATGATGCCGAAATAGCCGATGAGCACGGCCCAGTCGAGACTGTTCATGTGCCCCCTCCAGGGGTCCGCCTTGTGAACGTTGCGGCTCTTCGTCAGTACGTCCGTTTCAGCGGGCGCCCCCGTGCGGGAGTGGGGACTTCCGGGATTGAACCGCCTGTTCGGTCAGCCGGTCAAGGGCCCAGTGGGTCACGGATGTGAACCGAGATCAGTAAGTCGAACGATTTTGCATTTTCGTTACCGGGTGGGGAGTTGTCGTGAACGTGACCTCGGCCACACCATGAGCGGGCACTTCGTCAGTAGCCGCACATACGCGAACGACCGCACGGGATGCGGGTCCCGTGCGGTCTCGTGAGGGAAGGGGGTGGGCAGGTATCGGTCTCGACGTCAGCGCATCAACTCGCCCGCGTTCACCAGTAGTTGTTGGCCGGTGATGGCTCGGGCGCGGTCCGATGCCAGGAAGGTCGCCGCGTTCGCCACGTCGCCGTCGGTGGCCAGTTCCGGCAGGGCCATCCGCTCGGCGAGCCTCGCCAGCACCTCGTCCTGGGGCACTCCCTCGGTGTGCGCGGTGAACTGGACGTAGGCCTGCACCGGCGGGCCCCACATCCAGCCGGGCAGCACCGTGTTGACCCTGATCCGGTGCGGTCCGAGTTCGCGTGCCATCGAGTACATCGCGCTCGTCAGCGCCCCCTTCGAGGCCGCGTATGCCGCCTGCCACACCTGTGACGGGGCGGCCACCGCCGACTGCGTGCCGATGATGACGACCGAGCCGCCGCGCTCCTTGAGGGCGGGCAGGCAGGCGCGGGTCATCCGTAGCGTGCCGAGCAGATTCACGTCGAGGACCTGGCTCCAGGTGTCGAAGTCGGCATCCTCCAGGCCCCCGAAGTAGCTGTCCCAGGCGGCCACATGGACCACCGCGTCCACCCCGCCGAACCGCTCCCGCGCCAGCACCGCGAGCGCCTCGCACTGCCCCTCGTCGCCGATGTCGGTCGACCGGTACGCCGTCCGGGTGCCCTCCGGGTCCAACTCGGCTGCCACTTCGGCGAGATGGGACGCCGTGCGCGCCCCGAGCACGGCGTTGCCGCCGTCGCGCAGCACCGCCGCCGCCACCTGGTGGCCGAGCCCGGCGCCGACCCCCGAGACGATCACGGTCTTTCCGGCGAGCAGCTCACCGTTGCCCATTGGGGCCCTCCCGACTCTGGCCATTCACCTGACGGGGCGTCAGAGTATGGGCGGCACACGCAGTTTGGAAGGCCCGTACGGGCCTCACGCGGAAGGGGAGTGGCATGGAGAGCGGTTCCGGCACCCGCAGCGAGACGTATGCGGAACTGGCGGCCCTCGGTCCGTACGGGGTGCGCCCGGGGCACGCCCTGATCACCATGGTCGAACCGCACCCGGGGCACGAGTACGCGTACAACCGCTGGTACGAGGACGACCACTACTACGCCGGTGCGATGGCCATGCCCTGGATGTACGCGGGACGGCGCTGGGTCGCCACCCGGGACCTCCAACTCCTGCGCTACCCCGAGAAGTCCGCGGTCGCCCAGCCCGTCACGGCGGGCTGCTACCTCTCGACGTACTGGGTCACCGAGGGACGCTACGACGACCACATGAAGTGGACCGTCGGCATCAACAAGCGACTCAACCGCGACGGCCGCGTCTACCAGGACCGTACCCACGTCTTCACGGCCTTCCAGGACCACGAGGCGACCGTCTACCGGGACGGGGCCGCGGGGCCGCGCGACTACCACGCCCTCGACCACCCCTACGCGGGGCTCGTGGTGGAGGTCGTCGACGTCGAGTCGCCCGGGCGCCGCGCCGAGCTTCTGGAGTGGCTGCGCTCGCGTCATCTGCCCAGGGCGCTGGCCGGTTCACCGGCCGCGATGGTCACGGTCTTCAGGCCCACGCCGCTTCCCGGCGACCGCATGACGTACGTGAAGCAGGTGGAGGGCGTCGACACCCGGCTGACGCTGCTGTGGTTCCTGGAGGAGGATCCGCGCACGTGCTGGCAGGAGCGCTTCGCGGGGCTCGGGGAGCAGGTGGCCGGTGCGGGGCTCGGGGCGCGGGTGGAGCTCATGGCGCCGTTCGTCCCGACGGTGCCGGGGACCGATCGCTATGTGGATCAATTGCGTTGAGCGAATGTGCGAACGCGCGAGCGGCGAGAAGGCGGGCGGGTATGGCCGAGCCCCCTCGGCCGGGACGGCGGGCCAGTCGAGAGGGCTCCTACAGTGGTGCTGTGGTGCTGTGGTGCGTATGTGATTGTTGTGCCGTTCTTCGCTCAGAACGAACCCGTGCTCACCTCGTGTACGAACGCATTCCAGGTCTCGGGGCCGAAGCCGATCGACGGACCCTGCGCCACCTTCGAGTCCCGCACCGCGATCGCGCGCACCTCGGGCGACTTGACCTCTACACACGCGCCGTTCCCTGTCGAATACGAGGACTTGGTCCAGGATTCCGTGGCGCCCTGCTGAATTGCCATGTTTTCTCCGCTTTAGCCAGTGGTCGAATTACAGCCCCGCCCGGAGGTCCAGAGCGGTTCTCGCCAACGATGTTGTCCTGATGGCGTGATCGACGCTACTCGCCAAATTGAGTGCGTGAAGCGGGCATTCACCCGACCGGATGGCATATTCCATTGGGGTCTTCCATTCCTCCGAGGCGAAGGTGTACCGTGCCGCGCCTTTGCCTCGGAGGCACGAAATCCGGGGCATGCGGAGCGGAATCTGACCTTCCGGATTACGTCGCGGAAGGTGTCACCGCCCTCAGTGCGCGTACTCCTTGGCGATTTCCGAGATGAACTGTCGGGATTGCTCCACATTCAGGGCTTGCGCCCGCAAATGTTCGTACATGACACTGTACTTCTGGACGTCGTTGGCTTTCTCCAGGTAAAGGTCACTGGTGACACCCTCGATGTAGACCACGCTGGAATCCGCCGCGTCGGGGAACTCCAGGATCGCGTACTGCCCGTTGAGCCCCGGGTGCGCGCCCATCTCGAACGGGATGACCTGCACCGTGACATGCGGCAGCTGGGACTGCTCGACCAGGTGCTCCAGCTGCTCCCGCATGATGTTCTTGCCGCCGACCAGCCGGCGCAGCGCCGCCTCGTCGAGGACGGTCCACAGCCGCAGCGGGTTGTCCGGCGCCTGGATGCGCTCCTGGCGGCGCATCCGGACCTGGACGCGCTTCTCGATGTCCTGCGGGGTCGTCTCCGGCAGCGCGCCGTTGATGAGCGCCTCCGCGTAGCCGCGGGTCTGCAGCAGTCCGGGCACGACCTGGGGGTCGTAGACGCGCAGGCTCGCCGCGTCCGTCTCCAGGCCGATGTAGACGCTGTACGGGATGTCTCCGAAGGAGTGCCACCAGCCCTGCTGGCGCGAGTCCTTGGCCATCTGCATGAGCGAGTCGACGATCCGGTGGTCCTCGACCTCGTACACCCCGCACAGGTCGCGTACGTCGCGCTGGCTGATGCTGCGCCGCCCGTTCTCCAGGCGGCTGATTTTCGACTGCGAGACCAGCAGGCGCTCGGCGACCTCTTCGGCGGTCATGCCCTTGAGCTCGCGGAGCCGACGCAGCTCCTGGCCCAACCGGCGTCGCCTGACGGTGGGATTCACATTGGACGCCACGGGACGTGCACCTCCGGCTGCGTGCATCTTTTGTACGTTGTGTATCTGCTGCTCAGCAGATTGCCACTCCGGGGCTTCCTGCCGCTGGGAAACAGCGGATATGTGCGGGGTACCCAGCACAAACGCGACCGCGCGGGGCGAGGGCCGGGGTCGTCGTCCGGACGTCCGGTCCTCGCCCCGCGCGGTACAGCGGCTCCCGAACCGGGTCTTGGGGACTGCGGCGCGGCGCTGATGCGGGTGTTACTTCAGGTGCTGCGTGTGCTGCGTGTGCTGCTTGTGGCGCGGGCGGTGCTGGTGGTGCTTTTGTGCCGGCCCTCAGTGGGCCACTGCGCGCGCCATGGTTCCACGACGTGGCTGCATCGGAACGCCCCTGGCGGGCTCCGGTGCGGGCCGGCCCGCCGGGATGGCGGGCGAACGGCGTGGCTGAGCGGCCACCCCGTTCTGGACGTCCATCACGGCGTGCGCCACGAGACCGCCCATCGGGTCGTGCCTGATCAGGTCCCGTAGCCGGGAGCGGGACGAGCGTCCCTCATTACCCGGATACAGGTGCTTGCCGAGACCGACCGCATGGGCCAGCGCGGCGAGCGCCGCGGTCCGTGGGTCCGGCGGAACGCCGGTACGGATCGCTGAATCCAGCCGGGACCTGATCTCCCGGCTGATTGCCGTGTCCGTCGCCTGATAGCGAGTCGTCGGCAGTACCCCGCACATCTGGCCCGCCACGGCATGCACCATGCCGCACCGCTCCAGGTGCGAGAGGTAGGTCTGGCGCAGCCCTAGTCGCGGCCCGCCAATCCAGTGGACCGCCCGCACAGGAGCGCCGCGCCTTCGCAGCAACTCCAACGCGCAGTCCAGAGTCGGATCTCCGGTCGGCCGTGGTGCCACCACGGCGATACGATCCCCGTCTGGGGCTATCCGTCCGGCCAGCGCCAGCTCTACTAGCTGTGCTCCGGCCAGACCTAGGTCGAGCGACTGCGGCTGTGCGGTGGTACCCGTGGTCGGGTCCAGCGCCAGCAGCAGAAGCTCCTCCGGAAGTGTTCTGCGGCTCCTGCCCATCCATGCCTCCCCGCGTGGATGAATGACAGGGTGACCCCTCTCACATTGGTCTGTCGAGAGTGCGTGGGGGCTTTGGACGGGAACCAGTAGGTATGTCGTTCTCGTCTACCACGGGGGTTAAGACCCCACACAGGACACTGGTACATGGTTCGGACAGGGCCGGGCAGGGATCGGCCCGTCCGGCGCTCAGTGGTTAGCGGTCGAGGAGGCATCGGTGGCGGGGACCCCGGACAGGTCGGGCGAAGAGCAGAAGGCGTCGGGCGGCCCGACCCCGGACGAGCGGGACCCGCGCCTTGCGGTGGCGCGGGAGACTCCGCCGCGCGTGGATCAGGCGACGGCGGTGTTCTCCGTCCGTGACGTCGCGGAGTCGAAGCCCGGTTCCGCGACCGGCTCCGGAAACGGTTCAGCTCCCGCGGAGGAGGCCGAGGCCGATGCCGGGTCCGGAAACGGTTCCGCTTCCGCGGCGGAGCCCGGGAACGCGCGGCTGAGGAACGCCGTGGCGGCGTGGGTGTCGTCGGCAGGCCCTGCCGGTGGCGGTGGCGGTGGCGCGGAGACGGACGCGGCCGAGGGGGCCGGGGCCGACGCGGCTCCGAGTGCGGATGCAAAGTCGGCATCGGATGCCGAGGGCGCGGAGCCCGATGCCGATGCCAATGCCGATGACGGGGTCGAGGTGGAGCCGGCCGGTGCGGCCGCGCCTGAGGACTCCGACGCGGACGCGGACGCCGACGCGCAGTCGAAGCCGACCGGTGACGACGCCGAGCCGAAGCCCGGAAAGGCTGACGCGGATGCCTCCAAGGGCGACGAAACCGAGCCCGAGGCGAAGTCCGGCGCCGGTGCCAAGGACGACGACGCCGAGCCGGACGCCCCCAAGGACGCCGACGCCGAGCGGAAGGCGGAGCCGACCGTAGGCGACAAGCCGAAGCCGGACACCGACGCCGACGCCAAGCCGGACGCCGAGCCGACCGATGCCGACGCCGACGACGCCAAGCCGATAGCGGCCGCCGCGGCCGCCCCCGAGGACACCGACGCCAAGCCGGAGTCGAAGCAGAAGCCGGAGCCGAAGCCGGAGTCGAAGCCGAAGACGGCCGACGCCAAGCCGAAGCCCGGAGCGGACGCGCCCGTCGATCAGCCCACCGCCGTGTTCAAGGCGGTCGCACCCCCGGTCGACCAGCCGACGACCATGCTGAAGTCGCCGGCCAAGACGGACGCCGCGAAGAGCGCGAAGAGTGGGACGCCGCCGGAGTCCGCGGCCGAGCGGACCAGCAAGTTCGTACCGCTCAAGGGGCTCGACAGCGCGGCCAAGGCCGGTACCGGCAAACCGGCGGAGCCCCCGGTCCCGGAGCGGACCACGCAGCAGCCGCTGCCGCCGAAGCCGCCGCTGGACCTGCTGGCCGAGCTGACCAACACCCCGGCCCCGCCGGAGACCCGCGTCCGCACCACCGTGCGCCGGGTCAAGGTCTGGACGCCGCTGGTGCTGCTCCTGGTGGTCGTCTTCGCAGTCGTACAGGCCGTGCGTCCGCTGCCGACGCCCACGCTGCAGCTCACCGCGCAGGAGTCCGTCTCCTTCGACGGCGGCAAGCCGTCCGTGCCGTGGCCCGGTCAGGGCCAGGCGGCGATGGACGTGAACGGCATCGGTACGTTCGGCACGTCCGGCGACCAGAAGCCCGTACCGATCGCCAGTATCGCCAAGGTCATGACCGTCTACCTGATCCTGCGCGACCACCCGCTGAAGACCGGCGAGAAGGGTCCGAAGATCCCGGTCGACGCGGCCGCGCAGAAGCACTACGAGACCGGCAAGGCCGAGAACGAGTCGGTCGTGAAGGTCACCGAGGGCCAGAAGATCAGCGAGTACGAGGCGCTGCAGGCGGTCATGCTGCCGTCCGCGAACAACATCGCCAAGCTGCTGGCCCGCTGGGACACCGGAAGCTCCTCCGAGGACACGTTCGTCGACAAGATGAACAAGACCGCCAAGGAGCTGGGGATGAAGAACACCACCTACACGGACCCCAGCGGCCTCGACAAGACGACCGTCTCCACCGCCGAGGACCTGGTGAAGCTCGGCCGCGCCGCGATGGAGAACCCGGTCTTCAAGGACGTCTCCAGGCAGCCCAGTTACGTGGACCTCAACGGGGACAAGCAGAACAACTTCTTCGGGCTCGTCCCCACCGTCGCCATCGGCATCAAGACCGGCACCACCACGGCGGCGGGCGGCAACATCCTCTTCGCCGCGGAGAAGCAGGTCGGCGGCAAGACCCAGACGATCATCGGCGCGGCCCTGGGCCAGTACGGCCGCAACGGCACGGCCAACATCGACGAGGTCACCGGCGTCGTCCGCAAACTGATCGAGTCGGGTCAGAGCGCGCTCACCGCCAAGAAGATCGTCAAGAAGGGCGATGTCGTCGGGCAGGTCGACGACGGCCTGGGCGGCACCGCTCCGGTCGTCGCCACGAAGGACGTCACCGCCGTCGGCTGGTCGGGGCTGACCGTCAAGCTGAAGCTGGGAGACAAGAAGGGCGAGACGCCTCCGCACTCGGCCAAGGCCGGCACCGAGGTCGGTGTGCTCAGCGTCGGCGACGGCAAGAACGACGCCGTCGAAGTACCGGTGGCGCTCCAGAAGGACCTCACCGAGCCCGGGTTCGGGGCGAAGATCAAGCGCGTCGGCTAGGACATCCGCGGGAGGCCGGTGCGCGCCTGTCTCCCGCGGCGCCCGCGCAGGGCCCCCGTGCTAGCGTCGCGAGACCGGGGCAGGACCGGGACGTTCCCTCGGTCGCTTACGACGTACGGGAGTGTCAGTAGTGGCCACAGCGGAGCCGACGCGCGCCGACGACGACGCCGAGCCGGGTGGCGGGCGCGGACGAATACGGGTTCGGGAGCGGCCGCCGCAGGGCCGGGAGCCGGCACCCGACGGCGACGGCGGCGCGGCCTCCTGGATGGCGCGTGCCGGGCGGCACCCCGTCATCGTCGTCACCGCCGTCGCCGCCGCGCTGCACATCATCTGGTTCTTCACGTTCGCGAACAGTGGCGGCGACCTCGCGGCCCAGGACGCCTGGGCCGAGTTCGTGGGCCGGCACCCCGACTCCGCGTACAACCTCGCCTGGTACGGCGGCATGCACCCGGTCTCGTACAGCGTGGTGTCGCCGTATCTGATGTCCGTGCTGGGCGTGCGGACGACGATGATGATCGCGGGCACGCTCTCCGCCGCGCTGCTGACCCTCATCCTGATCCGTACGCGCGTCGTCACGAAGCCGCTGTGGCCCGCGCTCGCCGGAGTCTTCGCGCTGCTGTGCAACGCCGCGTCGGGCCGTGTCACCTTCGGTCTCGGCATGATGTTCGGGCTCGCGGCGGCCGCGGCCGTGTTCTGCTGGCCGTACCGCTGGCGCTACAAGCGGTGGGCGAAGGCCGTCGTCGCCGCGCCGCTGGCCGGGATCGCGACGGCCTGTTCGCCGGTGGCGGGGCTGTTCGTCGGGCTCGTCGCCGTCGCGCTCTTCCTTCAGAAGCGGCGGCCCGGCGCGTACGCGCTCGGGCTCGCGCCCGCCGCCGTGGTCGGGCTCTCGGCGTGGCTGTTCCCGTTCTCCGGCACGCAGCCGATGTCGTTCTGGTCGGCGCTGCTGCCGATGGTCTACGGCGCGCTCATCTGCTTCCTGGCTCCCAAGGAGTGGCTGACGGTCCGGATCACCTCCGCCGTCTACACCCTGTCGGTGCTGCTCGTGTGGCTGATCAGTTCGCAGATCGGCTCCAACATCACGCGCCTGCCGATGCTGTTCGCGGGCGTCGCGCTGCTCGCCGTACTGCCGTTCACCGTGCCGCGCTCGCGCAAGTGGTACGTCACCGTGATCACCTTCGTCGGCCTGAACGTCTGGGTCGGGTACAAGTCCGTCGACGACGTCGTGCATACGACTCCGGCCGCCTCCTGGGCCCGTGAACTCGCCCCGCTCGTCAATGAACTCCAGCAGGTCAAGGCCGAGCGCGGCCGCGTCGAGGTCGTGCCGGCGCGCTCGCACCGGGAGGCGTCCGCGCTCGCCCCGTACGTGAACCTGGCCCGCGGCTGGACCCGGCAGGCCGACATGAAGCGCAACCCCCTCTTCTACGACGACACCCTCAACTCGGCGAACTATCACGAGTGGTTGAAGCGCTGGGCCGTGCACTACGTCGTGCTCCCCAAGGGCGAACCGGACGGGGACGGCGGCGAGCGCGAGCGGGAGCTGGTGCAGCGCGGGCTGCCGTACCTCAAGCAGGTGTGGGGCGACGCCAACTGGCAGCTGTTCGCCGTCACCGACGCGGAGCCGATGGCCGAGCCGAACGCGAGCGTGGACGCCGCCGAGCAGGCCGAGTTGACCATCGAGGTGTCCAAGCCGGGACGGGTCCTCATCCGCGTCCCGTACTCGCCGTGGCTGGCGGTCGTCGACGCGGACGGCAAGGCGCTGGAGGCCCCGCAGGAGACCGAGGCGTCGAAGCGGGCGCGGGAGAGCGACGACACGTCGCCGAAGCGGTACGAGAACGAGCACGGGTGCCTGTTCGAGACGGAGGAGGACGCCTCCGGCGACAAGTGGACGGAGCTGGTCGCTCCGCGGGCCGGCACGTACCACCTCGCGGCGCCCTACAAGTGGTGGTCGCGGGGCACGCCTTGCCCGGAGGAGCTGAAGTAGGAAGCAGGCCCCGGGGCCGGCGCGGCTATCTGCAGATGTCCGTCGGCGGACGGATGCCCGCGGGGGCCTCCGGTCCCGCTATCTGCGTGCGCACCGTGTCCAGTTGGCCCACCAGCTTGCGCAGCGTGGCGTTGTCCGGTGAGCGGAAGTACTCCAGGACCGCGCGGTAGAACGCGTCGCGCAGCACCGGCGGCATCACGTCCGACGCGTCGAGGCAGAGCGTGTTCCCGTCCGCGGCGAGGTAGCTCGCGATCTCATGCGCCGCCGGGTTGTCGTCGGGCCGCGGATCCGTCGCGTCGGGGAAGAACGGGCGCAGGTGCGGGCGCGCCGCCTTCTTCCACTGCTCGCGGCCTTCCTCGCTGGTCAGGCGCTTCACCAGCTCCTGCGCGCCGGGGTTCTCGGTGAGGACGGCGGCCATGTCGCCGGAGACTTCGAAGGCGTTCTTGTACGCGGCCGAACCCTTCAGGAACCGGGCCGCCGGCTCGACCCGGATGTCGCTGCGCGGCGCGTACACGAACCGGACGAACGACCCCTGGTGCTCGTGCGTGCAGCCGGGCAGCGAACCGCCGAGCAGACCGCGTGGATCCCCGGTCGGGTGCCGGGGGGCGGCGGTGCCCCAGAACGACATGGTCAGGGAGCGTTCCACCGCGGCCGGGGAGCGGGAGCCGCCCGACGCGAGCAGCCGCGCCCAGGTGGTGAACGCCCGCTTCACCTGGGGGGAGTCCCAGCTGAGCTGCCCGGTCGCCCACCGCGTGTACGTGGCCGGGCCCGCCTGGTGCAGCAGGATGTCCTCGACCCAGTCGGTGCCGGGCCACCCGGACGTGGCCTGCGCCGCCATGCCCACGCACCACTTGGGCTTGGTGCCGGAGGCGTCGGTCCTGCTCCACATCAGGCTCTTCAGGTCGACCTTGAGCGGCACCCAGTACGTGCGGCGCCTGCCGTCGACCATGAACGTGGGGGACCAGGGCGAGTAGGCGCGTTCGGCGGTGGACGGGTCGAGCGGCTCCAGCTTGTCCTGGATCGCGTACTCGGTGAGTTCGCCGATGCTGCTGAGGATGGCCACGTCCGGCGGCGCCTCGGCGGCGAGCTGCGCGATGAGGGTCTCGCGCAGCGAGCGCGTGCCCTTGTACACGTACGTGTGCCCGGAGCCGCGGGACAGGTCGCGCAGGACGCTCTCGAACGCGGCGCCCTCGGGGCCGGTCCACGGTCCGAGCACGACGACCGGGGTGCCGCCGCCCGAGGAGCAGCCGCCGCTGAGCGCGGCCAGGCCCAACAGGCAGGCGGCCAGGAGCAGTTGCAGGAGTTTTCTCATAACCCGCCTCCGCCGCGGCCGACGACCAGGTACTCCCGCCGGTACGCGTGCAGCGTGCCGCCCATGATCACGCCGGCCACGAGGCCGACCGGCGCGAGCCAGCCGGCGACCGTTCCGACGGAGCCGAACTCCCCGTGCCGCACGGTGTGTTCCATCCGTTCCGTCGTCGGGCGGATCGCCGCGGGGTCGGGTGTGGCCAGCGGGTCGTTGTCCAGGGCGACCTCCTTCTCGGGTGTCGCCCGGTCCGCCAGCACCCGCGCGTACGGCACGGCGTCCCGCTGCGCCTGCCACGCCCGCACCCCGTCGGCGACCGCCCACGGCACCAGGAGCAGGGGCAGCGCCGCGGCGAGCAGGGGCACGCTCGCCCGGATCCGCATCCGGCGGTGCAGGAAGACGAGCGTGCGCCACAGGCCCACCACCAGCAGGGTGAAGGACACCAGGGAGACGGCGGCGGCCGCCAGCACGCCCGGGCCGAGGGCGGAGCGTTCGGTCAGGCGGTGGCGGAGATCGCGTTCGAGGGCGGCGATGCGGTCGACGACGGTCGTGGCGTCGACACCCCGCGCGGCCCCGCACGGCGGGTAGGCCGCGTCCCGGCGCGTGGCCGGTTCGGCGGTGACCTCCGAGCACAGCATGCTCTGCGCGTACGCGAGTCCCGCCTTGCTCAGCGACGGGTTGCGCAGCGACGGGTTGCCGACGTTCGTCCTGGCCCAGGCGATCCATTCCTCGTAGCCGTCGATGAGACCCGAGATGACGTCGAGCTCCTGGCGCTGCGCCTCGCCGAACGCGCCGCCGCGGGAGAGCCGGGCGATGTCCTGGGTGGCGGCGCCGGTGCGGGCTGCGTAACGGGGGCCGAGGCCGGAGAGTTCGATGGCACGGCCCGCGTCGAGGCTGACCTCGGCCTCTCGCTGGGCGATCCGCAGGGAGATCCTCGCGTCGGCCAAGTCACCGAGTGCGGGGGCGAGTTGGGTTCGGATGTACGTCGAGTCGTCACGGATGTCCGCGTAGGCCCAGCCGAACGTGGCGAAGGCGACGGCCGCGAGCAGCGGCAGGGCGATCAGCCGGTCGAGCAGGTAGGCGCGGTTGCGGGTGCGGTTCTCCGGCGGCGGCCACAGCAGACGGCGCAGGACACCCAGCCAGGGCGGCGGCGCCGGGCGGCGCGGCAGTCGTCTCACCCGCTCCGCCTCAGCAGCGCTCGGAGCAGCACGGTCATGGAAGGGCTTTCCCGCTGGTGGCGCAGCGCGAGGGGCCGTACGTAGTAGGCGCGGTCCAGCAGACGTTCGGTGATCCGGTCGCCGTGCGGCAGGTCCGCGGAGCGGGCGGCCTGGCGCGCGAGGAAGAGGTAGAACCGGGACAGGTCTCTGCCCAGCGCCCTTTCCCCGGTCGGGAAGGCGAGCCGTGCGCCCGCGTCGCGCGCGTCGTGGTCGCGCGACTGCGCCTTCCGGGCCAGCCACTCCAGTCCTTCGGCGTCGATGATGCCGCCCGTCACGAGCTGCTGGGCCGCCTCCCACACCTCGGCCTTCATGCGTACCCGGGCCGGTTCGTCGGTGAGGCCGTGCTCGGTGAAGAGGCGGGCCAGGTGGTGGAGGGCGGTGCCCAGGGCTTCGGTGTCGGCGGCGTACTCGATGGCGATCCGGACCGTCGCGGTGCGTGCGGCGGTGCGGTGCCGGGAGTGCTGCGGCACCGCGTTCAGCGCCTTGACCGCCTTCGCCGCCGCGTTCCGTGCGCCCAGGGCGAGCTGGGTCCGCGCGGCCCCGAATGCGGCGCTGCCCAGTGACGGATTGCGCAGCCGCACGGCCTCGTAGAGGAGGTTCGCCTCCTGGTGGCGGCCGAGGCGCTCGGCGCAGAGCCCGAGGGCGAGCTTGGGCGCGTACTCGCCGGGGATCGCCGCGTAGACCCGGTCGAAGTGGTCGCGGGCCGCGGCGACCTCGTCGCGGGCGAGCGCGAGGAGGCCGCGGTGCCAGTCGATCCGCCAGTCGCGCTGGGCGCGTCGTTCTCCTATGGCGTCGACGGCGCCGCTCAGTTCCTCCTCGGCGAGGGCGAGGCCGGCCTCGTCGGGGTCGGCGCGCAGGGCGACCCGGAGTCTCAACCGGCAGCGCAGCAGGTGCACTTCGGGGGACTCGGGCCAGTCGGCGGTGTGCTGCAGCAGCGCCGCCGGGTCGGCGTCGGCGAGGCGGCTCAGCTCCGTGTGGTGGTCGTCGTGCGGGTCGGGCCGGGGCACCGGGAGGCGGGCCGCGGCGTCGGCGGCGGCCGGCGGCTCGTGCAGCGGGCCCGGGGGGTCCTCGCCGGGCGGGACGGCCCAGCGGGGCAGGGCGGGCGCGGTGCCGAGTCCGGCGTCGAGGGCGTACGGCGACTGCTGGAACAGCGGTGACGGCTCGAAGGTCTCGTCCTTCGTGCGCAGCGACCGCAACTCTCGCCATACACCTCGTAGTTGAGCCTCCATCTCGTGGGCGTCGGCGAACCGGTCGGCGGGCTCGGAGCGGGTGGCACGGGCCAGCACCCGGGCCAGCGAGAGCGGGCCGAGACCTTCGGGCGCGGGGGTGGTGGTCTCCAGCGCGGCCGCGGCGGCGCGCTCGTCGTTCTCCCGCAGCCGGTCGAGCGCGCCGAGCTCCGCGAGGTCCTCGACGTCCCGGCCGAGCCCGCACAGGGCGCGCAGCGTCTCGCCGAGCCCGAACAGATCGTCCTGCGGCTCGCTCGCGCCGGACTTCGCGTTCGGCCCGTACGGCACGTTCGGGGCGCGGAACCCCTCCGTCGTCAGGCCCGCCGCGAGCGCCGGCCGGATCGAGCCGACGTCCACGACCTTGATGGCGGCGCCGTCGTGCATCACGTTCTGCGGCTTCAGGTCCCCGTACACCAGGACGGCGTCCGACGGCCGGGAGTGCAGATGGTCCAGGGCCGACAGGATCCGCACCCCGTACGCGAGGACGAACTCGTGGAAGCGGGCGCCGCCGAACCGTCTCGGGGTGTCCTCCGCGAGCTCCCGCACCTCGTCCAGGTTCAGCCCGTCGACGTACGGCAGGACGAGGAAGTCGCCGACCGTCTCGTGGGTGCCGTAGTTGAAGACGGGGATGATGTTCTCGTGGTTGAGGTCGGCGAACGCCTGCCGTTCCTCCGAGAGCGCCTGGGACGCCGCGTAGGCGACCTGTCCGGGGCGCAGGGTCTTGACGGCGACCTCCCGGTCGTCGACCTTCTCGTCACGGGCGAGATACACGTCGCCCATCCCGCCGAGCCCGAGCCGCCGCACCACCCGGTACTGCCCGGCGAGCAGTTCGTCCCTGGCCAGGCCGGGCCCGTCGTCCAGCGCGCTGCCGGCCACCGGGGCGCGGGGCCGTATCTCCGGCAGCGCCGTGACATCGGGGCCCTCCGGAGGCAGCACGACATCGGCGTCACGCGGCGCGCCGGACAGCGGCATGACGAACAGTGGCCCCGAGGAGTCCCCCTCCATGGCGACCCAGAATAGGTGCGTGCGGCTGGTATCCACCCCTTGCGGACTGTGCGGATTCGACTACAACTCGGTTACAGGAGGCTGGTGTTGGTAAAGGGCGGGCCCAAGTGGGGGGCGGGGGCGGAGGCGCGACGGGGGCGCGGCGGGTGCCCGGCGGTCACCACTCCGCGAAGGAGCCGTCCGTGTGCCGCCATACCGGGTTGTGCCAGCGGTGGCCGGTCGCCGCGGCCTGGGCGACGGCCCGCTCGTCGACCTCGATGCCGAGGCCGGGCGCGGTGAGGCGGGCCATGTGCCCGTCCGTGGTGTCGAAGGCGAAGACGGACAAGTCCACGAGGTAATCGCCCAGGTCGGAGCCGACGTTGTAGTGAATGCCGAGGCTGGTCTCCTGGATGAACGCGTTCGGGCTCGCGAAGTCCACCTGGAGGCAGGCGGCGAGCGCGATCGGGCCGAGCGGGCAGTGCGGGGCGAGCCCCACGCCGTGCACCTCTGCCTGCGCCGCGATCCTGCGCACCTCGGAGATGCCGCCCGCGTGCGAGAGGTCGGGCTGGGCGAGCGCAATGCCCGAACGCAGCACGGGATCGAAGTCCCAGCGGGAGTAGAGGCGCTCGCCGGTGGCCACCGGAATGCTGGTCGCGGCCGTGAACTCGGCGTACTGCGCAGTGAGTTCGGGCAGCAGGGGTTCCTCGCTGAACATCGGGCGCAACGGTTCGAGGGCGCGGGCGAGCTGCTTGGCGAGGGCCGGGGACGTGCGGCCGTGGAAGTCGACGGCGACGTCGCCGTCCGGGCCCATGACCTCCCGTACGGAGGCGACGCGCTCCACGACCGCGTCGATCTCGCGTGCGGTCTCCAGGTGCTTGAGCCGTCCGCCGACGTTCATCTTCACGGCCCGGTAGCCCTGTTCGAGCCGCTCGCGCGCATGCTCGGCGGCCTCGCCCGGATCGTCGCCGCCGATCCACGAGTACATCCGCATCCGGTCCCGGACGGCGCCGCCCAGCAGATCGTGCACCGGTACGCCGTGGAACTTGCCCTTGATGTCCCACAGGGCCTGGTCGATTCCGGACACGGCGGAGGACAGGACGGGCCCGCCGCGGTAGAAACCGCCCTTCGTCATGACCTGCCAGTGGTCCTCGATGCGCAGCGGGTCCTTGCCGACGAGGTGGTCCGAGAGCTCGTCGACGGCGGCGGCGACGGTGTGGGCGCGCCCCTCGACGACGGGTTCGCCCCAGCCGGTGACCCCGTCGGACGTCTCGATCTTCAGGAAGAGCCAGCGGGGGGCGACGAGGTACGTGGTGAGGGCGGTGATCTTCATGGGTGCGGCTCCAGGGTCCGAGCGGCCTTCGGAAGTATTGAGCCCCTCCGGCGATCGAGGAGCGGGTCCGGGCGGAGAGCCCCGTGTCAGCGGTGCAAAAGCCCTGCCAGAAGGGGAAGTTGCGCCGGATCCTCCAGCGCCGACCCCACGGCGACGACCCGAGCCCCGGCCGCCAGATACGCGGCGGCGTTCCCGGCATCAATGCCCCCCGTGGCGACCAAGGGCACCTCCGGGAACGGCCCCCGCATCGCCCGGAACCAGTCCACGCCGAGCACGCTCGCCGGGAACGCCTTCAGCCAGGTCAGCCCGAGCGCCCGCGCCGCCTGGACGTCGGTGGGCGTGGCCACCCCGGGCAGATGCGGCAGGCCGGCCGCGACACCGGCCCGCACCACGTCGGGGTCGAGGCCCGGGGCGACCGTGAACGCGGCCCCGGCCGCCACCGCCCGGCCGAGCCGCTCGGCCGAGGTCACGGTGCCCGCGCCGACCGGCTTGCCGCGCTCGGCCCCGGCGGCCACGACGGCGGCGAGGACCTGCCCGGCCGCCTCGTCCTGCACCGGTACCTCGACGCACTCGATGCCCAAATCCCAGGCACGTGCAGCGAGTTCAAGGGTCTTGTCGACCGGCATGCCCCGCAGGATCGCCATCACGGGCACCCCCGCGAACAGCTCGTCGAAAGGTACCGCGGGCTTCACGGACGCCATCCCAGCTCCTTGGAGATCGTCTCGGCGGTGGCCGCCAGGTCGGGCAGCACGTCGGACACGAGGGCGGGAAGGTCCGCCCTCGCCTTGAGCGCGGTCACGGACACGGCGGCGACCACCTCGCCTGCGCTGTCCCGGACGGGGACCGCGACACAGTTCACGTAGTCCTCGTACTCGCCGTCGTCGACGGCGAAGCCGCGCGCCAGCGTCTCGTCGAGGGCCCTGCGGTAGGCGGCCGCGCCGGTGAGCGTCGTGCCGGTGTGCGGCGCGAAGTCGCAGTCGGCGAGGAGTGCGGCGGCCCGCTCGCGCGGCAGGTGCGCGAGGATCGCCTTGGCGACCCCGGCGGTGTGCAGCGTCACCGGGCGGCCGATCTGCGAGTAGAGCCGCACCCCGTCGACCGGGTCGACCTTGTCGACGTACACGATTCGGTCGCCTTCGAGGGCGGCGAGATGCACGGTGTGCCCGCACCGGTCGCCGAGGCCGCGCAGGTGCTCGCCCGCGACGTCCTTCAGCCCGAACTGTTCCAGCGCGAGGTGGGCGAGCCCGGCGAGCCGGTGCCCGACCGCGTACCGCCCGTCGGGCAGCCGGCGCGCGAGCCCGCCGTCGGTCAGCGACTCCAGGATGCGCAGCGCGGTCGAGCGGTGCACGCCCAGGTGCTCGCCGACCTCGGTCTGGGTGCGGGGTCTGCGGGCGACGAACTCCAGGATGTCGATGGCCCGCCGTACGGTCTGTGACACGGCGTCAGCACCTCTCCTCACGTGCCGCTGGTACGTAGTCCTCGATGCTGCGCAGGGTGCGCCCGGCGAGCCGGTGCCCGAGGGTGAGCCGCTCGCGCGCGGCCGCGCCGTTCAGCAGCGCGCCGAGGTATCCGGCGGCGAAGGCGTCCCCGGCGCCGACGGCCTCGACGACCTCGACGACGGGTGCCGCCACGAACTCCCTGCCCTCCGCGCCGAATTCGACGGCGCCGACGGGCCCGTCCTTGACGACGAGGGTGCCGCGCGGCGCGAGGTGGTCGCGGATGTCCTCGGCGGTCGGGGCGCCCCACAGGTCCTCGCCCTCGTCGCGCCCGACGAACACGACATCGGCCCGGCGGGCGAGTCCGCAAAGCTCGTCGGCCGCCACGCCCTTCGAACTCCACAACGCGGCGCGGTAGTTGACGTCGAACGAGATTATCGTTCCCGTGTCGGCGGCCCGCTCCATCAGGGCTCGCACGAGCGCGGCGCACCCCTCGGACAGCGCGGGCGTGATTCCGGTCAGATGCAGCAGCCGTACGCCGGTCAGGTCCACGCGGTCGGCGTCGCCGGGGCCCATGCGGGAGGCCGCCGAACCGGCGCGGTAGTAGTGCACGCGGGTGCCGTCGGGCCCCGGGTCCTTGAAGTAGACGCCGGTCGGGGCGTCCGCGTCGGCCCGTACGCCGCTCACGTCGACACCCCGCGACGCGACCTCCGCCACGATCCGCCGCCCGAACGGATCGTCCCCGACGCGGCTGACCCAGGAGGCCCGGTGGCCGAGGTCGGCGAGGTACTGGGCCACGGTCGACTCGGCACCGGCGACGGCGAGCCGCAGTTCACGGCTGTGTTCGAGCCCCGCCCCGTCGGCCGGGGCGACCTGCGCCATCGTCTCGCCGAGACAGACAGCCGTACCGGACATGCGCCGTCCCTCCATAGACATCCCATGGCATCCCGCCGGGCTTCCGGAAAACCCTAGCAGCATCGATGCAACAGGCGTGCATATGTTGCAACAGGCGGGCCGCTGGGGGCGGACGCCAAGGGGTCGAGCCACTCGAATCTCGGATGCGCGAACCGCGGACCCCGGCGATGATGCGGATCATGCCGATCGAGACAGATCCCGTCATCGCGCCTGGCACCTTCACCGCGGCCCCCCCCAGCCGACGCTGCGTACGGCAGACGGCGAACTGGTCCTGCGCCCCGTCGAGTTGAGTGACGCGCAAACCGTCCACGACGCCTTCCAGGACCCGGTCCTGCGCTACTGGCACGCGCGCAGCATGGAGTCCCTGGACGAGGCCCGCGCCTGGGTGGAGACGACCCGCGAGGGCTGGCGCACGGAAGCGGCGGCCCAGTGGTTCGTGACGCGGGCCGCCGACGGAGCCCCGCTCGGCCGGATGGCACTGCGCGACATGGACCTCCTGGAGGGCTTCGCGGAGATCGGCTACTGGGTGCTGCCGGCGGCCCGCGGTCAGGGCGCTGCCCCCAGAGCGCTGGCCACGCTGACGGAGTGGGCCCTCGATGCGGGCTTCCACCGCCTCGAAGTGCGGCACTCGACTCGCAACGAGGCGTCGTGCCGGGTGGCGCTCAAGGCCGGATATCCGCTGGAGGGTACGCGCCGCAGCTCGGCGCTGCACACGGACGGCTGGCACGACATGCACGTCCACGTCCGCATCCAGAACGCGTGAGCTGCATCCAAAGCGTGTGATCTACAGGCAGAGCGCATGACCTACAGGCAGAACGCGTGATCTACGCACGCGCTACGCCAGAGATACGGGAGGTCGAGCGCGGCGGCGACCGGGCCGCATACCTCCACTTTCATGTGGCACCGAACGCGGAACTGATCCTGCCCGAAGCCCTCTTGACAGCGTGCGTACTGTTTCGCGACCTTTGAGCCCCATGGGGGAATAGGGGGCGTCCGCAGGTGAAGATCACTACCTATAGACCCGAGGAGCTGAGCGCCGCGCTTCGCGGTGCCTGGCACGAGACGATGGACCAGTCGCCGGATTACCAGAATCCCTTCCTGGCACCGGAGTTCGCGGCCGGCGTCGGCAGACACCGGGGGCGCGCGCAGGTGGCCGTCCTGCGCGAGGGGGGCGAACCCGTCGGCTTCTTCCCGTACGAGAAGGGCCCGTTGGGCGTGGGCCGTGCCATCGGTCTCGGCCTCTCGGACTGCCAGGCGCTGGTGCACCGGCCCGGGGTCAGCTGGGACGTGCACGAACTCCTGCGCGCCTGCGGCCTCTCGGTCTTCGAGTTCGATCACCTGGTGGAGGAGCAGAAACCGTTCGGCCGTTACGTCACCGGCTCGTTCGCCTCGCCCGTGCTCGACCTGAAGGACGGCGGGCACGACACGTACGAGGAGTGGCTGCGCGCGACCTACCCGGGCCAGGCCAAGACGACGCTGAAGAAAGAACGCCGCCTGAGCCGCAACGTAGGAGAGATGCGTTTCGTCTACGACGAGCGCGACCCGACGGTGCTGCGCCGGCTCATGACGTGGAAATCGGCCCAGTACCGCAGGACCGGCCGCATGGACCGCTTCGCCAAGCCATGGATCGTCGACCTGGTCAACCACCTCTTCGACGTCCGCGAGGACCACTTCACCGGCGTCCTCTCCGTCGTGTACGCGGACGACCGCCCGGTGGCGGCCCACTTCGGCCCGACGTCCCGTACGGTCTTCGCGGCCTGGTTCACCGCCTACGACCCGGAGTTCAGCTACTACTCGCCCGGCCTGATGATGCATCTGCGCATGGTCGAGGCGGCCGGCCGGCAGGGCATCCGCCTGATGGACTGGGGCCGCGGCGAAAAGGAGTACAAGGACTGGCTCAAGACCCGCGAACTGCGCGTCTGCGAGGGTTTCGCGACCCGCACACACCCGGTGGCGGCCGCGCACCGGCTGTGGCGGCGGCCGGTCCGGGGGCTGCGCAACACGGTGCTGGCGCATCCGGCGCTGCGGGAGCGGGCGGACCGCCTGCTGAAGACGGTGGGGTCGATGCGGGAGGGCGGCTCGCGGTAGTACTCGGGTCCCCCATGAGTACCTGCTGAGTACGCGCGCTCTGGGCCGGGCGGGGGCGAGCGGGAACGCTCGTCCCATGGACCGACGAATGGAACACCCGCAGCCGCACCCGCTCGGCAATACCGTCCGCCCGCTGCTCCGGGCCCTGGCCCTGGCCGTGCTCGCGTCGGCGGCGTGGGCCGGCTGGCTGGGCTGGGACCAGCACCGCGACGTGCACCCCGACGGCACGGAGACCGGCCCGTACGCGGCATGGCAGGTGATCGGCCTGGTGGTGACGCTGCTCGCCCCGGTGTGCTGGACGGCGGCCCGGCATCACGTCGCACCCGCCGTACTCGGCACCACGGCGGGCCTGACCGTCGCCGCCTACGTCGACTGGTCGGACGACTCCAGCGGCCTCTTCGCGGTCGGCGTGGCACTGGTCATGATGGGCAGCCTCGCGGCCACGGCGGCCGTCTCCGCGGTGGTGACGGCGGTGCGACGTAGCGGCCCGCCGCTCGGCCGGGTCGGCGGCCTGTCTCCGCGCGGATGATCCCTTCGGTTGCCCGGACCGCGCCGCTACGGTGATCGAGTGCCCACCTCTTCGCCCACCTCTCTGCTGCTGTGCAGCGACCCGCTGCGCCCGACACGGACCGACCCGCATTTCGCGCCGCAGGCCGCGGCGGCCCGACAGGCCGGCGCGGCCTGCGGCGCTGATCGACCACGACGCGCTGCTCGCGGGCCGCGCGGAAGAAGCCGTGCGCCGCGTCCCGCGGGGCCTCGGCGCCGTCTGGTACCGGGGATGGATGATCCCCGCGGCGGCCTACGCTGACCTGGAAGCCGCGCTGGCCGGCCGAGGCACCCACCTCCGCACCACCGCCGCGATGTACCGCACCGCACACGAACTCCCGTGCTGGTACGCCAAGTTCACCGACACCACCCCGCGCAGCGCCTACGCCGAGGCTGCCCCGCACCAGCCCCCCGGCCCGGCCGCGCTGGCCGAACTCACGGCGACGCTCCCTCCGGGCCCCGGAATCGTCAAGGACTACGTCAAGTCCCGTAAGCACGACTGGAACGAGGCCTGCTACCTCCCCGACCTCGCCGACCCGGCCGCGGTGCACCGCGTGGTCGCCCGCTTCGTCGAACTCCAGGGCGACGACCTCGCGGGCGGCATCGTGCTCCGCGCCTTCGAACGATTCGACCGGACGGCGGGCGAGGCCAGGATCTGGTGGCTGGACGGCGAACCACTGCTCACCACCCCCCACCCCGACACCCCTGACCTGCGCCCCAGCCCGAATGTCGACCACCTTCGAGGCTCGGTCGAAGCGCTCGGCTGCCGTTTCGTGACGACGGACCTGGCCCACCGGACGGACGGCACGTGGCGGATGATCGAGGTAGGCGACGGCCAGGTCAGCGACCTCCCGGCCGGGACGGACCCGGCGCGCCTGATCACGCCGCTGCTGGTGGCTTGAGCTCACTGTGCCTTTTATGTGCACAAGCCTTGCAAGTAGGGTGAACAGCGGGGAGCAGCAGGGCTTTTGAGGCAGGAACGCGAACGGGCGGGGCACGGGTAGCGATCGCGGAGACGGAAGAACGCGGCGGGCGACGCTGGGCGGCGCCGTCGGGTCGGTGTTCCTCGCGGTGTCGGCGATCGTGGCCATCGGCATCAGGGGATCCTTGCCGTGGTGGGCGGTGACGGGCCTGGCTCTGGTGGCGATCGGCCCCGCCGTCTGGACCGGGGCGCAGATCGGCCGCCGCGGCGGCGTCCGCAGCGAAGCCCTGGAGCCCGGGGAGACGGTGCTCGGCACCTACACCGTCAGCCCCCCGTTCCGCGACCACACCCCACCCGCCGCCCACGAGGGCCCGCAGTACCAACTCCTCGTCACCAGCCACGGCTTGCAGATGTGGGAACGCTCCGCACTGCTGTGGCGGTACCCGTGGCCAGAACTACGCGTCTTCACCGACGGCCCGCGCCTACGCGTCCACCACGAGGGACGCGAAGCGGGGGCCATGCTCTTCGCGCGAGCGGGAACAGCACAGGAGATCCACCTGATCGCCAAGCGCTACGCAGCGGTCTAGCGACCGGGCCGGCCCGGCCCGGGCCGGCCCGGTCGACGCGCAGTCGGCCCATCGGGCCCGCGCCGATCAGGGGCGCTGGGGCGCGGGCGGACGGCTCCGTGGAAGCGACTGCGCCGGGGCGGACTCGTACACTCTCGCCAGTTCTCCCAGATCGTTCGTGACCATGACCCGCGCGAGACGACCGGCGACGGCCACGACCGCAGGCCAAGAAGGTGCCTCCACATACTCGGCATCGGTGTCGTCGGGCGCCTCAGGCACCTCGGACTCCACGGTGGCGAGCGCGATGCCCAACTCGCGCATGAGAACCACCTCTTCGTCGGTACGCAGACTGATACCGAGGTACTTCTCGGGCTCGTCGGCGTCGCAGAAGTCATCGAAGAGAGTGTGGAAGACGTAGTCCAGGTTCTCGAATGCAGAGGGGTCGAGCCAGACGCCGCGCTGCCAGGGTGGATTGGCCAAAGCCAGGACGACGGGCACGACATGGACCCGGTAATTCGCTATGAGGCCGACGTCTTCGGTCATGTCGCCGAGCTTACTGACGACTGGTACCAGGGCCGGCGGAGCCAGTACACGGTCAGGGTCAGGCGTTCAAGCCACCCGGTCGCTCCGGGCAACACGTTCCTTGCTACGGCCGCAGGCCACACACGCAACCGTATTCCTGAGCCCGGCCGCCTGCCTTAGAGATGGCGCTTGGCGGTCATGACGAGTTGCTGAATCGCATCGCGCGTTTCGATTCTGCGCGCATCAAGCTCCGCCCGGGTATCGACCTTGTACAGAACAGTGACCCGGGCGAGAACCTCCGCAGCGGCATGACTCAACATGGCGTCGTCGGTGAGCATCTGCGCTCTGAACAGTGCCTCCTGTGCGCTGGAGCGGAGATCGTAACCGCGTATTCGCACTTCCTCCGCGTCCTCGGGAGGTGGCTGCTCGTGCACGCAGAACCACAGATGCACCAGGCAGCGGCGATAGTTGACCAGGGCGCCGGCATAGGCGGAGTACGCGTCGAGCCGTTCCTGCCGAAGCCGCTCGTCGCGGGTGAACCGGTGCCCCTTCTCCGTGGTGCGCTGCTGAACGATCAAAGTGATTCCAGAGCCCAGCAAGGTGCCCAGGACAGCTACGGCACTGGCGATGACGGCTTCCACTCCGCAAGCTGATCACAGGCGCCATGACACGGCGAGGCGTTGGACGAAGCTGTACCCGCGCTTTCCAGGTCTGTTGATGTGGGGCGGACCGTAGCGGACCGGTCAGTGGCCGGCGGTGGCCGCGGCTTCCGGGAACCGTCCTCTGCCTCATGACGTCATCGGAGGCGATCAGGAGGGCCGAACATGGAGGGCGATCCACCCTGGTGGGCCATCTTCGTCATCTCGGCGGGAGTGACGGTGGTCCTGGGCGCCGTTCTGCTTACCGTCATCGCTGTCACCGCACTCAGCGCAAGCTACCTCCGGAGGAAAGGGCGGCGCCGGCACAGCTGAGTCCCGCTACATCACGATTCGCCCGGGGCGAGCGTCCGCGCGACCGTACGCCAGAACGCGCGGCAGCACTTCCCGCATGCGGGCCAGATCTACGGCCGGCGCACGCAACACGGCCTCGATGACGGGATCGGTCAGCCGCGTGCGCCCAACGACGCAGGATCCAAAAAAACGCGCAACACGTCGCCGTACCCATCCCAGTTCACGCACGCAGCCGTAGGCAGTGCCTTGGTCGGACGTGACCAAACAATGCGTGTCCATCCCCAAGGACACTTCCTGCTCGTCGGGCTCGTCGAAGTCGCACATGAACAACAAGGAGAATCCGTCCTCGCCGTTCGACTCGGCCACGCCCGCCAGCACGCAGTCGTCGGTGTCCGGATCATCCAGCCCACAGGCAAACCGCGCCGTAAATCTGTAGGTCATGGACCTTTTCCAGCAGCGGGCGATGACAGCCGAGACGCTCCTCCACCACAAGGTCTCTGCGATCTGATCCCTCTGGGGCCGAGGCGAGTCGGATTGAGTACGGATACTCACGCCGGCGACGCGGTGCCGCCAGGAGCATGGGGAGCACCACATCTCCGGGGGAAATCAATGAATGCCCGCACCCTGTCCCGTCTGACCTTCACCAACGCGGCCTCTGCTGCCTACCTGGGACTAGTCGGTGCGTCCGTCATCTTCGAGGTGGCTGCCGCGCTGTTCTCCGCCCCCGGAATCGTCGGAATATGGCCGTTCCTTCTGACCGCCCCCACGTCCTTTCTTGCGGTGGGGGCGGTCGGGGCGGTCGGAGGCATGGACGCGCCGGTCCGGTACCTGGCCATCGGGCTCATCATCAGTGCGCTGGTCCAGTCATTCGCCCTCGGAGCACTCCTACAGGCCCTACGAGATCCTCGCCGAGAACTCACCCGCCCGAGCCGCGGCTGAGATGTGGCACGGCGGCGACAACGACAAAGGGCCAGTTCGAGGGGGTCAAGCCCCTGAACTGGCCCTTCTGTTTGTGCCCCCGGCAGGATTCGAACCTGCGACACCCGCTTTAGGAGTTCGATCTTCCCTTGGTGTGGGCATGGCCTTCTTCGGTCTTCGCTGCCGTGCAGGACTGCCGGGTGTCGTCACCGTACGGGGCCGTTGATGTCAGCTTTGGATGTCAGCTGAACTGCTCCGGCACAGGACAGACCGTCAACGGATCGTCCGGCCGGTCGGCCCAGTGCCACCAGACGTGGCGACCGGCACACTTTCAGAGCGCCCGGCAGGCCCGCCGGCCGTCGTCCTCCCGGTGTGAGAGAAGGAAACCGCCGGACTTCATGGGCTCGCCGCAGTTGGGGCAGACAGGGGTGTCGTCGGTCATGAAGCGCACCTTAACGGGGTGACTGCCTCGTCCCGAAGCAACTTGAGACGGCCGCTGTCCTGGGGCTGCCGCCCGTGCCACCTGCGCTGATGGGCCGCTGGTGTCCGCGATTGTTCGCGGTTGTGCGTCCTGGTTGTCACGCAGTTTGACCCTTAGGGAGGCTGCCTCTTCCCCGTGGGCCTGGTGGTCGGCTAGCCCAGTCAAAACGCTGACGGATTTGGCCACGCATCCCACAAATAGGGATGACCGGTTCAAGTAGAAATTAGCGGTACGAAGTGAACTCAGAACTTCACCGAGCGGTGCGATTCCTCTGACGCATAGTGAGTTATGCCGAAAATCGCTTTGACGTAGCAAGAGCTTCGCTGGTTTTCATCTTGCGAAGGTCCTCGCCATCGCGAACGTAGTATTCATCGTCATAGCTGGCCAATTCTGACTGTGCCGGGATTCTGACAATCACGTATGCTCGCCCAGAGTATGAGATGGTATCCACGTTCGCCAATACTGCACTCTTTAGAGGTTCGCTCAGGGGGGCAGATTGAATAGCCCTCAAGATTTTCCGTGTGTAGTCGGTAAGCGAAATTCCCAAAACTCGGCACTCTCGGTCCACGCCGACGAGAAGCTGTCGTCCCATACGGAGTGGAGACACGGAATCCAGCTGCTCGACTCTTTCCGCATCTCTTGTGGTGTCCGCAACGCCAAATACGATGAACCCATCCGCCTCGGGCCCAACGTTTGCAATGGCCGAAATGATTTTCGGCAGCTTCTTAAGGAAGTCGGAATTAATCTCCCGACTTCCGCTAAGGGCTGCTATTCCTTGTTTGAATTCATAGCGCGCGCTTTCGATAGGGGCGCGCCTAATGATGTTGGGGAACTCAATCTCCATGGCGGGTCCGTGGGTTAGTGCTGGGCCGGGCGTGCTGGCGAAGTACTTTTCCAAAAGTCCGCGGACGATGTCTATGTTCTCCTGTCGCTGCCGCTCCGTCGTCGTATTCCTGCTCGGTGTTAGCCGCGCAGAAATTTTCCCGATAGCAGTGAATGCGGCTTTGGGGTCTGCAAGCAGCTTCTGCTGCCTGATCATGAGATCGTAAAACGCCATGAATATTGCGTAAAATGGTGTCTTGGCTGACGTAAAACTGCTTGTGCTGACGTGCGATCGAAATGCTCCACTTATTCCCGGACGTTCCGACTCAACCATCGACTTCATAGCTCCAAGGACGTTTTTGACGTCCCTGGAGAGGGTCTCGGTTCCATAGGTATTCAAGTCAATAGAGAGCACGTAGGCTTCAGGGGTGGTTGGGTCGAAATATTTATCTAGGACCTCTGTGCTGACGCTGAATGTATTCCCTCTAACCACCGAGATGCAGATGTCGGCCAGAAGTTGTTCGTCTTCGCTCTGCTGAAGCTGGCGAGGGTTCAGCACACCCAGACTGCACCAGAAGGTCTCTTCTGCTGCAATGCCGTATCCGAGTCTCTCGCGAGCAGAATCGATGGATACAACGGGCATTTTCGTGAGCGGCAAAATGTCGGGGGACCCGTCATAGCGGAAGTCGGAGGCAAGTTTCCTCACCATCCGAACGAAGTCGCTCACCACGCCCGCTTGTCTCTTTTCCTGAGCGCTTAGCTGGCGACCTCCTGAGTTGATTCTCCGAAACACTTCGGTGACTTGTGTTTCCTCTTTGGAGTCGAAAATGGTTACGGCGAGCTGGTAGTCCAGAAGGTCTGCACACTTTTCTGCGGGGAGGAGAGTTGGGTCGCCCGCCTCGGTTTCGAACGCCCCCGCTTCGGCGAATTGACGTGCGCGCGAAAATTCTTTCAGATCGAAAAATTGTTTTTCATTGTCATCGGTTATAGCATACTTATGCTCAATGTAGCCAAAAATGGCGTCGAGCCTTTGCATGCCATCGATGATTTCGAATTCCCCGTCCGCCGTTTCAGCGAGCAAGAACAACGGAATGGGAAATCCCTTCAGGATACTGTCGATCAAGTGTATTTTTTCGTCCACTCCCCATACGAGCTTTCTTTGGTAGTTTCGATTCACGATCAGCCTCTCGCTTCTGAAAAGGCTGTAGGCTTCTTGGATCGACATTCCTCGGGGGGTGATGGACATCGCGTCGGCGCTTTCTGTCGGTTGGGCATGGTCTGATGATGTGGAAACATCTACCTACTGTTGCTCTTTCAAGGAGCGGGAGTTTGTTTTTGTGCGCAATTGTTCTCGCGGTGACTTGATTCGAAAATTAAGCAACATGTGGTTTTTGTTCACGTCTAGAGCAATTGTCTAGCGGCGATCTCAGCCCATCACTCGCCCCGGGCTCCCATCCCGTCCGCCGTCGACCCACACACCGTGGAGCGGGCGTGGTTCATGGCGTCCAGGTGGAGCGCCCCACTGGACGAACGACCTGGACGCCATGGGCCGCGTCTGCTCGGCTCTGCCTGGGTCGACGGTGGACGGGATGGGAGCCCACCACGCTCACCACGATGTGCCCGCGGCCGGGAACGGCGCCCCCTCCCCCCGGTGCCGGCCGATCCCCGCCGGAGGCATCGTCCTTGACCGGTGGCCGCGTAGGTCGGGTGCTCGACTCATGACCTCCGGGCCTATCCACAGCGGGCGGGCGTCGGCGCAGCCGGGGCAGCGCGGGCCGAAGGCAGGAGCGCAGCCCCGAGCGGAGCCGGGAAGCCCGCCCGGCGGAGCGGAGCGCAGCCGGGTGCTTGAACCAGTAGAGAAAGTTGTAACTCAGTAGCTCACCTGAGTGGCTGGTGTCGGTGAGGAGTTCTGCGGTGACTGTGTTAGCTGTAGCCGTTGAGTCAGGGCTCCTGCCGTGTGCCTACGCGGCGTCCTCGCCCGGGTCTGGGGGCGGGGGGTCTACCAGCCGCTGTGCCCGCCACGCGTTTTTCTCCCGTAGTTCTGTCAGCCATGGCCACAGGTCCGGTAGCTCCTGCTCGGGACATACCAGGCGGTGTTCGATCCGACCGAGCTGAGCAGTATCCGGCGGGCACACCCCGTACACCACCACCTGGCCGTCTGACACGGTGATCCACCGTGACTCGGCAGGTATCAGATGTGCTGACACCTCCATGTTTGGTTCCAGCAGTACAAACTCATGGCTCAACGTCGCAACCCGGTCCTGCGGTAGTCCGCAGAACTCGCATGGGTTTCTGCCAGCAATCGAGCGTCCCGTTGACTCTTCTATGACCCCCATACCTTGAGAGTGAACAGGCCTCAGGCATATGTGAGAGTCGCCGACCAGACAAGACGCATGTGACTGACAGGTAGTAGCGGGACGATAGGCGCCTCAGTAGGTGCACAACGCATTCAACGAACTCACAATCCCCGGCCGGAAGACGGCAGGCGCTCGCGGCCGTACCCAGTAGCGATGTCATCGAACCAGCTGGAGCCCGCAACGACAGCGACCTATGAGGATGCGGCCGTGAAAAGTTCCGCAGTAACCGTGCAGCCGATCTCGCTGTGGTGGATGACAACACGGTGGGCGAGCGCATGAACCAGGCACAGACCGCGGCCGTGTTCGGCGTCCTGGTCGTGGTCCTGCTGTGTGACCTTGGGGGCCGTATTAGTGCCTCCAGCGTCCGTGACCGACAGGGCGATCATCTGCGGGGATACCGCGAGCGCCAGTCGGAAACTTCCGCATCCTCGACCACTGGCCGTATGGGAGATCGCGTTCGCGCTCAGCTCGCTGACGATCAGGGCGGCGTCGTCGACCAGGGGCGAATCCCGCAGGATGTCGCGTGTCCACCGGCGGGCCCGGCTGACCTCTTCTGGTGAACCTGGGCAAGACAGGCCCCAGACTCGCGTAGTGCTCGTATACTCGTGCATACAAGTTCCTTCACGCTGGTAGGCCGCCATGTGCAGCGGGTTCGAGCTAGACGAGTTTCACGCCGTCATGGGCGCGGATGGCCGGCGGGGTCGTGGCGTCGAGTGCGTCCAGGACGCGGATCGCGTACGCCTCGTCGGAGAGTTCGATGACCTCTTCACGGGTGGCCCAGCGCAATGCGCGGGTCTCGTCCCCGGTGGTGGGTGTGCCGTCGACTGCCCGGCAGCGGAAGACCATGGAGACGATCAGGCCCGTCATGTTCTTGTAGATGCCGGTCAAGGTCGCCGGAAGCTCGATCTTGATGCCGGTCTCTTCGAGGACTTCGCGCTGGAGGGCTTCGGGGATGGTTTCCTCGCGTTCGAGGACTCCGCCCGGGGGCTCCCAGCGGCCGTTGTCGCGGCGCTTGATCAAAAGGGCCCGGCCCTGGTCGTCGACGATGACTCCGGCAACGCTTACGGAGTGCGGACGGTCAGTGCTCACGTTCCTCGGCCCTCTCGGCTGGCTAGGCTTTCCACCGTAGCAACAACACTTGCCCACTCGTCTAGATACCTAAAGGAGTAAACGTGGCGTCCCTTCCGAGTCTTCTCGGCGCGCTCGATCCCACGAGTGATCGCGCGGTCTTCCGGCAGATCGCTGACCAGCTGCGCGAGGCCATCGACCGTGGGCGGTTCAAGGAGGGCGAGAAGCTGCCCTCGGAGGCCGAGCTGGTCGAGCATTTCGGGGTCTCCCGGATGACTGTTCGCAACTCCTTCTCTGTCCTGCAGGGCGAGGGCCTAGTCCACGCCGAGCACGGCAAGGGTGTGTTCGTCCGGCCCCGGCCGCCCGTGCGGCGACTGGCCTCGGACCGGTTCGCCCGGCGCCACCGCGAACAGGGCAAGTCCGCGTTCATCGTGGAGGCCGACGCCGCAGGCAGTCACCCGAAGGTGGACAGCCTGGAGGTCAAGGAGGAGAAGGCCGGCCAGGACATCTCTGCCCGGCTCGGCTCTGTGCGGCGGGTGCTCGCCCGGCGGCGCCGGTACCTGCTCGACGGCCGCCCGGTCGAGTTCGCCACTTCCTACCTGCCGCTCGACATCGCCCGCGGCACGCAGATCGCCGAGCCGAACCCCGGCCCTGGCGGCATCTACGCCCGGCTCGAAGAACTGGGCCACCACCTCGACCACTTCGAGGAGGAGATCCGCGCCCGGATGCCCTCGCCCGCCGAGGTCAAAACGCTGCAACTGGCCTCCGGCGTGCCCGTGATCCACCTGATCCGCACCGCGTACGACACCGAGAACCGGGCCGTGGAGGTCTGCGACACGGTGATGGCGGCGGATGCCTACGTGCTGGCGTACCAGCTCCCGGCCACGTGATCGCGTGAGTGGAGAGGCGCCGACGCTAGGTGCTGGGGCCCGCCGGGTCATTCGTGTCGGAGGGCGCGAACGTGGAGCCGATGTTGTTCCACATGAACTCTTCCCGCCAATCCGATGTGCCGGCCGTCCAGCCGAGCAGCGCCCGGAGCACCTTCTCCTGCGAGATGGTCTCCGTCTGGTAATGCTCGGCGGCAACGCCGTCCCGGTACTCAAGCTGGTAGGTGTTGTTCTCGCGCAACAGGACCTGGATGTACCAGTCCCCAGCGCGTTCCTCGTCTTCTCGTTCGATGACCATGTGCTCGTTGTCGCGACCCAGGTTCGCAAGCATGGTGCTTATCGTCGGCTTCGACGGGCGCTTCACCCTGCGTCCCCTGGCGCTCGTAGCAATCAGCATGGCTGGAGTCTGCCTGGAGGGTCTGACAGCTGCGGCCTTCGAGAGACGGTGCGCAGCATCCTCGTCCAACTCGTACACCCCGACACGCATACTCGTATAGACGAGTGGGCAAGTTGTGTGTCAGAGTGACCCCCGTTCCCGGCAACGTCGGGTACGAAGGATGCAGCTTGTATAGACGAGTAGATAGGAAGAAGCCTTGCGCACCATCCGTGTGGAGACCTCGGCCGCGACGATCCTCCTGACCGAAGCGCCCGAGCCCAAGGTCCGCGACCGGCAGACCGGCGAGATCGCCAAGGACGTCAACAGCGGTGAGGCACTGATGACCATCGGCGTCGTCTACATCGAGGAAGGGGAGTCGTCGCTGTTCAAGGTCACCGTCCCGGAGAGCGGGGTGTCCGAGGGGCTCGCGCTCGGCGCTCCGGTCTCGCTGCCCGGCCTGGTGGCCCGTCCCTGGGAGAGCGTGTTCAATGGCCAGCAGCGGCACGGCATCGCCTTCCGTGCCGCCGCCGTCACTCCGGCCGCCTTCCCGGCCGCCGTGGGGGCCTCGGCCTGATGACCGACCTGACGACGCTTCTGGAGGTGGGAGGCCCCCTTGCCGCACTCGGCGGTGGGGCCGCCTACACCCGGGTCCACCACCCCGGGGTCTACTGGTCCACGGTCGGCCTGCCGCTCTCGACGGCCCGGCTGCTCAGCTCGTACGGCTCGGTCATGGAAGCCTGCGGCCTGACCGTCGCGCCCTCCCGGTTCCGGGCCCTGGCGGTCCAGGCCACCACCCGCCGTGAGGTCCGCCCCGTCCCGCCCCGTCGCGGCCTCATCCGCCCCACCTCGACCGGGCTGCGGCTCCGTCTGAGGCTGGCCCCGGGCCAGGAACCGGCCGATGTCGCCGCCTCCGCCGAACGGCTGCGGCACGCCTGGGGCGTTCACGCCGTCTACGTGACCACGGTGAAGCCCGGTGTGGTCGAACTGCGGCTCGTCGGCTTCGACGTACTGCGCAAGGTCCGTATGCCGCGCAAGACGGCCGCCGACTTCCTGAAGGTCCCGGTGGCGCTGCGGGAGGACTCGACTCCCTTCGTGCGCGACTACCGGACCGTTCCGCACGGCCTCACCCTGGGGGCCACGCTGTCGGGTAAGTCCATGTACCTGCGGCACCTCGTCGCCGGGCTCGCCCGGCAGTCCGTCGCCCTGGTCGGCATCGACTGCAAACGCGGCGTGGAGCTGGCACCCTTCGCCGCCCGGCTCTCCGCGCTGGCCACCGACCCCGACCAGGCCGTCGAACTACTGCCCGTGCTCATCAAGGAAATGGAGGACCGCTACGACCTGATCAAGTCCCGGCAGGGCATCGCGCCGACCACTCCGGACGAGGAGGTCACCTCCGACATCTGGGGCCTGCCCGAACGCGAACGCCCCGTGCCCGTCGTGTTGTTCGTCGACGAAGTGGCGGAACTCTTCCTCGTCGCCTCAAAGAAGGAGGAGGAACGACGGGACGAGATGGTCACCCAGCTCATCCGCCTCGCCCAGCTCGGTCGCGCCGCCGGTATCTACCTGGAGGTCTGCGGGCAGCGCTTCGGCGCCGAACTCGGGAAGGGGGCCACGATGTTGCGGGCCCAGCTCACCGGCCGTGTCTGTCATCGCGTCAACGACGAAGCCTCCGCCAAGATGGCACTCGGCGACATCGCCCCCGAGGCCGTCTCCGCCGCCTGCGCCATCGCGCCCGAACTGCCCGGCCTGGCCGTCGCCGGGGACACCTCTGGCGGCTGGTCCCGCATCCGCACCCCGTACCTCTCCCTCGCCGACGCGGCCGAGACATGCCGCACCTCGGCCCACCTGGTCCCCGACCTGCCCGCGCTCAAGCCCTTCCGGCCCGACCTACCCGTACCGCCGCCGGTCGAGTCCACGGCCCCGGCCGTCCGGCCGCGCCCCGTGACCGACTGAGCTACTCCCTCTCCTCCCGGTCGGCGTGACCGCCTCGCGCCACGTCCCTACCCCTCCCATGCCTGAACCCGGAAGGAGCCGCAGCATGCGCGCCCAACTGGCCCGTGTCGACGCGGTACTCGTCCAGGCCGTCATCGCCGCCGCCCTGTCCTTCGCCCACCTGCACGACGTCGCGTCGGCGGCCGGACAGGACGGGTGGAAGGCGTGGGCCTACCCGGTCTCGGTCGACCTGCTGCTCGTCGCCGCCTGGCGTCGACTGCGGGCCGGTCGAGCGAAAGCCGCCGGGTGGTGCTGGTTCGCCATCGCGCTCGCGGCCTCCCTCGGA
Organism: Streptomyces sp. NPDC050264; assembly: GCF_040655895.1. Lineage (NCBI taxonomy): Bacteria > Bacillati > Actinomycetota > Actinomycetes > Kitasatosporales > Streptomycetaceae > Streptomyces > Streptomyces sp. NPDC050264. The sequence goes on from NZ_JBFAKV010000009.1 coordinate 87,414, forward strand.
GCGAACGTCGCCACCGCCGGACTGCTCGACATGGACCATGTGCCGGCCTGGCTCCGCATCCTCGTCGCGGGCTGGCCTGCCATCGGCTTCCTCGGCGGAACACTCCTCGCTCACTCGACGCCGAAGCCGACGCCGACCCTGTACGACGCGACTCAGGAGGGTCACGTCACCGGGGACCAGGGCGACGATATCGACGGCCAGGAGGACGCGCCCGATCCCGTACCGGCGCTCCCGTCGTCACCGGCCACCGGGCCGGTTCCCGCCTCGCCTTCTCCGCCCGCCGTCCCCGTCCCGGCCGCCCTGGTCGAGCACGCCCGCAAAGTCGCCACCGAGCACCACGCCCGCACCGGTACGTCCATCGACACCACGACCCTCCGCGCCCGCCTCGGCGTCCCGCTGCCCATGGCCGACGCCATCGCCGCACAGCTCTGAAGGGAGATCCACATGAGCGCCAACCGCCGCTTTCGCTCCGTCACCCGCATCGGCCCCGTTCAGGTCGGCACGGCCTACGACGGTCGCGGCCGAGAGAAGCACACCGCCGCCTGCACGGCCCCGTGCTGCGGCTTCTCCGCCGACTACGACAGCCGCGCCGCCGCCGAGCTGGCGGCCCGCACCCATCGCTGCCCCGTCCGCTGAAAGGACCGATCCCCGTGACCGTCAGCCTGCCGCTCGTCTTCGTCCTCGGCTGCTTCGCCTGGGGTGCGGTCAAGTTCCTCGGCGTCCGCACGTGGATCGTCGTCGTGATCGCCCTGTTCGGCTTCTGGCTCTCGCACACCTTCATGGCCCCGGCCATCGAATCCGGTACGCGCTCCGGCGTGGACGTCATCAACGGCTCACATAACTAGACGAGTAGGCAAGGAGAGATCCGCCGTGTTCCTGCCCAAGTACCCCGACAGCCCGACCCCGCCGCCCGCGCACACGCACGCGCCGACCGCCCCGGCCCCTGTTCGTCGGCCGGCCCCGCAGATATCCGTCAGTACCGGAGCGGTCGTGGCCGTCCTCGTGGGCGGAGTCGTGCTGACCGCGCTCCTGGCCGCCGTCGCCGTCTCGGCCATCTCCGTGGCCGTCGCCGCTGTGGTCCTGCGCTCGATGCTCCGCGACCAGCGCCACCGCTGACCAACCGCAGACACAACAGACCCCCGGGGCGGCCTCGATACCGCCAAGCATCCGCCGCCCCGGGGGCCCTACCCCTCCTGACCGAAGCCAGAAGGAGAAGACCATCATCACCCGCGCCACCCCGGCCCCGCTGCCGGAACTGGGTCAACTGGCCGCCTCCGGCACCATGCCCGCACTCCTGCGCCAGCTTTCCGGCCTCGGCGGCTGCACGCACCCGATCCGCCTCGACGGCCACCGCACCGAGCACGCCGTCGACACCCGAACCGGCGAGATCGGCAACGTCCTCCACCGCCTCGACTCCACCGACCTCCCGGCCGGACACCTCCTGGTCCGCTGCAACAACCGCCGCACGACCCGCTGCCCGGCCTGCGCAGAGGTCTACCGCCGCGACACCTTCCACCTGATCACCTCCGGCCTACGCGGCGGCAAGGGCGTCCCCGAACGCGTCGCCGCCCACCCCCGCGTCTTCGCCACCTTCACCGCCCCCGGCTTCGGCCCGGTCCACAACCGCCCCACCGGCCCGGCCCGTACGATCCGCCCCTGCCGCTGCGGCCTCCTCCACGACCAAGACGACCCCGCCCTCGGCACACCCCTCGACCCCGACACCTACGACTACGACGCAGCCGTCCTCTGGAACGCACACGCGGGCCTGCTCTGGCGACGCTTCTCCATCTACCTCCGCCGGGAAGTCGCCAAGCGCGCCGGCCTCACCCAACGCGACTTCCGCGGCTACGCCCGCGTCTCCTTCGCCAAGGTCGCCGAATACCAGAAACGCGGCGCCGTCCACTTCCATGCCGTCATCCGCATCGACGGCCCCGAAGGCGGAGACACCCCACCGCCCGCCTGGGCAACCGCCGAACTGCTGACCGACGCCATCCGCGCCGCCGCGACTGCCGCCCGCGTGGACGGCCCGGTCATCGACAACCGCGCCCACACCTTCACCTTCGGCCGCCAACTCGACGTCCGCACCATCCGATCCACCGACTTCGACGGCGGCCAGGAACTCACTGAACGGGCCGTCGCCGCGTACATCGCCAAGTACGCCACCAAGGGAGCCGAAACCGCCACGGGAGCGCTGGACCGCCCTCTCAAGTTCCTTGCCGAACTCGCCCAGCTCGACATCAGCGACCACGCCCGCCGCATGATCCGCACCGCCTGGACCCTCGGCGCCCGCAAAGAACTGCAAGAACTCCGGCTCCGCACCTGGGCCCACATGCTCGGCTTCCGCGGCCACTTCTCGACCAAGTCCCGCCGCTACTCCACCACCCTCGGCGCCCTCCGCACCGCCCGAGCCGAGTGGCGCCGAGTCCAAGCCGTCACCGACGACCAGGCCGCCCCGGACACGACCCTCGTCCTCGCCCACTGGGTCTACGCCGGAACCGGCCTCACCGACACCGAAACCTGGCTCGCCGAAACCCTCGAACCCGCCCCAGGAACCGAAGGAGAACCGACGCATGCGTGATGACGAACTGCTGACCGTGGCCGACGTCATGGCGCGACTCAAGCTCGGCCGCTCGACGGTCTACGACTTGATCCGCTCCCGTCGGCTTCCCTCGATCACCATCGGCCGGTGCCGCCGTATCCCCGCCCGAGCCCTCAGCGACTACATCACCAACGAATTGGAGGCGGCTGCCTGATGGCCGGCCAGCGCAAGCGCAACCCGAACGGGGCGGGCACCATCACCAAGCGCAAGGACGGCCGCTATCAGGCTGCTGTCTACGTGCTCCAGCCCGATGGCACCCGTGCCCGCAAGTTCGCCTACGGCAAGTCCTGGGCGGAGTGCGACACCAAGCGCCGGGAGCTCCTCGACAAGGTCGACCAAGGCGTGCCCGTTCCTACTCGGTCGGCCAAGCTCTCCGAGTGGCTGCCGTACTGGCTCGACAACGTCATCAAGCCCCGCCGGAAGCTCAGCACGTACGACAAGTACGAGGCACACAGTCGGCTCTACCTGTCGCCGATGCTGGGCGCCAAGAGGCTCGAATCCCTCGGCGTCGCCGACGTGCGCCGCTTCCTCGTACGCCTGGAGAATCAGACCACCGCCGCGACGGCCAAGGAATCGCACCGCGTGCTGCGCTCGGCTCTCTCCTCCGCATGCCGCGAGGAGCTGATCACGCGCAACGTGGCCAAGCTCGTCGAACCGCCCCGCACCGACTCACGAGAGCTGCACCCCTGGACGTTGGACGAGACCCTCGACTTCCTCGCTGCGTCCCGGAAAGACCCGCTCTACGCCGCCTTCGTCCTCGCCATCGCGATGGGTCTCCGTCGGGGAGAGATCGTCGGCCTGCGCTGGTCGGACCTCGACCTCGAAAACCGCGTCCTCCACGTGCGCCAGCAGACGCAGCGCCGCCGAGGCGTCCTGTACGACGACGACCCCAAGAGCCGCCGCCGTCGAGTCGTCCCGCTGCCGGGCCTCTGCATCGCGCCCTTGCGCTGGCACCGGATGCGGCAAGAAGCTGCTCGTGCCAAGGCGGGGGAGGCCTGGGCAACTGGGCCGGATTACGTCTTCACCACCCGCACCGGCCGTCCGGTCGAGCCGCGCAATGTGTACCGCTCGTTCACGCGCGTCGCCGAGTCCGCCGGCATCCGGGTTGTTCGTCTTCACGATGCCCGGCACGGCACGGCCACCCTCCTCACCGCGGCCGGAGTCGCGCCCCGGGTCGTGATGGAGATCCTCGGGCACAGCCAGATCAGCATCACCATGGATGTGTACACGCACGTCGTGCAGGACACGCAGCGCGAAGCGATCAGCCACATGGATCGGCTGCTCAAGAGGCGTCCTGGTCGTCAGTGACCACTCGCGTTGATGTCACCTGTAGATGTCAAAGGCCCCGGACCATGATCGGTCCGGGGCCTTTGCACTGGTGCCCCCGGCAGGATTCGAACCTGCGACACCCGCTTTAGGAGAGCGGTGCTCTATCCCCTGAGCTACGAAGGCGGGGCAGGTGGTCAGACGGCGAGTCTGAGACACCGCCGTCAGTGTAGCGGGTGGTCCGGGCCGCTGTTTCGGTTCATATGCGGGGCCGCGGTAGGCCCCGGGCGTCCTCGGGGGCGCAGGTCTGGAGCGGCGAAGGGGCGAGGCGTCCTTGGTGCCGCCGCACCGCGGTCCGCGAGCGCGGGTGGCGTTCAGGCGGTGGCGTCCTCTGTGCCGCGCGTGCCGGAATTCTCCCCCGCATGAGCCGCTTTTTGCGAAGCTGCGACCTACACAAGCAAGAGGGGGGCCGCACGATGACGAAGCCCATGACGAAGGCCACAGCGAAGCCCGTGACGGAGTCGATGGCCGCGCCGATGACGACGCCGACAGTGACCATGCCCGGGTCGCTGAAAGCCGGCCTAGGCGTGCTGCTCCTCGGGCTGCTCGCTTGTTCCGGGTGTTCCGGCGAGGGCGGCGCGGACAGTGCGGGCCGGGGCGGTGTGCCGTATGCGCCCTATGTCAGCGCTACGACGGCCTCCGCCACCGACCGTGCCGGTTCTCCCTCCGCGTACAACCTCTCCTTCGTCGTCGCCGACGGTGATGCCTGTGCGCCCGTCTGGGATGACCGGACGGAGATCGGCGCGGTCGGCGTCAAGTCCCGGATCGGGAAGCTGGGTTCGGGCGGGGCCGATGTGCGCGTTTCCTTTGGTGGGGCCAGCGGGAAGGAGCTCGCTGCCACCTGTGACAGTGCCTCCGCTCTCGCCGCCGCCTACGCGAGGGCGCTGGACGCGGCCGGGGGCGCGACCCTCGCCGATTTCGACATCGAGGGGGATGAACTGGGGGACGGGGAGTCGACTGCGTTGCGGGCCGAGGCCATCGCACTGCTGCAGAAGAGGCGTGATCTCGATGTCACCTTCACGTTGCCGGTGATGCCCGACGGGCTCGACGCCGACAGCATCGCGCTCCTCGAGGCGGCCAATGACAAGGGAGTGCGGGTCTCCACCGTCAACCTCATGACGATGAACTACGCCGAGTCCTACGACGGTGACATGGGCGGGTACGCGATCACCGCCGCCCGGGCCGCCCACACCCAGCTGAAGAAGGTGTTCGGTCTGTCCGACGCGGGTGCCTGGAAAGGTATGGCGCTCACTTCGATGCTCGGCGTGAACGACGTCGACGGCGAGACGTTCACGCTGTCCGACGCGGCGCAGGTCCGCACGTTCGCCCGGGAGCGGGGCATCGCGTGGGTGTCGATGTGGGCGGCGTTCCGCGATGTGCAGTGCAAGGCGGGTACGGCTACGCACGACCCGGCGACGGACTGCAGCGGCGTGACGCAGGAGGCCGGAGCCTACGCGCGGGCCCTCTCCGGATGAGCCAGGGTGAGCCAGGACGAGCCAGGATGAGTAAAAGGGTGGGCAAGGGGGCTCGGGGCCCGGCGGATGTCGGGTGCACGCATCTTGACGCGGGCCAGGCGCGGGGACGTACCGTCCGGAAATGGAACCCCTGGAGCCCCTGGAATCGCCGGAAGCCGTCGAAGACCTGGAAACCCTGGAACCCCTGCACAAGCTGGAAACCCCGGAAGCCCCGCGGAACCTGGAAGATCTGGAAGCGCTGCTGACCGCGCCCGGCGCCCCCTTCGCCGTCGTGCGGGGCGAGGACGGGCGTCTCGCTTACGCCGAGGGGCCGCGGACCCTGCGGGAGTTCGTCGAGACGACGTGGGCGTTCGGCGACACCCCGTTTCTGATCGCCGAGAGCGGGCGGCTGACGTACGGGGAGTTCTTCGCCGCCGCCAGCGCGCTCGCCCGCCGCTTTCTGGACGCCGAGGCCGACGGCGGGTACGGACTGCGGCCCGGCGATCGCGCCGCCATCGCCATGCGCAATCACCCCGAGTGGCATATCGCCTTCTGGGCGGCCCAGTTGGCGGGGCTGGTGGCGGTGCCGCTCAACGCGTGGTGGACCGCGGACGAGTTCGCGTACGCCCTCGGCGACTGCCGCCCCGGCGTGCTGCTCGTGGACGGGGAGCGGTACGAGCGGATCGCCGCCTGGCGGGAAGGGGCGGGAGAGCGGCCCTGGGTTCTTGTCTTTCATGAGGAGGGGCGCGCGGCCGGGGGCGAGCGCGTCGAGCGGTACGTGGATCTGCCCGCCGCCGATCCGCTGCTCGGGCCGCCGGACGTCGACGTGTCGCCGGACGCGGACGCCACCATCCTCTATACGTCCGGGACGACGGGCCGGCCCAAGGGCGCTGTCGCCACCCACCACGCGCACATGGGGGCCATCGCCAACCCCCGTTATTTCGCGGCGCTTTCGGCCCTGTCGCGCGGAGTCGTACCGGGGCAGGGGCCGGCCCCGGTCGGGCTTCTCACCTTTCCCTTCTTCCATGTCGCGGCGTTCACCGGGTTCTACGGGGCGATGGCGGCCGGCGGCACGCTGGTGGTGCTGCGCAAGTGGGACGCGGACAAGGCGCTCGCGGCGATCCGGGAGCACGGCGTCGCCGCGTTCGGCGGGGTGCCCGCGACCGCGCTGCAACTCCTCGAGCGGGCCAAGGAGTTGGGGGACGAGATGCCTACGCTGACCGGGTTCAGCACCGGAGGCGCCGCCGCGCCGCCGCACCTGGTCGCCCGCCTCACCGCCCGCCACGGTGAGCGCATCGAGCCCCGTAACGGTTACGGGCTCACCGAGACACTCGGCGGGGTCACCGCCAACTTCGGCGCTCAGTACCGCAGTTGGCCGGGGAGCGTGGGTAAGCCCGCGCCCGCCGTGGAGGCGCGGATCGCCGGGCCCGTCGGTGAGCCGCTGCCCGATGGGGAGGTCGGGGAGCTGTTGCTGCGCGGCCAGTGCGTGATCCGCGGCTACTGGGAGGACCCGGCGGCGACCGAGGCGGCGTTCACGAAGGACGGCTGGTTCCGCACGGGTGACCTGGCGGTGCTGTCGGAGGGGCGGATCAGCGTCGTCGACCGGATCAAGGACATGGTGATCCGGGGCGGCGAGAACGTCTACTGCGTCGAGGTCGAGGCGTGTCTGCACGGCCACCCCGACGTCCTGGAGGCGGCTGTCGTCGGAGTGCCGCATCCGGTGCTCGGCGAGGAGGTCGCCGCGGTGGTCCGCGCGCGCCCCGGCTCCGACCTCGACGGGCAGGCCCTGCGCGAGTTCGCCGCCACGACGCTGGCTCCGTTCAAGGTGCCCGCGCACGTGCTGGTGCAGGAGACGGAGCTGCCGCGCAACGCCACCGGGAAGGTGCTCAAGCGCGAGGTACGGCTGAGCTTCGGTCCCAGGCCGCCAGGTGACACCCCGTAGAGAACTACCGCGGAGTGACGTACACCGGGCGGCGCGGGGCGAGCTGGCGCCGAGTGACGTGCGCCCGGCGTCCCGCGTCGCCGGGCGGCACCCCGAAGGCAGCTGCCGCGGAGTGACGTGAACTCGGCGTCCCGGGCGGCGTGGGGCGAGACCCCGTGGCGAGCTGGCGCCGAGTGACGTGCGCCCGGCCTCCCGGGCCGCGGGGCGAGACCCCGAAGGCAGCTGCCGCGGAGTGACGTGAACCCGGCGTCCCGGGCGGCGCGGGGCGGCACCCCGAAGGCAGCTACCGCCGAGTGACGCACACCCGGCGTCCCGGGTTCCCGGGCGGCACCCCGAAGGTTCCCGGGCGGCGTGGGGCGAGACCCCGAAGGAAGCTACCGCCGAGTGACGTGCGCCCGGCGTCCCGGGCCGCGGGGCGGCACCCCGAAGGCAGCTACCGCCGAGTGACGTACACCCGGTAATTGCCGGAGGCGTCCGCGCCCGCCACCGAGATCCGTACGCCCGTCTGCCGGTCCCGGAACACCTCGCCCGGCCGGTAGGGCGCGTCGGACAGTTCCGCCTGGACGTTCGGGCGGCGGGTGCAGCCGCCGCTGTCGGGGGTGGAGTCCTCGACGGTGATGGGGCCGCGGCCGGTGTCCACGTTCGCGTCGATCTTGTAGATCAGGACGCCGGGGCGGCACACCGCCTCGTCGTTGCCCTCTTGGCCGCGGACCTCGATCGCGTAGCCCGTCGACCCGGTCAGCGGGACGAACGCCAGCTTCGTGCCGGGGCCCTTCCGGGAGAGCGGGGACAGCAGGTGTTCGCTGGTGCCGGGCTGCGCGGCGCAGCCGATCTGCGAGTCGTCGAGCCAGCCCAGTTTCCACTTGTGCCAGCCGAGCAGGTCGTTCCCGACGCCCCAGTCCTCGCTCATGATGTCCCAGTGGCCGACGGCCCCGCCGCCCTCCTGGGTGTACAGGTCGGGGAGACCGAAGACGTGGCCGTTCTCGTGCGGCAGGACGCGGTAGCCGGTCTCCGCGTACGAGCCGGAGCCGTCGTCCTGGCGCGAGTACACGAAGGAGGCGTTCGACAGGGGGACGCCGTCGGCGACCGGCGCCTCGCGGTTGCCCGCGAAGGTCACGGACAGGACCGTGTCGAGGGCGGAGGGCCCGGCGTTCGGCGTGACCAGGATGTTCGCCAGGTCGTAGCGGCTGAAGTCCACGTCCGGGTCGGCGGCCGCCACGATGTCGTCGACCAGCTCGCGGTAGCCGGGCTCGAAGGGGGCGCCGCGTTCTATCCCGTACGCGGAGAACGCCTTCGGCATGCGCAGCCAGTGCTTGACGGGGGCCTCGGGGACGTAGTCGAGGCGGCCGTACGAGCCCGTGCGGAACCAGTTCTGCGTCTTGGGGAAGAACTCCGCGAGCCGGTCCATGGCCGTGCCCTCACCGGGCGCGTCGGGGAAGTCGATCATCAGGTTGAGGGCGTGGACAGTACCGGTGGAGCGGGCGTAGCCGGGGGAGGTGGGCACGCCTTCCGACATCTGTACGCCCAGTGCGCCGCGGATCATGCAGGGGCCGAGCGAGGCCGCCTTGGCGAGCGCCACCGGCCCCGCCGCGGTCGGCGACCTGTCGAGCAGCCGTCCGGTGCTGGCGGTCATCGTCAGGGCGAGGGCCACGGCGGTGGCTCCGGCGAGCATCGCACCGCGTCGGCCCCCGCCTATCCGCTGCTGCAGCATCAGACCCGCCTCACCCTCGGCTCCCTTTCGATCACCCTGTGTCGAGGTGCGGGGGGCCGCGCGCTGGGTGCGCCGATCGTGGGATTCCGTGGCCTGGGTGGTGTGAGTCAGGTCACATGGCGCACGGGAAATAACCGGGGACGCTCTCCCCGTTTAGCCCTGTGTCCGCAGAAAGCGGGGACTCGCTCCCCGGTTCGCCGGACAGCCACCAGTGACCGGCCGGCCGGAAGAGACCGACCCGGCCGGAGGTGACCGACCCGACCCGGCCGTGCATGACCGAAAAGACGAAGGAGACCGCCGTGGCCACCGCCGCCCCCACCGAGCCACAGCGCCGCGTCCCGCGCCCGCGGGCCGACGCGCTGCGCAACCGGGAGCGGATCGTCGCCGCCGCACGGGAACTGCTCGTGGAGTACGGGAGCGACCTCCCGCTCGACGAGACCGCCCGCCGCGCCGGTGTCGGCAACGCCACGCTGTACCGGAACTTCAAGGACCGCGGTGAGCTGATGCACCACGTGGTCCTCTCGGTCACCGGCCGCGTCTTCGAGCACGCCGAGCGGGCACTCGCCGCCGAGGAAGCCGGTGAGAGCAGCGCGTTCGACGCGCTGCGGACCTTCGTGCACGCCGCCGCCGATGAGCGCATCGGCGCGCTCTGCCCGACGCTGCAGGCCACCTTCGACCAGGACCACCCGGATCTGCTCGCCTCCCTCGACCGGCTGACCGCCGCTATCGAGGAGCTTCTGAGGCGCGCCCGCGCGGCCGGAGAGCTGCGCACCGACATCGGCGTCGGGGATCTGATGGTCGCCCTCTCCCAGCTCACCCGGCCGTTGCCCGGCAAGGCCTGCCTGGACTTCGACCGCTTCGTCCACCGTCATCTGCAGCTGTTCCTCGACGGCCTGATGGCGCCCGCCCGCTCCGAACTCCCGGGCGCGGCCGCGACCTTGGAGGACCTCCGCAAGGACTGCCCCTCCGGGGCGGCCCGCGCCTCACACACGTAGGGCAGCCGCCTCGCACACATAGGGAAGCCGCCCCGCACACGCGGGGCAGCCCAGCCCCGCATCTCCGTACCGAACCGATTTCTCAGCCTTCTTCACGAATTTCTCGACTTTCTCGACTTTCTCGACTTTCTCGGATCTCTCGACTTTCTCGACTGTCACGACTTGGAGTCCCGCTGTGGGTACCCCCTTGCCGAAATCGGCACCTCTCGAAGGCGACTCGCGCCGCTGGAAGGCACTCGTCTTCATCGCGCTCGCCCAGCTGATGGTCGTCCTCGACGCCACCATCGTGAACATCGCGCTGCCCTCCGCCCAGACGGACCTCGGCATATCCGACGGCAACCGCCAGTGGGTCATCACGGCCTACGCGCTCGCCTTCGGCGGTCTGCTGCTGTTCGGCGGCCGCATCGCGGACCTGTGGGGCCGCAAGCAGACCTTCGTCACCGGCCTGATCGGCTTCGCGCTGGCCTCCGCCGTCGGCGGTGCCGCGCAGAACGAGGCCATGATGCTCGGCGCCCGCGCCCTGCAGGGCCTGTTCGGCGCGCTGCTCGCCCCGGCCGCCCTCTCCCTGCTCGCCGTGATGTTCACGGACGCCAAGGAGCGCGCGAAGGCGTTCGGCATCTACGGTGCGATCGCCGGTGGCGGTGGCGCCGTCGGCCTGATCCTCGGCGGTTTCCTCACCGAGTACCTGAACTGGCGCTGGACCTTCTTCGTCAACATCCCGTTCGCGGCCGTCGCCGCGCTCGGCGCCGTCTTCGTCATCCGTGAGCCGGCCGGTGGCCGCAACCGCTCGCCGCTCGACATCCCGGGCGTCGTCCTGTCGACCCTCGGTCTCGTCTCCCTCGTCTACGGCTTCACGCGCGCCGAGTCGAGCGGCTGGTCCGACGTGAGCACCATCGGCCTGTTCGTCGCCGCCGTCGTGCTGCTGGCCGCCTTCGTCGCCACCGAGGCCCGGGTCAAGCACCCGCTGCTGCCGCTGCGCGTCATCGCCGACCGCAACCGCGGCGGTGTCTACGCGTCCCTCGGTCTCGCCGTGATCGCGATGTTCGGCCTGTTCCTCTTCCTGACCTACTACCTGCAGATCGTGAAGGGCTTCTCCCCGGTCAAGACCGGCTTCGCGTTCCTGCCGATGATCGCCGGCATGATCACGGGCTCCACCCAGATCGGCGCCCGTCTGATGACCCGCGTCCCGCCGCGCCTGCTGATGGCCCCGGGCTTCCTGCTCGCGGCGGTCGGCATGCTGTTCCTGACGCAGCTCGAGGTCGGCACGTCGTACGCCGGTGTGATCCTCCCGGGCCAGCTGCTGCTCGGCCTCGGCATGGGTACGGCGTTCATGCCCGCCATGTCGCTCGCCACGATCGGCGTCGAGGCGCGGGACGCCGGTGTCGCCTCCGCGATGGTCAACACCTCGCAGCAGGTCGGCGGCGCCATCGGCACGGCCCTGCTGAACACGATCGCCGCCTCCGCCACGACCGCGTACGTCGCGGACCACGCGGCCGGCGCGCGCAACGCGCAGCTGCTCCAGGCGCAGGCGATGGTCAGCGGCTACACCCACGCCATCTGGTGGGCCGTCGGCATCCTGGCCGTCTCGGCCACGATCGCCTTCACGCTCATCAACACCGGTGTCCCGGGCTCGGGTTCGGCCGCGGCCTCCGGTGACGCGGAGGGCGTCGAGGACGAGTTCAAGATCCCGGTGGTCGCGCACTGACCTCCGGAACCGGTTCCGGCCTCACCTGAGCCAGGGGAGGTCGGCCCCGGCCTCCTTCGGCTGAAGTCCCTCGGCGACGATCCGCATGATCTCGCCGAGGGATTTCTGCTGTGCGGGGGTGAGCCGGTCGAAGAGGGCCTGGCGGACCGCCGCGACATGGCCGGGGGCGGTCTGCTGCAGGATCTCCAGGCCCGGGTCCGTCAGGACCGCGAACTGGCCGCGCTTGTCCGACGGGCAGTCCTCGCGCCGCACCCACCCGTTCTTCTCCAGGCGGGCGATCGCGTGCGAGAGCCGGGAGCGGGTGATCTTGGCGCTCATCGCCAGCTCGGTCATCCGCAGCCGGCGCCGGGGCGCCTCGCTGAGCTGGACCAGCAGACCAAAGTAGATGTGCGGCATCTTCGCGTCGCGCTGCAGCTGCCGGTCGAGGTGGTCTTCCAGGAGGGTGGTGGCGTGCAAATACGCACGCCAGACGTGCTGCTCGTCATCGCTGAGCCACTGGGGCTCTGCGGACCGCTTCGGCTTCTTCTGGTTCTCGGTCTGTTCCATCGGCTCCATCTGTTCCATCGGTCCTATCGTATAGACCCCCTTCTTGAAGATTAAACAAACAACGGTTACTTTTGGCAGTGCCCAGAGCTTGAAACTTCAAGGAGGTCGTCGTGTCCACCGCACCCGCGCCCGAGCGCATGCCCGCGCTGTACCTCAGCCACGGCGCCCCGCCGCTCGCCGACGACGCCCTGTGGACCGGCCAGCTCGCCGCCTGGTCCGCCGACCTGCCGCGCCCCAAGGCGATCCTGATGGTCTCCGCGCACTGGGAGGAGGCCCCGCTCGCCCTCGGCGCCACCGAGACCGTGCCGCTCGTCTACGACTTCTGGGGCTTCCCCGAGCACTACTACCAAGTGCGGTACGCCGCCCCGGGTGCACCCGAACTCGCCGCCTCCGTACGGAAGCTGCTGCATGCTCCGGGCACCCCGGTGCAGGACGTGCCGGATCGCGGGCTCGACCACGGCGCGTACGTACCGCTCGTGGAGATGTACCCGGACGCCGACATCCCGGTCCTCCAGGTCTCCATGCCGACGCTCGACCCGCAGAAGCTGATGGACATCGGGCGGCGGCTCGCTCCGCTGCGGGACGAGGGCGTGCTGATCGTCGGCTCCGGGTTCTTCACGCACAACCTGGCCGCGCTGCGGCAGGGCGGCATCCCCTCGTGGTCGGCGGAGTTCGACGACTGGGGGCAGCGGGCGCTGGACGCGGGGGATGTGGACGGGCTGCTCGACTTCGCCCACAAGTCGCCCGCCGGGGCGCTGGCCCACCCCCGTACCGAGCACTTCGCTCCGCTGTTCGTGACGATGGGGGTGGCCGAGGCCGCCGGTGAGCTGGGGGTGCAGCGGTCGGTGATCGACGGGTTCTGGATGGGGCTGGCCAAGCGGTCCGTCCAGTTCGGGTGAGCTTGCGCCGGAGGGGTCCGGTCACGCCGGCTCGATCAGGCCGAGGGCTCGTTCCGCCGCGGTCATGGCCTCGTCGGTGCCCACGTCGAAGGCCGTGTCCGCGAACTTGATCGCGTGGTCGTTGCCGTGCGCCGCGGCCCGCGCGAAGACCTCCTCGGGGGACCCGGCCCCGCCCGGGATCGCATACGGGTCCGGCGCGGCAGGCGCGTACGCCGCTGTGACGGCCGCGCTCGCGGCCCACGCGGCGGCGAGGGAGTCCGGCCACAGCTCGCGGGGCAGGGCGGGGAGCGTGCGCAGGACCGCGTTCGGGGCTGTTGCCGCGTGCACGAGCATCACCGGGTCGCCCTGGGCGTGCGTCGCGTAACGGTGCACCGCCGCCGTGACCAGTTCGGCGAGCCGGTCCCGGGCCGTGTCCGGGTCGACCGGGCCGCCGGCCCACGCGGGCAGGCCGGTGAGCTGGCCGAACCGGGCCACGACGCCCCCGCTCCGGTCCGCGATCCGCGGCACCGCGTCGAGGGCCGTCGCGGCGTCCGGCGCGCTCGGCAGCGCGGTCAGCGCCGGCAGCGGCTGATGGCGGGCGGCCCAGTAGCCCAGGCCGTGGGCCAGTTCGGCGAGGCGCGGGGCGGTCGGCTCGGTGGACAGCAGCGTGCGTACGGCATGGCCCACGCGGATCACCGGGTGCGTGGCGCCCGCCGCGATCCCGGGCAGCAGCCGCGGCCACCACTCGGCGAGCACGTCCCGCCACGGCCGCTCGGCCACCGCCCGCTCGAAGTACCTGATCCAGTCCGCGAGGCGACGGGGGTCGCCGAGCGCGGAGCGCCAGTCGTCGTCGCGGACGGGGGAGCCGGGGGCGGGCATCTCGTCGAGCCGCCGCTCGTAGTGGTCGAGCCAGCGGTGCACGCGGGGCGCCTGGCCGCCGCGTACCAGGGACTCCACCGCCATCGGACCGTGATTGCTGAGCCGGCCCTCGAACTCGGGGCCGGTGGCGTGCAGCCGCTGAAGCGCTTCGTCGAGCGTGCCTGAGGTGTCGCTCATGTCGTTCATGCGGGGAGATTAGGCACGGCTGTACTCGGGTCGTAACGGTCCGTGGCCCTAAGCCTTACGGCCGAGCGGCTTCTCATACCAAGCGACGTCCCAGTACGAGCCGAACTTCCTGCCGACCTCCCGGTAGGTGCCCACATGACTGAAGCCGAAGCGGGTATGGAGACGGACCGAGGCTTCGTTGGGAAGGGCGACACCCGCGTACGCGCGGTGCAGATCCTCGTCCGCGAGGGCCTCGAAGAGGGACTTGTAGAGGAGCGTGCCGATGCCGCGGCCGCCCGCGTCCGGGGCGCAGTACACCGTGACCTCGACCGACGTGTCGTACGCGGCCTTCGGGCGGAACGGGCTGGACGTGGCGTATCCGAGGATCGGGCCGAAGGTCCCCTCTCCGCGCTCCTGCGCAACCAAGAGGCGGTACGGGCCGTCTTCAGGATGGGAGAGCAGCCAAGGACGTCGCTCCTCCGGAGTGAAGGCGACCGTGTCGAAGGTGATCGGCGTCTCACGTACGTAGTGGTTGTAGAGGTCTGTGAGTGCTGTGAGGTCGTCATCGACTCCTGGCCTGACCTGCACCTCTGTGAGGTTTGACATCAATCGCCTTCCCTTTGGCGGCCGCGTGGCGGCACAGGGTACTGCATGATCACAAAAAAGAAGGGGCGGCTTGGGAATTCTGTCCGGATTCCAGTCGTTGTTTCCTACGGATGCAGGGCACCCGGGAGGGTGTACGAGCCGTCCGGCCCAGCCGACCTACCATCGCAAGGGAGCACGCATGGCAACCCGTGCCGTAGCCCGTCGTAAGTCCGCCGCCTCCGGCGAGACTGATGCGGCACGCAGTGTTCGCGCCGTAGGCGGGGAGATCGCCGACCGCGACCTGGTCGGTATGTACCTCGACGAGATCGCGCGGACACCGCTGCTCGACGCCGCAAAGGAAGTCGATCTCTCCCAGACCATCGAGGCGGGCGTGTACGCCCAGCAGATCCTCGACGGGGAGGTCTCCGACAGCGAGACCGCGGGCAAGGCGTCCCGCGAGGAGCTCGAGGCGCTGGTCGCCGAGTCGGAGAAGGCCAAGGACATCTTCATCCGGTCGAACCTGCGGCTGGTCGTGGCGGTCGCCCGCCGTTACCCGCGCAGCGGCCTCCCCCTGCTCGACCTGATCCAGGAGGGGAACGCGGGCCTGGTGCGCGCGGTCGAGAAGTTCGACTACCGCAAGGGCTTCAAGTTCTCCACGTACGCGACGTGGTGGATCCGCCAGGCCATCACCCGCTCGATAGCCGACCAGTCCCGCACCATCCGCCTCCCCGTCCACCTGGTCGAGGAGCTGGGCCGTATCCGCCGAGTCCAGCGCGAGTTCAACCGGAAGAACGGGCGGGACCCCGAGCCCACCGAGATCGCCGCCGAGCTCGACACCAAGCCCGAGCGCGTCGTGGACGTCCTGGACTGGGCCCGCGACCCGGTCTCGCTCAACATGGCGGTGGACGACCAGGGCGAGACGCAGTTCGGCGACCTCCTGGAGGACACGTCGGCCGTCTCTCCCGAGCAGTCCGTGCTGACGCTGCTGCGCTCCGAGGAGCTGGACGACCTGATCGGCCGGCTCGACCAGCGCACCGCGTCCATCATCAAGATGCGGTACGGCATCGACGACGGGCGTGAGCGGACGCTGACCGAGGTCGGCAAGGAGCACGGTCTGACCCGCGAGCGGATCCGGCAGATCGAGAAGCACGCGCTTCTCGAACTGAAGAAGCTGGCGCGGGACACGGGGTTCGACGCCGCGGCGTGACCCTTCGAAGACCAGGTCATCGGGCGGCCCGCACCTCATCGTGCGAGCCGCCCGACCTTTTTGCGCCGTGTCGCCGGGTGCGACCAGCCCCCGCCGGCCCGCACCCGGCGACGCGTCACACGGGCCCGCTGGAAGCAGCCCGCGTCATCCGCGCCCCCATGTCCCGTACGGCCACGACCAGTTCCTCCGGCCCCCGGACCTGGAACTCGAACCCGGTCATGGCGAGGCGTACCGCCATCCACTCCACCGGCCCCGACGCGGTGGCCCGCAACCGGCATCCCCCGCCCGGCACCGGCTCCGGCCGTCCCACCGCCGGAGGCACCCGCGCGGCGACCTCCTCGGCCGGCGCCGCGAACTCGACGTCCACCTCGTAGGCGGCGCCGCCCCGCGACTCCATCGACCGGCGCAGATACTCCGCCGCGTCCCCTTCCGGCACCTCCCGCGGAGCGAACCGCGCCCCGGTGGCGAACGGCTCCGAGACCCGGTCGACCCGGAACGTACGCCACGCGTCGCGATCGATGTCGTACGCCACCAGGTACCAGCGGTGCCCGGTCGACACCAGCCGGAACGGTTCCACCAAGCGGCGCGTCTCCGAGCCGTCGGCCGCGCGGTAATGGAACCGGAGCCGCTCCGTGCCGGCCGTGGCCGACGCGATCACCGTCAGCGTTCCGGTCGCGATGGTGGGGCCGTCGCCCCAGGTCAGCGGGATCGTGGCGGCCTGGAGCGTCGCGACGCGGTGCCGCAGCCGCGACGGCAGTACCTGTTCCAGTTTGGCCAGCGCCCGCACCGACGCCTCCTCGACGCCCTCCACCGCGTGCCCGGCCCCGGCCCGCAGGCCCACCGCGATCGCCACCGCCTCCTCGTCGTCGAGGACGAGCGGCGGCAGCGCCTTGCCCGCGATCAGCCGGTAGCCGCCGTCGGCGCCCATCGAGGCCTGGACCGGATAGCCGAGGTCGCGCAGCCGGTCGATGTCCCTGCGCACGGTGCGCCGGGAGACCCGCAGCCGCTCGGCGAGTTCGCCGCCGGGCCATTCGCGCGGGGTCTGCAGGAGGGAGAGGAGTTGGAGCAGCCGGGCCGGGGTGTCCGTACTGTTCGTCGTCATGTCCCCAGGATGCCGCCCGAGTAGGACATGACCTGACCTAGATGGCCCCTACGCTTCTTTCATGACCTCACCGACCACCCCGGCAGCAGCACCGGAGCCACCCGCGGCAAACGCGACCGACGACCGTCGGCGCTGGTTCGCGCTCGCCATCGTGATGACGGCGGCGTTCATGGACCTCGTCGACGTCACGATCGTCAACGTCGCCCTGCCCACCATCCAGCACGACGAGGGTGCCAGCACCGGGCAGATCCAGTGGATAACCGCCGGGTACGCGCTGGCCTTCGCGGCGCTGCTCATCACCGGCGGCCGGCTCGGCGACATCTTCGGCCGCAAGCGGCTGTTCCTTCTCGGCATCACCGGGTTCACCGTGGCCTCCGCGCTGTGCGGTTTCGCCGCGAACCCGGAGATGCTCGTCGCCTCCCGCATCCTCCAGGGCGGTATGGCGGCGCTGATGGTGCCGCAGGTCCTGTCGATCGTGCACGCGACGTTCCCGGCGCACGAGCGCGGCAAGGTCTTCGGTCTGTTCGGCGCGATCGTCGGCCTCGGCGCGGTGACCGGACCGCTGCTCGGCGCGCTGCTCACGGAGTGGAACATCGCGGGGCTCGAATGGCGCCCGATCTTCCTGATCAACCTGCCCGTCGGCATCGCGGCCCTGATCCTCGGCTCGCGCGTCATCAGCGAGTCCAAGGCCCCCAGGGCGCTGAAGCTGGACCTGGTCGGCGTCGTGCTCGTCACCCTCGCCATGCTGGCCCTCGTCTACCCGCTGACCCAGGGCCGGGAGAACGGCTGGCCGGTGTGGGGCTACGTGATGATGGCGGCGTCCGTCGTGATCGTCGCCGTGCTGATCGCGTACGAGAAGGCGAAGACGCGGCGCGACGGATCGCCGCTCATCGAGCTGTCCCTGTTCAAGGTCAAGAGCTTCGCGGCGGGCATCGCCGTGCAGACCGTCTTCGGTGTCACCACCGGCATCTTCTTCCTCACGTGGACGCTCTACATGCAGCTCGGCCTCGGCTGGAGCGCGTTGCGGGCGGGCCTGACCGGGGTGCCGTTCTCCATCGCCGTCTCGGTCGCGGCCGGTATGTCCGTGCAGAAGCTGGTGCCGCGCTTCGGCCGCAAGGTGCTGCAGGCGGGCGCGCTCACGATGGCCGCCGGTGTCCTCGTCTACGTATGGGAGTCCGGGCACTACGGCCTGGGCATCGCCTCCTGGCAGATGGCCCTGCCGCTCGTCGTGATGGGGATCGGCATGGGCCTGATCGTCGCCCCGCTGACCGACGCGGTGCTCTCCGAGGTGCCGCGCGAGCACGCCGGTTCGGCGTCCGGGCTCATCAACACGGTGATGCAGATGGGCAACGCGCTCGGCCTCAGCCTGGTCTCGGTGATCTTCTTCAACGTGGTCGAGGACCACGCGAAGCAGGGCGCGGGCAGCACCGCCTTCATCGACGGATTCCACAGCTCGCTGCTGTGGTCCGCGGGCATCCTGGTCGGCATCTTCCTGCTGATGTTCGCCCTGCCCCGCAAGGCCTCCGGCGGGGTGGGCGAGACGACGGCCGTCGCCGACGGGCGTGACGAGGACGAGCGCGAGCCCGAACTGGTCGGCTGAGCGCGACAGCTCGGCCGAGCGGGACAGCAGCTCAGAACTGAATGTCTGTTTGTGTCCGCGAGATGCCCGAACCTGTTTACTTTCCCGAAGTCCAGTCGTAATCTCGGGGTGAAGTCACAGGTTCGGGCACACTCGCAGATGAAGGCACAGGTAAACGGGCATGTACGCACCGGAGCGCCAGCAGGAGATCCTCCGCCTCGCCCGCGACGGCGGCCGGGTCGACGTGCTGTCGCTGGCCGAGGTGTTCCAGGTGACAGCCGAGACCATCCGGCGTGACCTGAAGGCACTGGACCGGGCCGGTCTCGTACGCCGCGTGCACGGCGGCGCCATCCCGGCCGGGCGGCTCGACTTCGAGCCCGACCTCGCCGAGCGCGAGGGCACCGCCGCCGACGAGAAGGACCGCATCGCGCGCGCCGCGCTCGCCGAACTGCCGGCCGAGGGCAGCGTCATCCTGGACGCCGGTTCGACGGTGGCCCGCCTCGCCGCCGCCCTCCCGCTGGAGGCCGAACTCACCGCCGTCACGCACTCGTTGCCCACCGCGGCCCGGCTCGCCGACCACCCCGGCATCCAGCTCCACCTCATCGGCGGCCGGGTCCGCCACCGCACCCGCGCCGCCGTCGACGCCTGGGCGCTGCGCGCGTACGGCGAGATCCGCGCGGACGTCGCCTTCCTCGCGGCCAACGGATTCTCCGCCGCGGCCGGCCTGACCACCCCCGACCTCGCCGAGGCCGCCGTGAAACGCGCGGCCGTCGCCGCGGCCCGCCGGGTCGTCCTGCTCGCCGACTCCGGCAAGCACGGCCAGGAACACTTCGCCCGGTTCGGCGACCTCGCCGACGTCGACCTGCTCATCACCGACACCGGCCTCGCCCCCGAGGACGCCGCCGCGATCGAGGCGGGCGGCACGGAAGTGATCCGCGCATGAGCCCCACCGGCCCCACCGGCCCCACCGGACGCATCAGCACTCCTCGCACGGAAACGGCGCCACGCGGCATGATCCTCACCGTCACCCCCAACCCCTCCCTCGACCGCACCTACGAGGTCCCCGGCCTCGACCGCGGCGAGGTCGTGCGCGCCACCGGCGAACGCATGGACCCGGGCGGCAAGGGCGTCAACGTCTCGCGGGCCGTCGCCGCCGCCGGCGCCCCCACCCTGGCCGTGCTCCCGCTGGGCGGCGCCCCCGGCACCCTGGTCGCCGACCTGCTGGACGCCCAGGGCATCAAGGTCGCCCCGGTCCCCGTCGTGGGCCAGACCCGGTCGAACATCGCGCTCGCCGAGCCGGACGGCACGCTCACGAAGATCAACGCCCCGGGCCCCGAACTCACCGCGCAAGAAGCCGAAGCGCTGCTCTCCGTCGTCGGTGAACAGGCGCGGCTCGACGGCGGCGCCGACTGGATCGCCTGCTGCGGCAGCCTCCCGCGCGGCCTCGCGCCGTCCTGGTACGCCGAGTTGGTGGCCCGCGCGCACGACGCCGGCGCCCGTATCGCCCTCGACACCTCGGGGCCCGCGCTCCTGGCGGCCCTGCGCGAGCGCCCCGACGTCGTGAAGCCGAACGCCGAGGAGCTCGCCGGGGCCGTCGGCCGCTCGCTCGCCACGGTCGGCGACGCGGTCAAGGCGGCCGAGGAGCTGCGGGAGTTGGGCGCGGCGGCCGTGCTCGCCTCGCTCGGCGCGGACGGACAACTCCTCGTCGACGCCGCGGGCACCTGGTTCGCGAGCGCCCCGGTCGACGCCGTACGCAGCAACGTGGGCGCCGGCGACTCCTCCCTCGCCGGATTCCTCATCGCGGGCGGCGAAGGCCCCGCGGCGCTGGCATCGGCGGTCGCCCACGGCGCGGCGGCGGTACAGCTGCCGGGCAGCGCCATGCCGACACCGGCGGACCTGGACCCGGACGCGGTGACGCTGACGGCCGAGGTGCCGCACGATCGCCCTCTCAAGGAACCGGTGACGTGATGAACAGCCCCGCCAGGGGCGCGCGGAACCGCGCGCCCGGCCACGACGAACCTGCACCCGCCATGACTGGACACACCCAGCAGCCGCGTAGGCAAAGGAGCCCGCGATGACCGCCGAGATGATCACCGCGGACCTGGTCGACCTCGACCTGTCCGCCCAGACCAAGGACGAGGCCGCCCGCTCGCTCGCGGAGCGCATGGTCGCCCGGGGCCGGGTCACCGACCTGGACGGCTTCCTCGCCGACGTCGCCGCCCGCGAGGCCCAGATGCCGACCGGCCTCGACGGCGGCATCGGCATCCCGCACTGCCGCAGCGCCCACGTCACCGAGCCGACGCTCGCGTTCGGCCGCGCGCCGCGGGGCATCGACTTCGGCGCGCCGGACGGCCCCGCCGATCTGATCTTCCTGATCGCGGCACCGGCCGGGGCGGACGACGCCCACCTCACGATCCTCTCCTCCCTCGCCCGTCAGCTGATGGACGAGGAGTTCAAGGCGGCGCTGCGCTCGGCGACCGACGCCGGGCAGGCGGCAGCACTGATCCGCGGCGAACAGGCGGCTTTGGAAGGGAGCGGGGGCGCGGGGGCAGAAGGGGCCCCGGCCGCCGAGCCCGAGCCCGAGCCCGACGCGACGAGCGCCTCCGCGGCGCCCGGCACGTTCAAGATCGTCGCCGTCACCTCCTGCCCCACCGGCATCGCCCACACCTATATGGCGGCCGAGTCCCTGGAGAACACGGCCCGGGAGACCGACGGCGTCGAGCTGGTGGTCGAGACGCAGGGCTCCGCGGGCTTCACCCGCCTCGCTCCCGAGGTGATCGCCGCCGCGGACGGCGTGATCTTCGCCCATGACGTCCCGGTCCGCGAGAAGGCCCGCTTCGCCGGAAAGCCCACGGTCGACGTCGGTGTGAAGGCCGGCGTCAACCGCCCCGCCGAACTCATCAAGGAAGTACGGGAAAGGGCATCCCGCGGCGAGACGACCGCCCCCGGCACACCCTCGTCATCCACACCTGTGGACAACTCCGGTGAATCCACGGACGGTTACGGGGCGAAGCTGCGCAAATGGCTGATGTCCGGCGTCAGTTACATGGTGCCGTTCGTCGCCGCCGGCGGGTTGCTCATCGCGCTCTCCTTCGCGCTCGGCGGCTACAAGATCGCCAATACGGAAGTCCAGTCGCTCATCGACAGCTTCAACTGGGGCTCCACGCACAGCTGGGCAGCTTTGATGTTCTGGACCGGCCAGGCGGCCTTCGCCTTCCTGGTGCCGGTACTGGCCGGGTACATCGCGTACGGCATGGCGGACCGGCCGGGTCTGGTCCCTGGTTTCGTAGCGGGCTCCATCGCGGTCACGATCAACGCCGGCTTCCTCGGCGGACTGGCCGGCGGTCTGATCGCGGGCGCCGTGGTACTGGCGATCCAGCGGATCAAGGTGCCTGACGTGCTGCGCGGTGTCATGCCGGTGGTGGTGATCCCGCTCTTCTCGTCGGCGGCTGTCGGCTTCCTGATGTTCGCGGTCGTGGGGCACCCGATCGCATGGGTGCAGACCCGTCTGACGGACTGGCTGGGTTCGCTGTCCGGCTCGAACGCGATCCTGCTCGGCATCGTGCTCGGCGTGATGATGGCCAGCGACTTGGGAGGCCCCCTCAACAAAGTCGCGTACGCCTTCGCCGTCGGCGGCCTTGCCACTCCCAACGACGGCTCTCTCAAGGTCATGGCCGCGGTGATGGCGGCAGGTATGGTCCCGCCGCTGGCCATGGCGCTGGCGACGACGGTCCGCCCGAAGCTGTTCACAAAGACCGAGCGGGAGAACGGCAAGGCGGCCTGGGTCCTCGGCGCGTCCTTCATCAGCGAGGGCGCGATCCCGTTCGCCGCGGCCGATCCGATCCGCGTGATCGTCCCGTCGATCGTCGGCGGTGGCGTCACCGGTGCGCTGTCGATGGCCTTCGACGCGACCCTGCGCGCCCCGCACGGCGGCATCTTCGTGGTCCCGCTGATCGGCAACGCGTTCCTCTACCTGCTCGCCATCGCCGTCGGTGTCTGCGTCTCGGCCGCCCTGGTCGTCCTCCTGAAGGGCATGCGCAAGGCGGCGCCTTCGACGGCTCCCGACGCTGCCGACGAGCACGCACCCGGGGCGGCCGAGGCGAAGGTTCCGGCCGCCGCATAAGGCGCGGGAAGCCGGAACTGTCCGTTGCTGCGAGATACGTCACGGTCCGGGACCAAAGGCCCGGACCGTGGTGTTCACTGGAGCGCATGCCTGAGCATGTGTCGGTCTTTCAGCAGATAGCCCTGGTGATCCTCGCGGTCGCCACGGTGGCATGGGTGGTCGGTCTGGTGCGGCTGGTGCGCGTCGTCGCCTTCGCCGCGCCGCAGCCGCCCCGCCTGCCGATGGGCGCGCTGCCGGGGCAGTCCCAGGCGCCCGCCCTGGAGTCGGTCCCGCTGACGGCCGACGAACAGGACGCCTTCGCCGGGCTCGTGCGCCAGTTCAGCCGACGCTGAGACGCGCCTTCCGCGTCCCCCCGCGGGGACTCAGGCTCTCGTCCGGCGCGTCGCCGCCCGCAGCTCGATCGCCGCGCGGGCCGCCTCCTGGGTCGGATAGACCTCGCACATGTGCCGCCCGTCCGGCGTCGCCGTGTGCTCGACCTCCCAGAGACTGACCTCGCAGCCGTCGCGCAGCAGGAACGCGTGCTCGTACAGCGCGAATCCCTGGCTGACCCGGCGGCCGAAAGCCTGCGTGATCTGATGCGCGCACGCCTCCCGCAGCAGCCTGGCCGTGCCCGGCCCGGGGCGGGTCGCCGCGTCCGGGTTCTCCGCGCGGCGCAGCAGCCGACGGGCGTGGTCCACGGAGCTGTCCGGGTCGGCGGGGCCGAAGCGGCGCCGCTCCGGCGGGACCATCGGAAGCTGCAGGGGTGCGATGGGGACCTGGAGATCGAAGTCCGGAGTGGCCTCCGGAGGCAGCGGCAGCCGGCCCGTCGCCAGGTGCAGCTCGTCCTCCGTGACGTAGACCTCGTGCTGCTCCCTGCCGTCCCGGCCCGTGTTGTGGACCAGCTCCCAGAGAGTCAGGGCGTTGCCGTCGGCGAGCAGCCAGGTGTGCCGGTACGTCTCACGGTGCCGGCCCGCGCTGTGGTGCGCCGAGTGGAGGGAACCGGCGTACGCGAGCGCGCTGTCGAGCAGGAGCAGCGTCTCGTCCGGCAGTTCGAAGGAGTTGAGCGTGCGGCCGAGGAGACGAGCCAGGTGCTCGTCGGGTGACGTGGGGGCCGTGGCCGACGCGGACGACAGGGCGTCGAATTCGTAGTCGTGCGGAACGCTCAAGGCACCTCCCGGCATTGCTGCATGTCACCTTGTGGGTGCATACCGTAGCCCCTACATCCGACATCATGTCCGTGAAATCGCAAACAGGGAACGGGATTTGGGAAACCTGCTTACACAACGTGTGGGCCGCGCGGGAGGTTCCCGTGCGGCCCATGCCGTTCTGTGCTGGTGGAGGGGGCGTTGGTGGAGGGTCAGGCGGCGCTGTCCGCCGTCCACTGGCTCCAGCTCATGTTCCAGCCATTGAGGCCGTTGTCGGGGGCGATCGTCTCGTCGTGGGAGTTCTTCATGACCACGACATCGCCGACGAGCGAGTTGTCGTAGAACCACTTGGCGGTCGTGTCGCCGCCCGCGCCCTTGACGTCGCGCATGCCCACGCAGCCGTGGCTGGTGCCCTGGGCGCCGAAGATGCCCGGCGAGCTCCAGTAGTTGCCGTGGATGAACGTCCCGGACTGCGACAGGCGCATCGCGTGCGGCACGTCCGCGATGTCGTACTCGCCGCCGAAGCCGACCGTCGAGCCGTTCATCCGGGTCTGCACGAACTTCTCGGAGATCACCATCTGGCCGTTGTAGGTGGGGTGCGCGGTGCTGCCCGTCGAGACGGGGACCGTCTTGACGGTCTGCCCGTCGCGCACGACCGTCATCTTCTGGGTGTTCGCGTCGACCGTGGAGACCTGCTTGCGGCCGACGGTGAAGGTGACCGTCTTGTCCTGCACCCCGTGGACGCCGTTCGCCCCCTCGACCCCGTCCAGGGCGATCTTCATGGTGACCTTGGAGCCGGCCTTCCAGTACTCCTCGGGCCGGAAGTCCAGGCGCTGCGTGCCGAACCAGTGGCCGGCGACCTGCTGCCCGCTGCTGGAGGTGACCGTGATGTGCGACTGCACGGCCTTCTTGTCGGTGATCGCCTTGTCGAACGTGAACGACACCGGCATGCCGACGCCGACCGTCGACCCGTTGTCCGGCGTGTACGTGCCGATGAAGCTGTTCGCTGACGAGACCGTCGTGAAGATCGAGTTGGCGGCGGCCGTGTGACCGTCCGCGTCCTTGGCGGTCGCGGAGAGGCGGTACTTGGTGCCGCGCTCCAGCTGCTCCTTCGGCTTCCAGTTCGCACCGCTCGCGGCGATGGTGCCCGGGACCTGCTTGCCGGACGCCGATTCGGTCAGCTTCACGTCGGTGAGCTTGCCGTCGCTGACCTTGACCCCCGTCGCGTTGATGGACGCGCCGGTGGAACCGTCCTTGGCGGAGAGGGTGATCTGCGGGGCGTCCTGAGCGCCGCCCTTGCCCGCCTTGTCGTCGTCGGCGTTGGCATTGCCACCGCAGGCCGTGAGGGTGAGTGCGCCGAGGGCGAGAGTGGCGCACGCGACGGCCATGTTCTGCCTTCTCACGGTCTGCTCCTTCTGTGGTGTTGCAGTTGATTGATCCGGTAATTGATCCGGTACGGGGAGAGAGCCCCAGGCGACCGGAGAGGTTCCTTCCGTTTGCTGTGAAGGGAGACACAGGGACAGTTCTGTTACGCAGGTGAACGCGCTGTTACGTAGGCGAGGGCGCCGCCTCCGGACGGCCGTAGAGGTCGCTGTACGACAGGAACGTGCCGCCGGGCCCGCGCACCGACTCCGCCGCGCGCACGGCCCGCACGATCGCGCGCGTCACCAGGTCCGCGCCGGCGGCCAGGATCTCGTTCAGGGCGAGGGGGTTCGCGGCGTCCAGCGGGCGGGCGCCGGTGGCGAGGGCGAAGACCGTGTCACCGTCGTTGAGCAGGTGCACGGGCCGCACCGCGCGCGCGATCCCGTCATGCGCGGTACCCGCGACCTTCTGCGCCTGAGCACGGCTGAGGTCGGCGTCGGTGGCGACGACGGCGAGCGTGGTGTTGAGGGCCGGGGGCGTTCGTCCTCCGGCGGCGGGGTCCGAGGGGGGCGTGGCGGATCCCGAGGGAGGTGTGGCGGGCTCCGCGAGGGGGGCCGGGCCATTGGCGGTGGTGGCGTCGGCCAGGCGTTCGGCGGCCGCTTCGTGGAGTCCGGGCGAGGGGTACGTCACCGGACCGCGCCCCGCGAAGAACTCCCCGTACAGCGCCCCGGTCGCCGGATCCAGCGCCGAGCCCGCCGCGTTGGCGACCACCAGCACGCTCACCGTGATCCCGGAACCGAGCACGGTGGACGCGGTGCCGATACCGCCCCGCAACGCCCCGACGAGCGTGCCGGTACCCGCGCCCACATTGCCTTCCTGGACGGGGGAGTGCGGGTCCGTCGCCGCGGCGGCCGCCACCGCGGCGCGGCCCGTGACGGCGTCGGGACGGGCACGCCAGTCGCCGCCCCGGCCGAGGTCGAAGACGCAGGCCGCGGGCACCACCGGGACGACCCGCTCGGGCCCGTCGACCGGAATCCCGCGCCCCTGCTCCTCCAGCCAGGCCATCACCCCGGACGCCGAGTCGAGCCCGTACGCGCTGCCGCCGGTCAGCACGATCGCCTCGATGCGCTGCACCAGATTGCGCGGGTCGAGCGCGTCGGTCTCCCGGGTGCCGGGGCCGCCGCCGCGCACGTCGACGGCGGTGACCGCGCCACCCCGGGGAGCGAGCACGACGGTGGTGCCGGTCAGAAATCCGTCCCCGGTAAGAGTGGCGTGGCCGACCCGCAGCCCCGCCACGTCGGTGAGGGCATCGTTGTACGTCGTCATGCGGCATGCGTACCACGGGGGTTGAGCCCGGCTCTGGTCTCGCGGGGCGGCCCGGTCGGACCCGTTGAACCCGCGCGGCCCCCCAGGGCCCTTCTGACGGATCCCCGCGGCGTCGCGGCTTCCGGCACGCACCCTCGCCGCACGGCGCAATGGGATGGGTGGCTCCGCCACATGACCCTTCACACCGCACACCGAGGGCACGCACCGAACGCCGCTCCTTCTCCCACGGAGATCCATCAGAAGGGCCTAGACCTGCTGGGCCGGCCCGGTCCGCGTCTCCCGCGCGCTCCCGGCCGACAACGTCACGCCCACCGCCACCGTGAGCGCCGCCACCAGTCCCGCCGCGAACACCGCCCAGCGCCCGGCGAACGTGCAGACCAGCACCAGCAACGCGCTCACCGGCAACGTCAGTTGCTGCGCGATGCCCACCTTGAAGTACCGCGCGTGCAACGCCCACACCGTCAGCAGGAACACCGCCGAGGGGATCGTCACGGCCGCGGACGCCGCGGTCGTGGAGAGGTGCGCCTCGCCGACCGCCTGCTCCACGGCGACCTCGAGGCCCGCACCGATCGCCGCCGCCGACGCGAAGACCAGGTAGTGGCCGTAGCCCCACAGGAACGCCTGCCGGGGGCTCCGCAGCCGGTCGTGGATCGGCACTCCGAAGTAGATCCACCACGCCGCGAACACGATGAGGACACCGCCGGCCGCGATCGGCAGCAGCTCGCCGAGCGCGTCGTTCTCCTCCACGCCGGACTTCACCGCGACCGTCGCCGCGGCGATCGTCTCGCCGAGCACGATGATCGTGAACAGGCCGTACCGCTCGGCGATGTGATGCGGATGCCACGCCGTCCGACGGTGCCTCTCGGCAAACACCGGTACGCACATCTCCAGGACCGCCATCGCCAGGAACACCCAGTTCCGCGCGCCGGACGGGGTGAACATCATCGCGACCCAGCCGACCTGGCAGAGCAGCACCCCGCCCGCGTACCGCAGCGCGACGGTCCGCTCGGCGCCGCTCGTCGACTTCGCCGCGCGCAGCCAGTGCGCCGCCATGGCGAGCCGGATGATCAGGTAGCCGAGCACGACCACCGTGAAATCGTCCGCGAAGGCGCGCGAGACCCCGGCCGCGAGCACCAGCACACCGGCGATCTGAACGAGCGTGACGACCCGGTAGAGCACGTCGTCGTTGTCGTACGCCGACGCGAACCAGGTGAAGTTCATCCACGCCCACCAGATGGCGAAGAAGACCCGCGCGTAGTCGATCACGCCGTCGCCCGCGTGCCCCTCCGCGATCGCGTGCACGAGCTCCACGCCGCCCTGCGCCACTGCCACCACGAAACAGAGGTCGAAGAACAGCTCGAGCGACGAGGCGACGCGGTGCTTCTCGTCCCGCCCCCTCTCCTTCAAGCGGCGTATCGGGGAGCGGTGGGATGAGGTGAGCTGCGCGGGTTCCGGGCCGGGCGCGGCGGGTGTGGCAGGCGTGGACGTCATGCGGCAAGCACAGCAGACGGGGCGGCACGACGCGCGACCCACCCGGGCCGGACCGGTGGCGTGCGAAGGCGGCCGCATTCTTGTGAATGCGTTCACAAGTGGTCCTGGGTCGAAAGTCCTTGAGGAAAGACCAGGTCAGAGCAGCTATTGTCCGTCGCTTCGGAGCGGCACAGGGCCCAAGGGTCCCGAACTCAGGACCATTGCGGCCCGCCGGGCCGGCCCGCCCGGAGTCCAATGAATACGTAGCGAAGAACGCCACAGACCGGTCGAGCAGATGATGGGGAAGGTGTCGGCGATGACTGCCACTCCCGTGGAGAAGACGGCGCACACAGAGGCCCGGGAAGGCGAAACCCGGGACGGTGGAGCCTGGGACGGCTTCCAGGGAGGCCTCTGGCGGGACGCCATCGACGTCCGCGACTTCGTCCAGCACAACTACACCCCGTACGAGGGCGACGGCTCCTTCCTCGCCGGCCCGACCGAGCGCACCACCGCCGTGTGGGACAAGCTCCTCGGCATGTTCCCGACGGAGATCGAGCGCGGCATCTACGACGTGGACGCGCGGACCCCGTCCCGCATCGACGCATTCGAGCCCGGCTACATCGACGGCACCCCCGCCGACCACAAGGACCTCATCGTCGGCCTCCAGACCGATGCCGCCCTGCGGCGCGCGATCATGCCGAACGGCGGCTGGCGGATGGTCGAGGGAGCCCTCAACGCCTATGGCCACGAGGCCGATCCCGCGGTCCGCGAGATCTACACCCACCTCCGCAAGACCCACAACGAGGGCGTCTTCGACGCCTACACCCCCGAGATCCGCGCCTGCCGCTCCTCCGGCATCATCACCGGCCTGCCCGACGCCTACGGCCGCGGCCGCATCATCGGCGACTACCGCCGCATCGCCCTCTATGGCGTCGACCGGCTCATCGCAGCCAAACAGGCCGACAAGGACGAGGCCGGCGCCCGGTGGGCCACCGAGCACGTGATCCGCGACCGCGAGGAGATCTCCGAACAGATCAAGGCGCTGAACGAGCTCAAGTCGATGGCCCTGACGTACGGCCACGACATCTCGCGCCCGGCCACCACCGGCCGCGAGGCCGTGCAGTGGCTGTACTTCGGCTACCTCGCCGCCGTGAAGGAGCAGAACGGCGCGGCCATGTCGATCGGCCGCATCGACGCCTTCCTGGACGTCTACCTCCAGCGGGACATCGCGGCCGGCCGCATCACCGAGGAGCAGGCCCAGGAGTTCATCGACGACTTCGTCATCAAGCTCCGCATCGTCCGCTTCCTGCGCACCCCCGAGTACAACGACCTCTACTCCGGCGACCCGACCTGGGTCACCTGGTCGATGGCCGGCATCGGCGAGGACGGCCGCCCCCTCGTCACGCGCACCACCTTCCGCGCCCTGCAGACCCTCTACAACCTCGGCCCCGCCCCCGAGCCGAACCTGACGGTCTTCTGGTCGCGTGACCTCCCCAAGGGCTTCAAGGACTTCGCCTCCCAGGTCGCCATCGACACCTCGGCCCTCCAGTTCGAGTCCGACGATCTGATGCGCCCCAAGTACGGCGACGACACCGCCATCGCCTGCTGCGTCTCCGCGATGGCAGTCGGCAAGCAGATGCAGTTCTTCGGCGCCCGCGTCAACGTCGCCAAGGCGCTCCTCTACGCGATCAACGGCGGCCGCGACGAGAAGACCGGCAGGACCGTCGTGCAGGGCTTCGCACCCATCGAGGGCGAGTACCTGGACCACCCGACCGTCGCCCGGCAGTACGACGCGATGCTCGACTGGCTGGCCAAGACGTACGTGCACGCGCTCAACGTCATTCACTACATGCACGACAAGTACGCCTACGAGCGCATCGAGATGGCGCTGCACGACCAGGAGATCCTGCGCACCATGGCGTGCGGCATCGCGGGTCTCTCGGTCGCCGCCGACTCCCTCTCGGCCATCAAGCACGCCAAGGTCAAGGTCGTCCGCGACGAGACCGGCCTCGCCGTCGACTACGAGATCGAGGGCGACTACCCGGCCTACGGCAACAACGACGACCGTGCCGACGAGATCGCCAGGTCCATCGTCCACGGTTTCATGGAGAAGATCCGCAAGCACCCGACGTACCGCGACGCCGTGCACACCCAGTCGGTGCTGACCATCACCTCGAACGTCGTCTACGGCAAGAAGACCGGCAACACCCCCGACGGCCGCCGCGCCGGCACCCCCTTCGCCCCCGGCGCCAACCCGATGAACGGGCGCGACGAGCACGGCTACATCGCCTCCGCCCTGTCGGTCGCCAAACTGCCCTACGACGACGCCGAGGACGGCATCTCGCTGACCAACACGATCACGCCGGACGCCCTGGGCCGCACTCCCGCGGAGCGGATCGGCAACCTCTCCGGAGTCCTCGACGGCTTCACGGCCAGTGGCGGCTTTCACATGAACGTCAACGTCCTCGACAGGACGACCCTCGAGGACGCCATGGAACACCCGGAGAACTATCCGCAGCTGACCATCCGGGTCTCGGGTTACGCGGTGAACTTCGTCCGGCTGACGCGCGAGCAGCAGCTGGACGTCATCCACCGCACCTTCCACGGCTCCCTCTGAGCCGCACCGGAGAGGAGTCCTGCCATGACCGTGCTGCTCACCCAGAACCTGAGCCCGAACGGCGCCACCACCCCGGCCGCCGCCGCGACGCACCGCCCCACCGCGGGCTCGGTGCACTCCTGGGACCTGTCGACCGGCGTCGACGGACCGGGCACCCGGTTCGTCACGTTCCTCTCCGGCTGCCCACTGACCTGCCTGTACTGCCACAACCCCGACACCTGGCGGATGCGCGACGGCCAGCGGACCTCGGCCGACGCCGTCGTCGCGGAGGCCGCCAAATACACCCGGTTCATCGAGGCCGCGGGCGGCGGCGCCACCGTCAGCGGCGGCGAACCGCTCCTCCAGCCCGTGTTCGCCGGTGAACTCCTGCACCGCTTCCAGCACGAGCTGGGCCTGCACACCGCCCTGGACACCTCGGGCTTCCTCGGCGCGCGCGCCACCGACGCCCTGCTGCGCGACGTCGACCTGGTCCTGCTCGACATCAAGTCCTGGGACCGCGCCACCTACAAGAAGGTCACCGGCCGGCCCCTTCAGCCCACCCTCGACTTCGCGCGCCGCCTCGCCGACCTCGGCAAGAACGTCTGGGTGCGCTACGTGCTCGTCCCCGGCCTGACCGACGACCCGGCCGACATCGAGGGCGTCGCCGCCTTCGCCGCGTCCCTGGGCAACGTCTCCCGGGTCGACGTGCTGCCCTTCCACAAACTCGGCGAGGCGAAGTGGGAGGCGCTCGGCAGGACCTTCACGCTGCACGACACCCCCTCGCCCGCCCCCGGGCAGATCGCCGCCGCCAGAACGATCTTCGAGGCCCACGGCCTCACCGCGATCTGAGCCGCGATCTGATCCGCAGCCCGAGTCGCGGTCTGATCGGGGGGACGCCCCCGCGACGTACCCTGGAGGCATGAGTACCGCCCCCGGCCCCGAGCCGCGCGACCCCAAGGCCGCGCTGATCTTCGACGATCCGCTGACGGCCCAGTCCGCCGACGACACGGACCGCGGATGGGGCGACCGGCCGGCGGCCGGCGACAACAGCGCCGCCGACCTGGCCCGCTTCCTCGACGAGAAGCCGCCCCACCACGTGTGAAGCGCCGCCAGTCCCTGTCCGGCACGGACTAGGCCTCGGTGGACCCGGTTCCCGTCCCCGGCCCGGAGCCACGCTGGGCCACGAGGACGTCGCGGATCTCCTTGAGGACCTCCAGCTCGGAGAGCTCCAGCACTTCCTGCGTACCGTCCTTCGCGGCGTCCTGCGCGGCCTTCCTTGCCAGGTACTTCGCCATGGGCAGCACCATCAGGAAGTAGACGACCGCGGCCGTGATGACGAAGCCGAGCGCCGCGCTGAGGACCGAACCCCAGAGGATCTCGATGCCCTCGTCCGCGGTGCACGGGCCCTTCAGGCAGGACTTGTAGCCCTCCAGGTCCTTGGTGCCGAAGGCGCCGACGATCGGGTTGATGACCCCCTTCACCACCGCGTTCACGATGTTGGTGAACGCGGCGCCGATGACGACCGCGACCGCCAGGTCGATCACATTGCCGCGCATCAGGAAGGCCTTGAAGCCCTCCCACAGACTCGGTTGGTTCTTCTGGTTCTTCTCGCTCACCAGGAGGCCTTTCTTCACGTGCACAGGATGCGGAGCAATCGACTTCGCAACCTACGACAGCACGGGTCAGACCTGTCCAATTCGGTAACTCGATCGGGGGACTTGACGACACGTACGTCTCCACCGTCACCACACCGTCACCGCCAGCCGGGAGGTGGCACCGGCGCCCGCGAGCCGCGCCGCGGTGGCGCGTCCCACCGACAGCACCACCAGCGACCCGCCCGCCGTCACGGTGTCGCCCGGCAGGTCGGACGCCGCCGGATCGGACGGGGGCTCCTCCTCCGGAACGGACGTCACCCGCGCCCCCGAGGCGAGGACCCGCACCCCGGGCCGGCCGTCGGCCCGCGCCGCCACCACGTCGACCCGGTCGCCGGGCCGCAGCAGCCGCACCGCCCCCGCATCCGCGATCCGCACCGGCGCCGACACAAGGACGGCGGGCCCGCGCGCCCGCTCGCCGGGCGGCGCCTGCGCCCTCTCATGTGCACGGCCCGCGCCGGACGACGGCACCGCGGCCGCCAGCGCCGCCGCGGCCAGGACGAGGCCCGCGGCCGCGGCGGGCCCGCGCCGACGGCGCCCCGCGCGTCCCGAGCGCCACCGCGGACCCCGTACGCGCACGGGAGGGAACGAGGGCACCTCGGACGTCGGAGGAGTACTGAGCTGGGCCGGGGGAGTCATCGAGGACAAGGCCGTCACCGCCTGCGGATCGCGTCGGAACGGACGGGCACCACGCCCGTCTCGCCGACCACGATCCGCCGCCCCGCCGGATCCCGCTGAGCCCCGTGCACTACCGCGCGGTTGTGGACAACTCCCTCACCCGAAGGGGCAGTTCCGCAGCCCAGCTCCGAAAAGACAGCCGCGCCCGATCCCGCGCCCGCCTGCCCCGCGGGCCAAGGCAGTTACGGCAGCCGAATCCCCGGGTCCATCCCCCCGAGCGCCCCCGCGCACAAACAGTCCCGCTCCCCATTCGCCGGCAGCCCCGCGACCGCGTCGAACAGCACCGTCCGCAGCCGGTCCACATTCGCCGCGAACACCTCGAGCACCTCGTCGTGCGAGACGCCCTCACCGCTCTCGGCACCCGCGTCGAGGTCCGTGACGAGGGTCAACGACGTGTAGCAGAGCTCCAGTTCACGGGCGAGCATCGCCTCCGGGTGCCCGGTCATGCCCACCACCGACCAGCCCATCGCGGCGTGCCACCGGGATTCGGCGCGGGTCGAGAAGCGCGGGCCCTCGACCACGACGAGGGTCCCGCCGTCCACCGGCTCCCAGCCCTTGCCCCGCGCGGCCTTCACGGCGACCTTGCGGCCCGTCGGGCAGTACGGGTCGGCGGGCGAGACGTGCACGACGTTCGGCACGGTGCCGTCCGGCAGCGGCAGCCCGTCGAAGTAGGTCTGCGCCCGGGACTTCGTACGGTCCACGAACTGGTCCGGCACCAGCAGCGTCCCCGGCCCGAACTCCGGCCGGAGCCCGCCCACCGCGCACGGCCCGAGGACCTGGCGTACGCCCACCGAGCGCAGCGCCCACAGGTTGGCGCGGTAGTTGATGCGGTGCGGCGGCAGATGGTGGCCGCGGCCGTGGCGGGGCAGGAAGGCGACCCGGCGCCCGGCGACCTCGCCGAGGAAGAGGGAGTCGCTCGGTGGTCCGTAGGGGGTCTCCACCTGGACCTCGGTCACGTCGTCGAGGAACGAGTAGAAGCCGGAGCCGCCGATCACGCCGATCTCGGCATCGGCGGGTGTGTTCGCATTGGTCGCCATGGTCAGCACAGTAACCAAGGGCGGGAACGCCGAAGACCCTGCCGTCGGGGACGACAGGGTCTCGTAAGACGTCTCGTGGAAGGTCGCGCCTAGGCGGCGGACGACGAGCTGGAGGAACTCGACGAGCTGGACGGGCTGGAGGAACCGGAGGACGTCGACGAGCCGGACGAACTCGACGCGCCGGTCTTGGTGTCCGAGGACGACTTCGTGTCCGACGACTTCGACTCGGAGGCCGACTTCGCGGACGACGGCGCCGGGCTGCTGCTCGACGAGGAGCCGCGGCTGTCGTTGCGGTAGAAGCCCGAGCCCTTGAAGACGATGCCGACGGCCGAGAAGACCTTCTTCAGGCGTCCACCGCAGTTGGGGCACTCGGTGAGGGAGTCATCGCTGAACTTCT
This sequence comes from Streptomyces sp. NPDC050264, assembly GCF_040655895.1. Taxonomy (NCBI): domain Bacteria; kingdom Bacillati; phylum Actinomycetota; class Actinomycetes; order Kitasatosporales; family Streptomycetaceae; genus Streptomyces; species Streptomyces sp. NPDC050264. The sequence continues at coordinate 121,852 of NZ_JBFAKV010000009.1, forward strand.
GCACCGCCTCGAGGCCCTCGCCGCAATCGGTGCACTGATACTGGTAAGTCGGCACTGTGTCTTCCTCCTGGCACTCTCACTCGATGAGTGCTAACGACGGTCCATAGTGACGTATTCCGCGAGATCAGTCCACTGCCACCGGCACGCGGTGACCCACGCCACGTGCCACGGTGCGCCCCGAGGGCGGCGGCACGAGCCGTGAACGCAGCAGATACATGACCCCCAGGGCCAACACCGTGCCCCCCATCGGCACCAGGAATCCGGCACCGTCCCAGAAGCGGTCCTCGAGCTGTCCGGCCACCGTCACGGCGACCGCCTGGCCGAGAGCGACCGAGCCCGTCAGCCACGTGAAGGCCTCGGTGCGGGAGCTCGCCGGGACGATCGACTCCACGAGGGTGTAGCCGGTGATCAGGGCGGGCGCGATGCAGACGCCGACGAGCAGGCCGAGCCCGGCGAGCAGCAGTACCGACTGTGCCGCCCAGAGGCCGGACGCGGTCAGGGCCAGGGCCGTGTAACCGACGAGCAGGCGGCGCTGCGGCGCGATCTTCCAGGCGATGGCGCCGCAGACGATGCCGGAGAGCATGTTGCCCGCGGCGAAGGTCCCGTAGAGCACGCCGTTGAGGCCGGGTTCGCCGATCGCCTCCGTGTAGGCGGCGAGCGAGACCTGCATGCCGCCGAAGACGGAGCCGATGCCGAGGAACGCCACGATCAGCACCCGCACGCCGGGGACGCGCAGCGCGGAAGAGTGCTCCACGCGCGCGTGTCCCTCGGGGGAGTGGGCCGACGGCGTGGGCTGCGTGCCCTTCTGCGCGGCGAACAGCAGGCCGCCGACGAGGGTCAGCGCGGCTTCCGTGATGAGCCCCGCGGCAGGGTTGATCCCGGTGCACAGGGCGGTGGCGAACAGGGGGCCGAGTACGAACGTGAACTCGTCGGTGACCGACTCGAAGGCGGCCGCGGTCTGCATCAGGGGCGAGCCCTGGAGCTTGACGCCCCACCGGGAGCGCACCATGGGCCCGACCTGGGGTGTGGAGGCGCCGGTCGGCACGGCCGCGAGGAACAGGGTCCACGTGGGCGCCCCGGACAGGGCCAGCACGGTCAGCGTGAGGCCCGAGGCGGTGTGCACGAGGACGCCGGGCAGCAGGACGGCCCGCTGGCCGAAGCGGTCGGCCAGCTTGCCTCCATAGGGCGCGAACAGCGCCATGGAGACGCCGGTCGCCGCGGAGACCGCGCCGGCGGTCCCGTACGAGCCGGTGGTGTGCTGGACGAGCAGCACGATGGAGATGGTCAGCATCGCGAACGGCTGGCGTGCCGCGAAGCCGGGGAGCAGGAACGTCCAGGCCCCGCGCGTGCGCAGCAGCTGTCCGTAGCCGGGGCGTGTGCCGGGGGTGCCGGGAACCGTGTCCTTCTGTGGCACGGTCCTCGCCTTTCTGCCGCCTGGTAGCCCGGTGGCCTCGTGGTCGAGGGGCACCGGGCCGAGAGCCGTCCTCATGTGCGCCGGGAACCGAGTGATACCTACGGTCCGCGCCAGGAGAGGCCCTGGGCCATGCAGATCAGGCACTTTGAAGCGCAGTGCTGCAAGGGGACCGCGGCCGCTTTGCGGTCGCGCCGGCTCTACGTCAGGCAGAGTCGGTGGTTCGTGGATCTTTGGTCTACCCGACCATGTTAACGGGCGGTTTCGCCCCCGGTGCCCAGCCAGCCGGCGAGCTTGCCGCCGTGCGCGATGGCCCGCAGGCGCGCTTCCGCCGCGTCGCGCACCGGGTCGGTGGCCACGACCAGGAGTTCGTCGCCGTGGCGCAGCACGGTGGTGGGGCCGGGCACGAAGGAGGTTCCTTCGCGTACGACCAGGGTGACGGCGGCGCCCTTGGGGAGCCGCAGTTCGCCGACTTCCACGCCGTGCATGCGGGAGCCCTCCGGGACGGACACGGACAGCAGGTGGCCGCGCAGCCGCTCCAGGGGCGCGGACTCGATGCCCAGGTCGGCGGCCTCCTCCGAGGCGCCGAGGCGCAGCTTTCTGGCCAGCCACGGCAGTGTGGGCCCTTGGATGAGGGTGTAGACGACGACGAGCACGAAGACGATGTTGAAGATCCGTCGGCTGCCCGCGATGCCGGTCACCATCGGGATGGTCGCCAGGATGATGGGCACGGCGCCGCGCAGCCCCGCCCAGGACATGAGGGCCTCTTCCCGCCAGGGGATGCGGAAGGGTGCCAGGCTGACGATCACCCCCAGCGGGCGGGCGACCACCGTGAGCACGAGCCCGATGAGGAGCGCGGGCACGATGTCGTCGGCCAGTTCGTGCGGGGTGACGAGCAGTCCGAGCAGCACGAACATGCCGATCTGGGCGATCCAGCCGAGGCCTTCGGCGAAGCCCCGGGTGGCCGGCCAGTGCGGCAGTTTGGCGTTGCCCATGACCATGGCGGCCAGGTAGACGGCGAGGAAGCCGCTGCCGTGGGCCATGGCGCCCGCGGCGTACGCGACGGTGGCGATGGCCATCACGGCGATCGGGTAGAGGCCGGAGGCGGGCAGGGCGACGTGCCGCAGCCCGTAGGAGCCGAGCCAGCCGACCGCGAGACCGATCGCGGCGCCGATGGCGAGTTCCAGGGCGATCTCGCCGATGAGGACGTACCAGTGCTCTACAGGGCCGGCTGTCGAGAAAGCGACGACAAGAATGACGACAGGGGCGTCATTGAAGCCGGACTCCGCTTCCAGGACGCCTGTGATGCGCGTCGGGAGCGGCACCTTACGTAGGACGGAGAAAACGGCTGCCGCGTCCGTGGAGGAGACCACGGCGCCGATGATGAGGGCCTGTCGCCATTCCAGGCCGACCAGGTAGTGGGCGCCCGCCGCCGTCACGCCCACGCTCACCGCGACGCCCACGAGCGACAGGGCCGCGGCCGCCGGGAGCGCCGGTCTGATTTCCTTCCACTTCGTGCCGAGGCCGCCTTCGGCCAGGATCACGACGAGGGCGGCGTAGCCGATGACCTGGGTCAACTCGGCGTCGCTGAAGGAGACGTCGCCGATGCCGTCCTGGCCCATGGCGATGCCGATGCCCAGGTACAGGAGCAGGCTGGGCAGCCCGCTGCGCGAGGAGATGCGCACCGCGGCGACCGCGATGAGCAGCACGAGAGCACTCACGAGCAGGAGCTGGTTGAGGTGGTGGACAGTCAGGGGCTGTTCCTTCCGCGAGAGGTCGTCGCAGGGCGGGGTGTGGGGGATTCGCCCCCTTCGCTCCGTGGGCAGCGAGCGAAGGGTTACTTCGTTACCTTACCTAATCGTTAACGCTTTCTTGACGCTCGGGCCTCATCCGCGAACCTTCGTACGCCCTCGCTTCCCGACTCCGCGTCCGGGCCCGCACCGCACTGCTCGTATGGTTGCTCCAGCCAGCCGCTAGCGAAGGACAGCAAGGATCGCGATGCCCTCCACTACGAACGCCTCTTCCGGTCGCCAGTCCGGCAAGAAGAAGGGGCGCCGAGCCCGACTGCTCGTGATCGTCCTCGTGTTGGCCGTCGTCGCGGGCATCGGATACGGCGCCTACTGGGGCGTCGACAGCGTCCGCGCCTCCTTGCCGCAGACCACGGGCTCCGTGCAACTCGACGGGCTCGACGGGCCCGTGCAGGTCAAGCGGGACAGTTACGGCATCCCGCAGATCTACGCCTCCTCGGACGAGGACCTGTTCATGGCGCAGGGTTTCGTCCAGGCGCAGGACCGGTTCTACGAGATGGACGTGCGCCGTCATACGACCTCCGGTCGGCTCTCCGAGATGTTCGGCAAGGGCCAGGTCAAGACCGATGAGTTCCTGCGCACCCTGGGCTGGCACCGGGTGGCGCAGAAGGAGTACGACTCCAAGCTCTCGCCGTCGACCAAGAAGTACCTCCAGGCGTACTCCAAGGGAGTCAACTCCTACTTGGCCGGCAAGAGCGGCAAGGCGATCTCCGCCGAGTACGTGGCCCTCGGCCTGGAGAACGACTACAAGCCGCAGAAGTGGAGCCCGGTCGACTCCGTGGCCTGGCTGAAGGCGATGGCCTGGGACCTGCGCGGCAACATGCAGGACGAGATCGACCGCTCCCTGATGACGAGCCGCCTCGGCCCGAAGCAGATCGCCGATCTCTACCCCGACTACCCGTACGACCGGAACAAGCCGATCGTGCAGGAGGGCGCCTACAACAGCGCCACGCAGTCGTTCGACTCCTCCGCGTCGGGCACCGAGACGCAGTCCGGCACCGCCGGGACGGCGGGTACCGGCCTGACGGGCAACGCAGAGGCCCCGGACGGCCTCCAGAGCCAGTTGGGCGGCCTCGCCGACGTTCTGGACCAGATCCCCGATTCCGCGGGCCTGGGGCCCAACGGGAACGGCATCGGCTCCAACTCGTGGGTGGTCTCCGGCAACCACACCATCACCGGCAAGCCACTGCTCGCCAACGACCCGCACCTGGCGCCGCAACTGCCGTCCGTCTGGTACCAGATGGGCCTGCACTGCACGAGCGTCTCCGCGAAGTGCCAGTACGACGTGACGGGCTACACGTTCGCCGGTATGCCGGGCGTGGTCATCGGCCACAACCAGAACATCTCCTGGGGCCTGACCAACTCGGGCGCCGACGTGACCGACCTCTACCTGGAGCGGTTCAACGGCGACGGGTACCTGTACGACGACAAGACGGTGCCCTTCAAGACCCGCAAGGAAGTCATCAAGGTCGCCGGCGGCGAATCCAAGACGATCACCGTGCGCGAGACCAACAACGGCCCGCTGGTGTCGGACCGCAACGACGAACTGGTCAAGGTCGGCAAGAAGGCCCCGGTGGGCAGCACGGCGCCCGACCGCGGTGACGGCTACGGCGTCGCGCTGCGCTGGACCGCGCTCGACCCCGGCAACACCATGGACGCCGTCTTCGGGCTCGACAAGGCGAAGAACTGGACGGAGTTCCGCAAGGCGTCCGCCGACTTCCAGGTGCCCTCGCAGAACCTCACGTACGCCGACGTCGAGGGCAACATCGGCTACCAGCTGCCCGGCCGCATCCCGACCCGCAGCGAGGGCGACGACGGCTCGCTGCCGTCGCCGGGCTGGAGCTCCGACTACAAGTGGACCGGCTACATCAAGCAGGCCGAACTCCCCTACGAGTACAACCCCAAGCGCGGCTACATCGTGACCGCCAACCAGGCCGTGGTCGACAAGAAGTACCCGTACACGCTCACCACGGACTGGGGCTACGGCACCCGCAGCCAGCGGATCACCGATCTCATCAAGTCGAAGATCGACGGCGGCGGGAAGATCTCCACCGACGACATGCGCACCATGCAGATGGACAACAGCAGCGAGATCGCCAAGCTGCTCGTGCCCAAGCTGCTCAAGATCGACGTCAAGGACAAGGACGTCCGTGAGGCGCAGCAGCTCCTGGAGAACTGGGACTACACCCAGAACCCGGACTCGGCGGCGGCCGCGTACTTCAACTCCGTGTGGCGCAACATCCTGAAGCTCGCCTTCGGCAACAAGCTGCCCAAGGAGCTGCGGGTCAAGGGCCAGTGCCTGAGCGTCACGCCGGTCGACAACAGCGGTCCGGCCGACGACGACGTCAAGGTGCGCGAGTGCGGTCAGCGGGACGCGGACTCGGCGCAGCCGGACGGCGGCGACCGCTGGTTCGAGGTCGTCCGCAAGATCATCGACGATGAGAAGAACGACTGGTGGCGGGCCCCCAAGACCCGCACCGACAAGGCGGCCGTCAACCGTGACCAGCTGTTCGCGCGCGCCCTGGGCGACGCCCGCTGGGACCTCACGGCCAAGCTCGGCAAGGACATCGACACCTGGAGCTGGGGCCGCCTGCACAAGCTGGAGCTGAAGAACCAGACCCTCGGCACCGAGGGCCCGGGCTGGCTGCAGTACGTGCTCAACCGCGGTCCCTGGAAGCTCGGCGGCGGCGAGGCGGCGGTGAACGCGACCGGCTGGAACGCGGCGGGCGGTTACGGCGTCGACTGGGTGCCGTCGATGCGCATGGTGGTCAACCTGGCCGACCTCGACAAGTCCAAGTGGATCAACCTCACGGGCGCCTCGGGCCACACCTACAGCTCCCACTACACGGACCAGACCGACAAGTGGGTCAAGGGCGAGCTGCTGCCCTGGCACTTCACCGAGAAGGCCGTCGGCGACAGCACGTCGGACACGCTGGTCCTGAAACCGTAGACCGGCAGTACGTACGGAAAGGGGGCCTCCACGCGCGCGTGGAGGCCCCCTTTCCGCAGCAGGAGTCACTTCACGTGAAGCGGCGCGCGCCCGTGGGGGTCACCACGGCGTGCACGGCCTTGTCGTGCGCCTCCTCCGGGACGTGTGCGACGACTTCCTCGTCGTAGAGCAGCACGACCAGGGTGGGGTGCGCCCCGGCTGCTTCGAGGCGCGCGAGGACCCTGTCGTACGAGCCTCCGCCCCGTCCGAGCCGCATCCCGCGCGCGTCCACGGCGAGCCCGGGCAGCAGCACGACATCGGCAGCCGTCACGGCGTCGGGTCCGAGCCGTTCGCCACCCGGCTCCAACAGGGCCATCCGGCCCGGGTGTTGCACGTCAACGAGTGAGGAGGTGCCCTCGTAGGCCCCCCAGTCCAGGTCGTTGTCGGGCAGCAGCACCGGCAGCAGAACCCGCGTCCCGCGCGCGCGGAGCGCGTCGAGCAGTGCCGCGGTTCCCGGCTCGCCGCCCACGGAGACGTAGGCCGCGACGGTTCGGGCCTCCGCCAACTCCTCGACCTCGAAAGCCCGCTCGGCCAGAACCTTCTCCGTCTCCCGCACGTCATCCATTGGCAAGGTGTTCCTCACCGCGAGGAACTTCCGCCGCAATGTGCGCTTGTCAGGGTGGGCGCCGGGGGCATCACTTGTGTGCGGGCTCATAGTCGGCTCACAAACCTCTCCTAATCTGTGCATATATGTGACAACAAATCGGATGCACAGATTCCGCCCATAGTCGCCGGATATGGTGACGGGCATGACTGACTCGCACCCCAGGATCACCAAGGCTGTCATCCCCGCAGCAGGCCTCGGCACCCGGTTCCTGCCGGCCACGAAAGCGACTCCAAAAGAGATGCTCCCGGTGGTCGACAAGCCGGCGATCCAGTACGTGGTCGAAGAGGCCGCGTCGGCGGGCCTGGACGACGTCCTCATGATCACGGGCCGCAACAAGCGCCCCCTGGAGGACCACTTCGACCGCAACTACGAGCTGGAGTCCGCCCTTCAGAAGAAGGGCGACGCCGCCCGCCTCGCGAAGGTCCAGGAGTCGAGCGACCTGGCGACCATGCACTACGTGCGCCAGGGCGACCCCAAGGGCCTCGGTCACGCGGTGCTGTGCGCGGCCCCCCACGTCGGCCGCGAGCCGTTCGCGGTCCTCCTCGGCGACGACCTGATCGACCCGCGCGACCCCCTGCTCGCCCGGATGGTCGCGGTCCAGGAGCGGCACGGCGGCAGCGTCGTCGCCCTCATGGAAGTGGCGCCCTCGCAGATCCACCTCTACGGATGCGCCGCGGTCCAGGCCACCGAGGACAGTGACGTCGTCAAGGTCACCGACCTCGTGGAGAAGCCGGACCCGGCCGACGCCCCCTCCAACTACGCGGTCATCGGGCGCTACGTCCTGGACCCCCACGTCTTCGACATACTCCGCAAGACCGAGCCGGGCCGCGGCGGGGAGATCCAGCTCACCGACGCCCTGCAGCAGCTCGCCGCGGACGAGAAGATCGGCGGCCCGGTGCACGGCGTCGTCTTCAAGGGCCGCCGCTATGACACCGGCGACCGTGGCGACTATCTGCGTGCCATTGTCAGACTCGCGTGCGAACGTGAGGACCTGGGCCCGGACTTCCGCGCCTGGCTTCGCAGTTACGTCACCGAGGAGATGTAGCACCTTGAGCAGCGCGACCACCTCGTCCACCGTCGGCCGGCAGCACCTGTGGTCGGTGGACGAGCACCTGGACGACATTCTCAGCACCGTCCACCCGCTGGACCCCATCGAGCTCCAGCTCCTCGACGCCCAGGGCTGTGTGCTCGTCGAGGACGTGACGGTCCCGGTCTCGCTGCCCCCGTTCGACAACAGCTCGATGGACGGGTACGCGGTACGCGTCACCGATGTCGCCGGCGCGAGCGAGGAGTACCCCGCCGTGCTCACGGTGATCGGCGACGTCGCCGCGGGCCAGGCCGAGCAGCCCACCGTCGGCCCGGGCCAGGCAGCCCGCATCATGACCGGTGCCCCGCTGCCGCCCGGCGCCGAGGCAGTCGTCCCCGTGGAGTGGACCGACGGAGGGCTCGGCGAGGGCCCGGTCTCCTCGATGCCCGCCCACAGCACCGCCCCCGAAGGCGCCTCGGGCGAGGTCCGGGTCCACCGCCCCGCCGAGGCACGCGCGCACGTACGCGCGCAGGGCAGTGACGTCCAGGCAGGCGACCGCGCACTGACGACGGGCACCGTCCTCGGCCCGCCGCAGATCGCGCTGCTCGCCGCCATCGGCCGCGGCACGGTGCGGGTGCGCCCGCGCCCGCGCGTGGTCGTCGTCTCCACCGGCAGCGAACTCATCCAGCCCGGCGAGCAGTTGAGCCAGGGCCAGATCTTCGACTCCAACAGCTTCGCCCTCACGGCCGCGGCCCGGGACGCCGGAGCCATCGCCTACCGGGTCGGCGCGGTCGCCGACGACGCCGAGACGCTCCGCTCCACCATCGAGGACCAGCTGATCCGCGCCGACCTCGTCGTCACGACGGGCGGCGTCAGCGTCGGCGCGTACGACGTCGTGAAGGAAGCCCTCTCCTCGATCGGCGACCCGGACGAGGAGAACGGCATCGGCGCGGGCAGCGGCGTCGAGTTCCGCAAGCTCGCGATGCAGCCCGGCAAGCCGCAGGGCTTCGGCTCCGTCGGCCCCGACCACACCCCGCTGCTGGCCCTGCCGGGCAACCCGGTCTCCAGCTACGTCTCCTTCGAACTGTTCGTCCGGCCGGCGATCCGCGCGCTGATGGGCCTGCCGGAGAGCAGCGTGCAACGCCCCACCACGCGCGCGGTGCTGACCACCGACAAGGCACTGACCTCACCGGAGGGACGCCGCCAGTTCCTGCGCGGCGCGTACGACGCCGAGGCGGGCGAGGTCGCTCCCGTCGGCGGCTCCGGCTCGCACCTGATCGCGGCGCTCGCCCACGCGGACGCGCTGATCGTGGTGCCCGAGGACGTGACCGCCGTCGAGCCCGGCACCGAGGTGGACGTGGTTCTGCTGGGCTGACCGGCCCGGCCGACCTGTTTTTCCGGGGCCCGCGATACCGTGTCGCGCACAACAGTCCGGCGCGCCGCACCGCGCACGGCTCGGATCGGGAGCGCCACAGCACCATGAGCACTTCGCAGGACCGACTCACCCACATCGACGCGGCGGGCGCCGCCCGCATGGTCGACGTGTCGCAGAAGGACGTCACCGCGCGCACCGCGCGCGCCAGCGGCCGTGTCCTCGTCTCGCCGCGCGTGGTCGAACTGCTGCGCGGCGAGGGCGTGCCCAAGGGCGACGCCCTCGCGACGGCCCGGATCGCCGGGATCATGGGAGCCAAGCGCACCCCCGACCTGATCCCGCTCTGCCACCCGCTGGCCGTCTCCGGCGTGAAACTGGACCTGTCCGTGGCGGACGACGCCGTGGAGATCCTCGCCACGGTGAAGACGACGGACCGTACGGGCGTCGAGATGGAGGCGCTCACGGCCGTCTCCGTCGCCGCGCTCACGGTCGTCGACATGGTCAAGGCGGTCGACAAGGGGGCGGTCATCACGGACGTCCGCGTCGAGGAGAAGACGGGCGGAAAGTCCGGCGACTGGCAGCGCGGGGACCGGGCATGACCGCCATGACCAGGACCTACCGCGCCCTCGTCGTCACCGCCTCCAACCGGGCCGCCGCGGGCGTCTACGAGGACAAGGGCGGCCCCCTGATCGCCGCGGGCCTCAAGAAGCTGGGCTTCGACGTCGAGGGCCCCCAGGTCGTGCCGGACGGCGACCCCGTGGAAGCCGCGCTGCGCGCCGCGGTCGAGGCGGCGTACGACGTCGTCGTCACCACCGGCGGCACCGGGATCTCGCCCACCGACCGCACGCCCGAGGCGACGGCCCGCGTCATCGAGTACGCCGTACCGGGCATCCCCGAGGCGATCCGCGCGTACGGGCGGGAGCACGTGCCGACCGCCGCGCTCTCGCGTGGCCTCGCCGGAGTCGCGGGGCGCACGCTGATCGTGAACCTGCCGGGTTCGAGCGGCGGCGTGAAGGACGGCCTCGCCGTCCTGGAGCCGCTGCTGGCCCACGCCGTCGACCAGATCCGCGGCGGCGACCACCCCAGACCCGATGCCCACGCCGCCGGGGGTGCGCACTGAACAGCCCGTCCTGGCCCGTCGTCCTGGCGGAGGGCGATGTCGTCCTCCGCCCCATAAGGCTGCGCGACCAGCGCGCCTGGCGCGAGGTCAACCGCCGCAACCGCGACTGGCTGCGCCCCTGGGAGGCGACCATCCCGCCGCCCACCCCGAGCGGCCCGATCGCGCACCGCCCGACCTACCGTCAGATGGTGCGCCATCTGCGCTCGGAGGCGAACGCGGGCCGGATGCTGCCCTTCGTCATCGAGTACCAGGGACGTCTCGTGGGCCAGTTGACGGTCGCCGGGATCACCTGGGGTTCGATGTGCTCGGGCCACGTCGGCTACTGGGTGGACCAGGGCGTCGCCGGGCGCGGAGTGATGCCCGCCTCCGTCGCGCTCGCCGTCGACCACTGCTTCCGCACGGTGGGCCTGCACCGCATCGAGGTCTGCATTCGCCCGGAGAACGGGCCGAGCCGCCGGGTCGTGGAGAAACTCGGATTCCGCGAGGAGGGCCTGCGTCCACGGTATCTCCACATCGACGGCGGCTGGCGGGACCATCTCGTCTTCGCGCTCACCGCCGAGGAGGTCCCGGAAGGGCTCCTCAAGCGCTGGCGGCGCGGACGGCGCGGCAACACCGCAGGTCCGGGCGCCTCCAACGCCATCGACCCGGGTGCTCCCTCGAAATAAAATAAATGTTCGAAATTGATCACCGAACAGCCACCGGAGCCATTAAATTCACGTCCCGCGTGGCAAGTTGATCGCACCAGTCGCAAAAAAAGCTCGAAATATCAGCCAGATCGTGCGACACACCGACTCAATTGGCGGATGGCCTCACGCAAACCCCTCTACGGTGTGAGGCGTGAGCAGCAGCGGCCTCATCTACGCAGTCATCGTCGGGGCCTGGGCCGCCTACTTGGTGCCGATGTGGCTCCGTAGGCAGGACGAGCTGAACGAAGCCCGTCCGACGGAACGCTTCAGCACCGCCATCCGGCTTCTCTCCGGACGGGCGGGCATGGAGCGCCGGTACGCCAAGGACCTGCAGGCGCGCTCGCCGGAGACCGGCGAGCAGCGCGGCACCCCGGTCGACCCGGAAGCGGCCACCGACGCGGTGGACGCCCGGAGCTTCGTCACGCCCCCGCCTGTCACGCGGGAGCCCGTCGCGCGGGAGTACACGGAGCCCGTCCGCGAGCCCGAACCCGAGCCGGAACCGGCACCGGAACCCGCCGCCCCCGTCACGTCCCGCCCCCCGCGCGTCAGTTCCGCCGAGGCGCAGGCCCGCGCCCGGCGCACCAAGGTGCTCGCGCGCCGCCGCCGCACCACCGTGCTGCTCTTCGTCGCCTTCTCCATCGGCGCCGTCGTGGCCGCGGTCGGCGGCACCGCGTTCCTGTGGGCACCCGTGGCGCCCGCACTGCTGCTCAGCACGTACATCGTCTATCTGCGGGCCCAGGAACGACGCCGCTTCGCCTACGTCATGGACCGCCGCCGCGCCGAGATCGCCGCGCAGCGCCTGCGGGAGCGGCAGCCGCGCAGGCGGCAGGCGGCCGGGCAGCGCGCCGGCGGCGAAGATCTGGAGGAGGGTCCAGGCGGCGACCCGGCCGCCGACTCCGGTCTGGAGGCGCTCGCCGCCGACCGGCGCGCGCTCGTCGAGCAGACCGACCACGCGGAGTGGGTCGACCAGCAGCGGGAGCGGCAGCGCCGCCCGGGTCCCGGCGACAGCTGGGACCCCGTCCCGGTGCCGCTGCCCACCTACGTGACCGCCCCGGTCGCCCCCCGCGCCGGCGGTGGCATCGACTACGGCGCTCCCGAGACGTGGAGCGCGGCCCGCTCGTCCGCGGCGGAGCAGCAGGCCGAGCCCGAGCCGCTGCTGGAAGAGGAGCAGGAGCAGGTCGCCGACGACGGGCGCAGCGACGCCCGCCGCGCCGCGTCCGCCCGGCGCTCCCGCGAGCGCGGGCGCACGCCGCTCTTCGACCAGTACGACGACGGCGCCGACGGACGGCCGCGAGCCGCCAACGAGTGACTGGGCTGACCAGCTCGGGAACCGATTTCCGAGCACCCGGATGAGGATGCTAGAGTTTCACTCGTTGCAAGGGCCTGTGGCGCAGTCTGGTAGCGCACCTCGTTCGCATCGAGGGGGTCTGGGGTTCAAATCCCCACAGGTCCACCGCAATTGAGAACCCCGCCGGGTATCCGGCGGGGTTCTTGCTTTGCCCCCGTACGCAGGGGCGCAGCAAGGGGCTACAGCGCCTTGGCGTAGCAGCGGCTCAGGTCCTCGAAACGGTAGAGACCGAACTTGGCGCAGGGCTCGTAGCCGCTGGAACCGTAGAGCGCGATCGCCTCCGGCTGCTTCGTGCCCGTCTCCAGGACCATGCGGGTGCGGCCCGCCGCGCGGGCGTCCGCCTCCAGAGCCGCGAGTATCTGGCGGGCCAGGCCCAGGCCGCGCGCCTCCGGGGTGACGTACATGCGCTTCAGCTCGGCGTCGCCGTCCGCGTACCCCTCCTCGTTCTCGTCCTGCGCGCGCCAGCCGCCGGTCGCGAGCGGCGTGCCCGCCGCGTCGTACGCGATCAGGTACAGGCCCCGCGGCGGGGTGAACATCGTCGGATCGAGCGGTGTGACATCGCCCTCGTCGCCGTAGCGCTCCGCGTATTCGAGCTGGACGCGGTCGTTCAGCGCCACCGCGTCGGGGTGGTCGAAGGAGACGGTGCGCAGGGTGGGCACGGTGGCGGGCGCGGGATGAATACTCATGCGGATGATCGTAACTCTATGCTTGAGGGTGCGGTTTACGCATTAAGTGTGCCGGTACGGTGTCCCGGTGCTGACTGTGACCTCTGTGAACGTGAACGGGCTGCGTGCGGCCGCCAAGAAGGGCTTCGTGGAGTGGCTCGCCGAGACCTCCGCCGACGTGCTGTGCCTGCAGGAGGTGCGCGCCGAGCCGGACCAGCTGCCCGCCGGGGTGCGCGAGCCCGAGGGCTGGCACGTCGTGCACGCCCCGGCCGCCGCCAAGGGACGGGCCGGGGTCTCGCTCTACATGCGGCGTGAGCCGGAGCGGGTGCGGATCGGCTTCGGGTCGGCCGAGTTCGACGGCAGCGGCCGCTACGTGGAGGCCGACCTCCCTGGTGTCGTCGTCGCCAGCCTCTACCTGCCGTCCGGTGAGGTCGGCACCGAGCGGCAGGACGAGAAGATCCGCTTCATGGCCGAGTTCCTGGAGTACCTGAAGGGGCTGCGGGTGCGGGCCGCCGCCGAGGGTCGCGAGGTCGTCGTCTGCGGCGACTGGAACATCGCCCACGCCGAGGCCGATCTCAAGAACTGGAAGGGCAACAAGAAGAACTCCGGCTTCCTCCCCGAGGAGCGGGAGTGGCTGAGCCAGGTCTTCGAGGCGTCGGACGGCGGCTACGTCGACGTCGTACGGGCGCTGCATCCGGATGTCGAGGGGCCGTACTCGTGGTGGTCGTACCGGGGGCGGGCCTTTGACAATGACACCGGGTGGCGGATCGACATGCATGTCTCGACGCCCGGGCTCGCGGGGCGTGCGGTCAAGGGGTTCGTGGAGCGGGCCGCCACGCACGAGCAGCGGTGGTCGGACCATGCCCCCGTGACAGTCGTCTACGAGTAGGAACAGAGCTCGTCGCAGGGCTTACGTACCCTCGTGCGGCATGGCAGATTCTGGTCGCGTACATGATGAGCCCGGGGTCGACTCCCTGGGGTAACTGCCTTTCGTACGGGGGTACTTCATGTCTCGCTCCTCTCATGTCCCGTCCCGGCGCGGTCTGCTGCTCGGGGCCGCGGGGGCCGGGGCCGGGGCCGCGCTCGGGATGGCCGGGGCGGGGGGAGCCGCGGCGGGCGCGGGGGTGCCGCCCGTGTTGCTCACCGAGCAGGCGAGCAAGCGGATTCTGGTGCTTGATCCGGGGACGGATGTCTGGGACCCGGGGGCCGATCCGGGAGTGGTGCGGTGGGCGTTCTCGCCGCTCGGGGACGCCCGGTACCGGGATTGCGCGCCCGAGGTCAGCTGGGTGTATCCGAGCGAGGCGAAGGTGCGGCTCCATCGCGGGCGGACGTTCGTGCTGACCACGGCGTCGTTCGGGTTCGTGGGCGTGGTGGAGTGGCCGACCGGGCGCAGGTACTGGGGTACGGCCATCGGGCCCGGGGACGATCTGTACAACCCGCACACCGCCGAGATCCTGCCGGACGGGAACGTCGCCGTCGCCTGCAGCACCGGGGCCCGCGTGCGGCTCTATGCCGCCTCGCTCGGTCCGCGGGCCACGCGGTTCACGGAGGCCGAGCTGAAGGGCGGGCACGGGCTGCACTGGGACCGGGAGCGCCGGGTGCTGTGGGCGATGGGGGACGACGAGCTGGTGGCGTTCGAGGTGGCGGGGACGGTGGCGCGGCCGCGGCTCGTGCGGCGGTTCGCCGATCCGCTGCCGGTCGCGACGCCGGGGAAGTCGGCCGGCGGGCACGATCTCTTCCCTGTCGCGGGGCGGGCGGGACGGATGTGGGTGACGACCAGCGCCTCGGTCTTCCAGTACGAGACGCGCGGCCGGACCTTCGCGCAGGACTTCGCGGGGGCCGGGGAGATCGTCCGCAAGGGCGTGAAGTGCGCCGGGAACGATCCGCGCTCCGGGCGGGTCGTGACCACCGTGCCCGAGGCGGGGCTCGGGGAGACCTGGTGGACGACGACGGTGAGCGTGCACCGGCCGCCGGGCGCGTACAAGCTTCTCGGCGGCGGGATCTACAAGGCCCGCTGGTGGCTGCCGGTCTGAGCGCGCTCAGGGGGCGGGCGGGCCGAGTTTGCGGTCCAGGGCCATCGAGAGTTCGGCCTCGACCACCGACTTGGCCAGCGGGCGCAGGCGCTGGACGTCCTTCTCGGTGCCGTGCGCGAGGATCAGCTCGGTGAAGAGGGTGGCCATGGCGTCGGCGTGCTCGCGGACGCGGCTCGCCGCCAGGAGGACCTCCGCCAGCGGGATGCCTTCGCGTACCAGGGCCGCCGAGACCTCCAGGAGGCGGCGGCTGATGTGCACGATCTCCTCGCCGTCGGTGCCCAAGTAGCCGAGGTCCAGGGCCGCTTGGAGGTTCTCGGGGGTCACTTCGCCCGCGAAATGGTCGGCCAGTTCGGTGGGGGAGAGGCGGACCGGGGTCTCCTCGGTGGGTTCGCCGAGGCCGAGGAGTTCGCCGACGTCGCGGCCGCGGTCGAAGGCCTCGGAGAGTTCGGCGATGCCGTTGAGGGTGTGGCCGCGGTCCAGGAGGGCGGCGATCGTGCGCAGCCGGGTCAGGTGCGTCTCGTCGTACCAGGCGATACGGCCTTCGCGGCGGGGCGGCTTGATCAGGCCGCGCTCGCGGTAGAAGCGCACGGTACGCACGGTGATGCCGGCCTCCTTCGCCAGTTCCTCCATGCGGAATTCGCGCAGGCCGTTGTCCTCGTCACCGGGTTCGGTCGCCATTTCTGCCACGTCGGAAACCCTATGCCGTACTGCCGGTAACTTTCCTCGGCCCGACCCCTACCCATCGGTACGGTGCTGCTCTACGCTCCAATTGCGCCAGTGTTCACTGGCAGAGTCGCGCGGCAGGGGAGGCGCCGGGATGACCGAGCAGGGACACGAGCACGTACGGGTGGCGGTGATCGGGTCCGGCTTCGGCGGGCTCGGCGCGGCGGTCAGACTGCGCCGCGAGGGCATCACCGACTTCGTGGTGCTGGAGCGGGCCGACGCGGTCGGCGGCACCTGGCGCGACAACAGCTACCCGGGATGCGCGTGCGACGTGCCGTCGCACCTGTACTCGTTCTCCTTCGCGCCGAACCCGGACTGGCCGCGCACGTTCTCGGCGCAGGGGCGCATCCGGGAGTACCTGGAGCACGTCGCCGACGTCTTCCGGCTGCGTCCGCACATCCGGCTCGACTCCGAGGTGCGGGAGCTGCGGTGGGACAGCGAGCGGCTGTGGTGGGAGATCGAGACCGCGAGCGGGACGCTCACCGCCGACGTCGTCGTCTCCGCCACCGGGCCGCTCTCCGACCCCAAGACGCCGGACATCCCCGGGATCGACACCTTCCCGGGCAAGGTCTTCCACTCGGCGCAGTGGGATCACGACTACGACCTGCGCGGCAAGCGCGTCGCCATGATCGGCACCGGCGCCTCGGCCATCCAGATCGTGCCCGCCATCCAGAAGGACGTCGCCGAACTGACGCTCTTCCAGCGCACGCCTCCCTGGGTCATGCCGCGCGCCGACCGGGCGATCACCAAGGCCGAGCGCTGGCTGCACCGCCGGCTGCCCTTCACCACGCAGGCACGGCGCGGACTCCTGTGGGGCATACGGGAGTTGCAGGTCCAGGCGTTCACCAAGCGGCCCAATGAGATGGGCATGGTCGAGCAGCTCGCCAAGCGCAACATGCACCGGGCGGTCAAGGACCCGGCGCTGCGCGCCAGACTCACCCCGGACTACCGCATCGGCTGCAAGCGGATCCTGCTGTCCAACACCTATTACCCCGCGCTCGCGCAGCCGAATGTCGACGTCGTGGCGTCGGGGCTCAGCGAGATCCGGGGCAACACCCTCGTGGCCGCAGACGGCAGCGAGGCCGAGGTGGACGCGATCGTCTTCGGCACCGGGTTCCACGTCACCGACATGCCGATCGCTCGGCGCGTCATCGGCGCGGACGGCGTCAGCCTGGCCGAGAGCTGGAAGGGCGGAATGGCCGCCCTGCGCGGGGCCACCGCCGCCGGGTTCCCGAACTTCATGACCGTCATCGGGCCGAACACCGGCCTCGGGAACTCCTCGATGATCCTGATGATCGAGTCGCAGCTGAACTACCTGGCCGACTACATGCGGCAGTTGAACGTGCTGGGCGGCCGCGTCGCCCTCACCCCGCGCGAGAGCGCCGTCACCGGCTGGAACAACCGCGTACAGGACCGGATGAAGCGCACCGTGTGGAACACCGGCGGCTGCAACAGCTGGTACCTCGACGAGAACGGGGTCAACACGACCGTGTGGCCCGGCACCACGACCGAGTTCCGGCAGGCCACACGCCATGTGGACGTGGGGGAGTACGAGGTGCTGCGCGCCCCGGCCCAGGTACCGCAGGCCCGTGCCGTACAGGCCAAGGGCTCGAAGAAGAAGACGGAGGTGAGCACGGCGTGAGCCGTCTCATGCACATGCAGACCGGGCCCTTCGCGCCGCCCGTCGCCGCCCGCGAGCTGACCGCCGTCTCGGCGGACGGGGCGCGGCTGCACGTCGAGGTGCACGGTCCCGAGAACGCGCCCGCGGTGGTGCTGTCGCACGGGTGGACCTGCTCGACGGCCTTCTGGGCCGCGCAGATCCGCGCGCTCGCCACCGACCACCGGGTGATCACGTACGACCAGCGCGGGCACGGGCGTTCGCCCGCCGCCACGCGACTGCCGTACACCGCCGGCATGCTGGCCGACGACCTGGAGGCCGTGCTCGACGCGACGCTGGCGCCGGGGGAGCGGGCCGTGCTCGCCGGGCACTCCATGGGCGGCATGACGATGATGGCCGCGGCCGCGCGGCCCGGCTTCAAGGAACGGGCCGCGGCCGTCCTGCTGTGCAGCACCGGCAGCTCGCGGCTGGTCGCGGAGGCGACGGTGGTGCCGCTGCTGGTCGCGGGCGCGCTGCGGACCAGGGTGACCCGCTCGATCCTCGGGTCGAAGGCGCCGCTCGGTCCTGTCACGCCGCTGGGCAAGCGGGTGTTGAAGTTCGCGACCATGGGACCGGGCGCGTCGCCCGGCAAGGTCGAGGCCTGCGCGCGGATCGTGCACGCGTGTCCGCGCGGGGTGCGGTACGGCTGGTCGCACGTCCTGGAGACGCTCGACATGGACGAGGCCGTACGGGAGTTGACGATGCCGGTGGCGGTGCTCGGCGGCACCGTGGACCGGCTCACGCCCATCGTGCACGCCCGGCGGATCGCGGCCGAACTGCCGCACTGCGTGGGCCTGACCGAGCTGCCGGGCCTCGGGCACATGACGCCCATCGAGGCACCGGAGACCGTCACGGAGAACATCCGTGAACTGGCCGCCGCCTACCTGGAATCGCAGAAGCAGCCGCAGAAGCAGCAGTCTCAGAATCAGTCGGAGAAGGGGGCGGATGTCGCATGAGCAGGGTCAGCCTGGAGGGTCAGGTCGCGGTCGTCACGGGCGCGGCGCGCGGAGTCGGTGAACTGCTGGCGCGCAAGCTGTCGGCGCGCGGCGCGAAGATCGCGCTGGTCGGCCTGGAGCCGGACGAGCTGAAGCAGGTCGCGGGCCGGCTGCACGCCGACGCCGACTGGTGGCACGCGGATGTCACGGACCACGTGGCGATGGCGCGGGTCGCCGAGGAGGTGAAGGAGCGGTTCGGGAAGGTCGACATCGTCGTGGCGAACGCCGGTGTGGCCACGGGCGGCCCCTTCGTGGACTCGGACCCGGTCGCCTGGCGCCGCGTCATCGAGGTGAACCTCATCGGCTCCGCCGTGACGGCCCGCGCCTTCCTGCCCGTCCTGATGGAGTCGCGCGGCTACCTGCTGCAGGTCGCCTCGCTCGCGGCGATCACGCCGGCGCCCATGATGACCGCGTACTGCGCGTCCAAGTCGGGAGTCGAGGCGTACGCGCACGCCCTGCGCGCCGAGGTCGGCTACAAGGGCGTACGCGTCGGCGTCGGTTATCTGTCCTGGACCGACACCGACATGGTGCGCGGCGCCGACCAGGACGACGTGATGCGCGAGCTGCGCCAGCGGCTGCCGTGGCCGTCGAACAAGACGTATCCGCTGGGCCCGGCCGTCGACCGGCTCGTGGCGGGCATCGAGCGGCGGTCGTCGCACGTGTACGCGCAGTGGTGGCTGCGCGGGATGCAGGGCATCCGCGGATATCTGCCCGGGGTCATCGGGGCCGTGGGGCAGCGCGAGATGCGCCGGTTCGAGCCGCGGCTCGGCAGCGTGTCGCGGGGCCTGGTGGGTGCGGGCGGTGCGGCCGACGAGACGGTACGGGGGCGCTGACCCGCGGTTTCCCCGGCTGCGCACGGTCCGTTATTGATCGAAATGCGCGTGATGTCCTGGCGTGTCAATCTGGTCGAGCCCCACCCCCTCCAACCCACTACGGGAGTGAACAAAGCATGGGCATCATGGACCAGTTCAAGGACAAGGGCGAAGAGCTCTCCAACAAGGCCAAGGACCGCGCGAGCGGTGCCAAGGACGAGGCGAGCGAGCGCGGACAGCAGGGCCAGGACCAGCTTCGCGAGCGTGGCTCGCAGGGCCGGGACGAGGCTCGCGACCGCGCCCAGGAGCAGCAGGACAAGTTCAGCCAGGACCGCGACTCCTGACGCTCTTCCCTGAGCGAAGTGGGCCCCACCCGGGACGCCGGGCGGGGCCCTACTGCTTGTCCTGCCTGCCCCGTTACTGCCGGGGCGGCAGCGTGGGCCGGCGCCGGTCCGGGACGTCCGAGTGGTCCGGCGGGTTCTTCGCGCCTTCTTCCCTCAGCAGGTCGAGGGCGAGGTGGACCGCGTCGTCGAGCTGCGCGTGCCGGCCCTCCGCCCAGTCCAGCGGGGTGCGCAGCACCTCGATGTCGGGGTCGACGCCGCGGTTCTCGATCGACCAGCCGTACTCGGGGAACCACGCCGCGTTCATCGGCACGGTGATCACCGTGCCGTCGCCGAGCCGGTGCCGGCCGGTCATGCCGACGACGCCGCCCCAGGTGCGCTGGCCGACGACCGGGCCGAGACCGAGGAGCTTGAACGCCGCGGTGATCATGTCGCCGTCGGACGAGGTCGCCTCGTCGGCGATGGCGACGACCGGGCCCCGGGGCGCGTTCGAGGCGTAGGAGACGGCCTGGGCGTTACGGCTCAGGTCCCAGCCGATGATCTTGCGGGTGAGTTTCTCGACGACCAGCTCGCTGATGTGGCCGCCCGCGTTGCCGCGTACGTCGACGATGAGCGCGGGCCGGGAGACCTCCTTGCGCAGGTCCCGGTTGAACTGGGCCCAGCCGGACCCGCCCATGTCGGGGATGTGCAGATAGCCGCACTCGCCGTTGCTCAACTCCCGTACGTACTCGCGACGTTGGGCCACCCAGTCCTGGTAGCGCAGCGGCCGCTCGTCGACCAGGGGCACCACCGCCACGCGGCGCGCGCGGCCGCCGCCCTCGGCCCGGGTGAAGGTCAGCTCGACGGTCGTGCCGCCCGCGCCTGCCAGGAGCGGGAACGGGCCCGTGACGGGGTCGACCGGGCGGCCGTCGACATGCGTGAGGATCGCGCCCTCGCGGATGCCGGTACCGGACAGCGGGGAGCGGGCCTTGGAGTCGGAGGAGTCGCCGGGCAGGATCCGGACGATCGCCCAACCCTCCTCCCGGCAGACGAAGTTGACGCCCAGCAGGCCCTGGGCGCGCTGGTAGTGCGCCGGCCCCTCGTTGCGGCGGGCCGCGGAGACGTAGGCGTGCGAGGTGCCCAGTTCGCCCAGGACCTCGCGCAGCAGGTCCGCGAACTCGTCCGGCGACGCGACCCGTTCGACCAGGGGGCGGTACTGGTCGAGCACGCCGGGCCAGTCGATGCCGCACATGTCCGGTTCCCAGAAGTAGGCGCGGATGATCCGGCCCGCCTCCTCGAAGGCGCCGCGCCACTCGGCGGGCGGCTGGGCCTCGTGCAGGATGCGGCGCAGGTCGATCCAGACGGTCGTGTCGTTGTCGCCGGCCTCGGTGGAGGGCACGGCGCGCAGCTCGCCCTCGTCGCCGACGACGAGCCGGGTGCCGTCGCCGCTGACCTCGAACCAGTCCATGTGGTCGACGAGCTGGGTCTTCTTGCACTTGGCGAGGGAGAAGTGTTCGAGGGTGGGCTGGGAGGAGGTGTCGGCGGGGTTGGCGAACGTCTCGCCGAGCGCGCCCGAGATCGGCCAGCGCAGCCAGACCAGACCGCCGCCGGCGACGGGGTTGAGCGCCGAGTACTTGGACGCGGCGACCGGGAAGGGGACCACGCGGTTCGGCAGGCCCTCGATCTCCACGGTCGGCGCGGCCTGGGTGAGGCCGGACTCCTCGACCGGGTCGAGGCCGCCGGCCGCCGTGCGCCCGTCGGGGGAGAGCGCGAACGGCGAGGGCGTCGCCGACGACAGCGGTACGAGATAGGGGCGGCAGCCGAGCGGGAACGACAGGTCGCCGGTGTGCACGTCGTAGACCGGGTCGAAGCCGCGCCACGACAGGAACGCCAGGTAGCGGCCGTCGCGGGTGAAGACCGGGTTCTCGTCCTCGAAGCGGCCGTTGGTGACGTCGACGATGGTGCGGTCCTTGATGCGGGCCATCTTGATCTGCCGCAGCGAGCGGCCGATGCCCGGGTGCGCCCAGGTCAGCCAGCGGCCGTCGGGGGAGAAGGCGAGATCGCGGACCGGGCCGTTCACCGACCGGATCAGCTCGGTGACCTCGCCGTCGGACTCCTCGGCCGTGTCGAGGAGCAGCAGCCGGCCGTCGTTCGAGGCGATGGCGAGCCGTTCGCCGTCCGGATCGCTGACCAGTTCCTGTACGCGGCCCAGTGCGCCGGAGGCGAGCCGGCGCGGCGCGCGGTCGCCGGAGGCGCGCGGCAGGTAGGCGATCTCGACGGCGTCCTCGCCGTCGGCGTCGGTGACGTAGGCGACCTGCCCGCCGGAGCCGAGCATCTCGGGCAGCCGGACGCGCACGCCCGGGGTGTCGCTGAGGGTGCGGGCCGGACCGTCGCGGTGGGTCAGCCAGTACAGCGAGCCGCGTACGACGATCGCGCCGGCCCGGCCGGTCTCGTCGACGGAGAGCGCGTCGACGTGCAGGGCGGCCGGGACCTGGTAGCCGCGCCGCCCGGCGCGCGGGCCGCCCAGACGGACGTGCAGGCGGCGGGGCTGCGAGCCGGGGGAGAGGTCGTCCAGGAGCCACAGTTCGCCCGCGCACTGGTAGACGATCCGGGCGCCGTCGGAGGAGGCGTGCCGGGCGTAGAACTCGGCGTGGTCGGTGTGCCGGGTCAGGTCCGATCCGTCCGGGAGGCACGAGTAGACGTTGCCGATGCCCTCGTGGTCGGAGAGGAACGCGATCCGGCCGTCCACGAACATCGGGTCGTCGAGGTGCCCGTCCAGGTCGGCGAGGATGCGCTGCCCGTGCACCCACAACCGGCCCTGGGCGCCGCCCCGGTAGCGCTTCCAGGCGGCCGGCTCGTGCGGCGGCGTACCGGTCAGGAGCAGGGTCTGCCGCTCCCCGTCGATGTCGGCGACCTGGATGTCGGAGACCGGGCCCCAGGGCAGTTTGCCGCCGGGGGTGCCGTCGGTGGGGACGCTGTAGGCGAAGGTGAAGTAGGAGAACGGCTCGCCGTGCGAGGCCACCGCGAGGATGTCCCCGTCGGGGGACCAGCCGCGTACCTGCGTGTCCACGCTGCCCCAGTAGGTGAGGCGGCGCGCGGAGCCGCCGTCGACCGGTGCCAGGTAGATCTCCGGGTCGAGGCTGCGCCAGGTCGTGTACGCGATGTGCGTGCCGTCGGGGGAGAACCGTGGGTGGCTGACCTTGGTGCGGTCGACGGTGACCCGCCAGGCCCGCGCCGAGCCGTCGAGCGGTGCGACCCACAGGTCGTCCTCGACGACGAAGCACAGTCGCTCGCCGCTCACGTGCGGGAACCTCAGGTACGCCTCGGCTGCATCTTCTGTCACCTCCCCATGCTTTTCCGCGACGGGACCTCCGGCAACCGGGCACCTCGTGAGAGATGTGGCGCACCGCACGTACGAAACGGTTTCGTTTCGTTAGTGGACGGGGTATGTTCAGGGCGTAGGTGGACCGAGGAGAGGTGACGATCATGGTCGCGGAAGCAACGGCGCGCCGCAGCCGGATCACGCCCGAGCGCGAGGCCGAGCTGTACGGGGCCGTGCTCGAGCTGCTCCGCGAGGTCGGTTACGACGCCCTGACGATGGACGCCGTGGCGGCCCGCACCCGGGCCAGCAAGGCGACGCTCTACCGTCAGTGGGGCGGCAAGGCCGAGCTGGTCGTGAAGGCGCTGCGGCACCAGAAGCCGCGCTTCGCCGAGATCGACACGGGCTCGCTCCGCGGTGACCTGCACGCGATGGCCGTCCGCGAGGACGACTGTCACATGGAGCAGAACAGCGCGCTGATGCGCGGCCTGATGGTGGCCGTGCACGCCAACCCGGACCTCCTGGAGGCCTTCCGGGAGTGGATCGTCGCGCCCGAGCTGTCTGGCCTCGACCGGCTGCTGCGCAGAGCCGTGGAGCGCGGCGAGATCCGGACCGACAACCCGGCGCTCGGCTATGTGCTCCACATGATCATCGGTGCCTTCGCCACCCGGACGCTCATCGACGAGCAGCCACCGACACAGGCGTACCTCACCTCGTACATCGACGCTGTCGTCCTCCCCGCCCTCAGCGCCTGATCCGACCAGCTTTTCCCCGCACCTGACGCGACCGCTCACGTCGTCGGGCTGATCTTCCCTGCCCAGCTGTATTTAACGACCTGACCGGGAGTACGCCTTCGTGGCCACTTTCCTCTACAAACTCGGCAAACTCGCCTTTCGTCGACGGCACTTCGTCGCCCTGATATGGGTGGCCCTGCTCACCCTCGCGGGCGTCGGCGCGGCCACCGCGCCGACCGCCGCCTCCAGCTCCTTCTCGATACCCGGCACCGAGGCCCAGAAGGCCTTCGACCTCCTCGACCAGCGCTTCCCCGGCTCCTCCGCCGACGGCGCCACCGCCCGCGTCGTCTTCAAGGCCCCGGCCGGCGAGAAACTCACCGGCGCCGCGAACAAGGCGGACGTGCAGGACACCGTCGCCGAGCTCAAGTCCAGCTCGAAGCAGGTCGCCTCCGTCGCCGACCCGTTCGCCGCGAAGACGGTCAGCAAGGACGGCACGATCGCCTACACCTCGGCGACGTACAAGGTCTCCTCGATGGAGCTGACCGACGACGACCGGGACGCGCTGCAGAAGGTCATCGACCAGGCGAAAGAGACCGGCCTGACCGTCGAGGTCGGCGGTGACGCGCTGCAGGCCATGCCCGAGACCGGCGCCACCGAGGTCATCGGCATCGCCATCGCGGCCGTGGTCCTCGTCATCACGTTCGGCTCGCTGCTCGCGGCCGGGCTCCCGCTGCTGACCGCGCTGATCGGTGTCGGCATCGGCGTCTCCAGCATCACGGCGCTCGCCAACGCGCTCGACCTGGGCACCACCACCTCCACCCTCGCGATGATGATCGGCCTCGCGGTCGGCATCGACTACGCCCTCTTCATCGTCTCCCGCTACCGCACCGAACTGGCCGAGGGCCGGGAGCGCGAGGAAGCGGCCGGACGGGCCGTCGGCACCGCCGGCTCGGCCGTCGTCTTCGCCGGTCTGACCGTCGTCATCGCGCTGGTCGGCCTCGCCGTCGTCAACATCCCGATGCTGACGAAGATGGGCGTCGCCGCGGCCGGCACGGTCGCCATCGCGGTCCTCATCGCGCTCACCCTGATCCCGGCGCTGCTCGGCTTCGCGGGCAAGCGGGTCCACGGCCGCAAGGCCCGCAAGACGCTCGACTCCACCGAGAAGGCGGAGCCCAAGGCCAACATGGGCACCCGCTGGGCCCGCTTCGTGCTGCGCCGCCCGGTCATGGTCCTGGTCGCGGGCGTCATCGGGCTCGGCGCGATCGCGATCCCGGTCGCCTCGCTGGAGCTGGGCCTGCCCGACGACGGCGCCCAGCCCACCGACACCACTCAGCGCAAGGCCTACGACCTGCTGTCGGAAGGCTTCGGGCCCGGCTTCAACGGTCCGCTCATGACGGTCGTCGACGCCAAGGGCACGGACGACCCGAAGGCCGCCGTCGACAAGGTCGTCTCCACGATCAAGGACACGGACGGCGTCGCGGTCGTCGCCCCGGCCACGTTCAACAAGGCCGGAGACACCGCGATCATCAGCGTCGTCTCGAAGTACAAGCCGTCCTCCGTCGAGACCGAGGACGTCGTCCACGCCATCCGTGACGCCGGCCAGGACATCAAGGCCGACACCGGCGCCGAGCTCGCGGTCACCGGCTCCACGGCCATGAACATCGACGTCTCGCAGAAGCTCAACGACGCGCTCGTGCCCTACCTGGCACTCGTCGTCGGCCTGGCGTTCCTGCTCCTGATGGTCGTCTTCCGCTCGATCCTCGTCCCGCTCAAGGCGGCCCTCGGCTTCCTGCTCTCGGTGCTCGCCGCGCTCGGCGCCGTCGTCGCCGTCTTCCAGTGGGGCTGGCTCGGCTCGGTCTTCGGCGTCGAGCAGACCGGCCCGGTCATGTCGATGATGCCGATCTTCATGGTCGGTGTGGTCTTCGGTCTCGCGATGGACTACGAGGTCTTCCTCGTGACCCGGATGCGGGAGGCGTACGTCCACGGTGAGCGACCCGCGCAGGCCGTCGTCACCGGGTTCCGGCACGGCGCCCGGGTGGTCACGGCCGCGGCGATCATCATGATCGCGGTGTTCTCGGGCTTCATCGGTTCCTCGGAGCAGATGGTGAAGATGATCGGCTTCGGTCTGGCGATCGCCGTCTTCTTCGACGCGTTCGTCGTCCGTATGGCGATCGTGCCCGCGGTGCTCGCGCTGCTCGGCAAGAAGGCCTGGTGGCTGCCGAAGTGGCTGGACCGCGCGCTGCCCAACGTGGACGTCGAGGGCGAGGGCCTGAACGCGGCCGAGGCCGCCGGGCGTCCCGGGGAGAACAAGGAACTCGTCGACGCCTGACCAGTGACCCGACCAGGTGGCCCGGCCGGGTGACCTGACCGGATGACTCAGTGCGTGATCGTCGCCGGGGTGACGGCCGTGTACGTACGACGCAGGAAGCGGATCAGCGCTTTGACGTCGAACTGCACGACCGTCACCCCGTTCGGCTGTCCGGGGCCGTGCGGGTGGAACTCGATGACCGCCTGCACCCGCCCGCAGGGCCAGATCCGCACGGAGTCACCGGTGACCGGGGCGCGCAGCCCCTGTTCCAGGAGATCGCGCGGGAAGATCCACTCGCCGGCGTCGGGGAGCGTGACGCGGATCCGGCCGTCGTAACGCAGCACGACCGGCACGGCCCGGGGCGCGTCGGGGGAATCGGTGACGACATGCGCCCGGGCGTACTGCTCCACGTACTGCTCGGAGACGGTCATGCCATCCAATGTCCCATATGTCTGGGTTTACGGGCCAGGGTTAATTGGTGCCGAGACGCTCTTGCAAGGCATTCGCAACAAGGCACTATCATCGAACGGTTAACCATCTGCCCGAGCGCCGGAGTGCCCTGCCATGCATGTACCCGACGGATTCATCAACGCCCCCGTGTCGGCGGCCGCCGGTGTCGTCGCCGCGGGCGCCGTCGCCGTCAGCCTGCGCGGCGCCCGCCGTGAACTGGACGAACGCACCGCGCCGCTCGCCGGTCTGGTCGCGGCGTTCATCTTCGCCGTGCAGATGCTCAACTTCCCTGTCGCCGCGGGCACCAGCGGCCACCTCCTGGGCGGTGCCCTGGCCGCGATATTGGTGGGCCCCTATACAGGGGTCCTGTGCGTGTCCGTGGTGCTCCTGATGCAGGGCGTGCTGTTCGCCGACGGCGGCCTGACCGCGCTCGGCGTGAACATCACGGACATGGCGATCACCACCACCGTCGTCGCCTACCTCGTCTTCCGCGGCCTCGTGAAGGTGCTGCCCCGCGGCCGCCGCTCGATCACCGCCGCCTCCTTCGTCGCCGCCGTCCTCTCCGTCCCGGCGGCCGCCGTGGTCTTCACCCTCATCTACGCCATCGGGGGGACGACCGACGTCTCCATCGGCAAGGTGGCCACCGCGATGATCGGCGTGCACGTCCTCATCGGCATCGGCGAGGCCGCGATCACCGCCCTCACCGTCGGCGCCGTCGTGGCCGTCCGTCCCGACCTCGTCCACGGCGCCCGGGGCCTGACGCAGCCGCTCAAGCTGAAGGTCGGCGGCGAACTGGTCGACGTCCCGGCCGCGGCCCCCGCCCCCGTGGCCGCCCGCTCGCACCGCAAGATCTGGATCACCGGCCTCATCACCTCGCTCGTGCTCGCCGGGTTCGTCTCCTTCTACGCCTCCGCCAACCCCGACGGCCTGGAGAAGGTCGCCCACGACAAGGGCATCGACCAGAAGGCGAAGGAGCACGCCTCCGCCGACTCGCCGCTCGCCGACTACGGCGTCAAGGACGTCACCGACGCCCGTCTCTCCGGCGGCCTCGCCGGGATCATCGGCGTCGGCGTGACCGTCGTCGCCGGGTCCGGGATCTTCTGGGCGCTGCGCAGGCGGCGTACGGGCGACGCGGCCTCCACCGAGGTCACCGCGCGCGAGTCCGTCTGAGATGGGCGCCGGACACGCACACCGCCTCTACCGCGCCGGGCACTCGCCCGTGCACGCGCTGCCGCCCCACACCAAGCTCGCCGCCGTCTTCGGCTTCGTCGTGGTCGTCGTCTCCACGCCGCGCGAGGCGATGTGGGCGTTCGCGCTGTACGCGATGCTGCTTGCCACGGTGGCGTTCGCGGCGCGTGTACCGGCCGGCTATCTGCTCAAGCGGCTGCTCATCGAGGTCCCGTTCGTCGCCTTCGCGGTCCTGATGCCGTTCGTCGCGGAGGGCGAGCGGGTGCAGGTGCTCGGCCTGTCGCTGAGCGAGAGCGGCCTGTGGGGCGCGTGGAACGTACTGGCCAAGGGCACGCTCGGCGTCGCCGCGTCGGTGCTCCTCGCCTCGACGACGGAGCTGCGGGAACTGCTGCTCGGACTGCAGCGGCTCAAGCTGCCTCCCCTGCTCGTCCAGATCGCGTCCTTCATGATCCGCTACGGGGACGTCATCACGGACGAGATGCGGCGGATGAAGATCGCGCGGGAGTCGCGCGGCTTCGAGGCGAGCGGCGTACGGCACTGGGGGGTCCTCGCCAAATCTGCGGGGGCGCTGTTCATCCGCTCCTACGAACGGGGCGAGCGCGTGCACCTGGCGATGGTCAGCCGGGGGTACGCGGGGTCGATGCCGGTGATCGACGAGGTGACGGCCTCCCGGACCCAGTGGTCGTCCGCGCTGGCCCTGCCGGGTGCGGCGCTCGTGGTGTGTCTGCTGGGATGGGTGCTGTGACTGATTCTGCTTCTGCCGCCGTATCCCTGCAGGTGTCCGGGCTCGCCTTCGCCTACCCCGACGGGCACCAGGCCCTCTTCGGCGTCGACCTGACCATCGGGCAGGGCGAGCGGGTCGCGCTGCTCGGCCCGAACGGCGCGGGCAAGACGACCCTCGTCCTGCATCTGAACGGCATCCTGACCGGCGGCGCGGGCACCGTCACCGTCGCGGGCCTGCCCGTCGGCAAGCGGCACATGGCGGAGATCCGGCGCAAGGTCGGCATCGTCTTCCAGGACCCGGACGACCAGCTGTTCATGCCGACGGTCCGCGAGGACGTCGCGTTCGGCCCGGCCGCGGCGGGCATGAAGGGGCCGGAACTGGAGGCGCGGGTCCGCAAGGCGCTCGCGTCGGTCGGCATGGAGGAGTTCGCCGACCGGCCCCCGCACCACCTCTCCTTCGGCCAGCGCCGCCGGGTGGCCGTCGCCACGGTCCTCGCGATGGAACCGGAGATCCTCGTCCTGGACGAGCCGTCCTCCAACCTCGACCCCGCCTCCCGCCGCGAACTCGCCGACATCCTGCGCTCGTTGGACGTGACGGTCCTGATGGTCACGCACGACCTGCCCTACGCCCTGGAGCTCTGCCCGCGGGCGCTGATCCTCAGCGAGGGCGTCATCGCGGCGGACGGCGCGACCGGCGACCTGCTCGTGGACGAGGACCTCATGCGGGCGCACCGCCTGGAGCTCCCCTTCGGATTCGACCCCAAGTCGGTCGCGGGGAAGGCACGTTGAGCCTCCTGGTGGCCGAGTCCTTCGCCACCGAACGCCTCGACCTCCTGCCCCTGGAGGTCGCGCACGCCGAGGAGATGGCCGGGGTGCTGTCGGACCCGGCGCTGCACACCTTCATCGGCGGCGCCCCGCACACCCCGCACTCCCTGCGGGCCCGCTACGAGCGCCTGACCGCGGGCTCCCCCGACCCGGCCGTCACCTGGCTGAACTGGGTGATCCGGCTGCGCGACGAGTCCTGCCCGACGGGCACGGTCCAGGCGACGGTGACCGAATCCGTCACCGAGATCGCGTGGGTGGTCGGAACTCCCTGGCAGGGCAGGGGAATCGCGGGGGAGGCTGCCAGGGGCCTGGTGGACTGGCTGGGCGGGCAGCGGGTGCGGTCCGTGATCGCCCACGTCCACCCCGACCATCACGCCTCCGCCGCCGTGGCCCGGTCCGCCGGACTCGCCCCCACCGGCATCCGGCAGGACGGCGAGATCCGGTGGATACGTGAACTCAGGCCTTGATGAAGGCCGTGCGCGTGGTGTCGATGGTGCCGCGCCACAGGGGAGCGTAGGAGAGCACCAGCAGGACGGCGCCGAGCGGGATGAGGTCCTTGACGGCGTAGGAGAGCAGTGAGTCGGCGAGGACCAGGACCGGCGCCCACGCCTTGAGGGTGCGCAGGGCGGCCAGCCGGCCGGTGAGCAGGAGCTGGCCCACGAAGAACAGGAGCGGGCCGAGGACGTAGAAGGCGAGCTCGACGCCCGGCAGCGCCTGGAAGTCGCCGACCCGGTCGCTCATCCCGGCGTGGTCGGCGGCCATCAGGCCCGTCACGATGTCCGCCCCGAACTGCACCACGAGCGCCGCGATCCCGGCGCCGCCGATCCACAGCCCGGCCGACGACCATCGGTCGCGGCCCGCCGCCTTGCGTACCGCTGCCTCGCGCATGGCGGCGAAGCCCTGGGCGAAGAAGGCGAGGCCCGCGAGGAAGCAGAGATGTCCGGCCGTCCAGGCGAGCCCGGGGCCCTTCTCCCCGTCGATCCCGTCGAGAAGCCGGATCACCCCGTACGCGCCGAACAGGACGGGACCGTAGAGGAAGGCGCGCTGCTGTGTGGTTGTCATGCGACGATCTTCGAGGCCGCGCGGCGCCAACTCGATCCGGAATCACCCTGGTTGGACCCCTAGGGATCCTCCGCGTGCCACCCCGGGTAGCGTCGGGGCCATGACACGCTTCGAGGGGTACGCGGCACTGGTCACCGGCGCGGGACGCGGCATCGGCGCGGCCGTCGCGCACCGCCTCGCCGCCGAGGGGGCCCACGTCCTGGTCACCGACATCGACGTGCCGGCCGCGGAGAAGACCGCCGGGGAGATCCGGGAACAGGGCGGCGCCGCCACCGCGTGGCACTGCGACGTGGGTGACCGGGACTCCGTGGCGGCGGCCGTCGCGGGCGCGGTCGAGAGCTTCGGCCGCCTCGACGTCCTCGTCAACAACGCCTACGCCTGCCACCCCGACACCGCGCTCTTCGAGGACGAGGACGACGAGGCGTGGTCCCGCGACCTGGACCTCTCCCTCACCGGCGCCTACCGCTGCTGCAAGGCCGCCCTCCCGCACCTCGCCGCGTCCGGCCGCGGCGCCGTCGTCACCATCGGCTCCGTCAACGGCCTCCAGGACTTCGGCAACCACGCCTACAGTGCCGCCAAGGCCGGGCTGATCTCCCTGACCCGCACCCTCGCGGGACACGCGGGCCCCCGCGGCGTCCGCGTCAACCTCGTCGCCCCGGGAACGGTCCGCACCCGCGCCTGGACCGACCGGGGCCGCAACCCCGACGTCATGAGCGAGTTGTATCCGCTCGGCCGGGTCGGGGAGCCCGAGGACATCGCGGCAGCGGTGGCGTTCCTGGCGTCGCGCGACGCGGCCTGGGTGACGGGCGTGGTGCTGCCCGTGGACGGCGGGATCACGGCGGTGAACACAGGGTTCAAGCGCACCACCCTCTGAACCCTGGGGACTCACCCCGCGTGCAGCATCAGCCCGATCCCGGCCACCATCACCCCGGCGGCGACGATCCGGGGCAACCCGAACCGCTCCTTGAAGAACACCGCCCCGATCGCCGCCCCCACGATGATCGACGACTCCCGCAGCGCGGAGATCGGGGCCAGGTCCGCCCGGGTCTGCGCCCACAGCACCAGGCCGTACGCCGCCACGGACAGCGCCGCGCCCACCAGACCGAGCAGCGCGAACGGGCGTAGTCTCGCGACCAGTTCACCGCGCCAGCGGTACGCCGCGTACACCGGCACCGCGATCCCTTCGAGAACCATCAGCCACGCGATGTACCCCATCGCGGAGCCGGACGCGCGCACCCCTAGCCCGTCCACCACCGTGTACGCGGCGATGGAGACCCCGGTCGCGAGCGCCGCGCCGACCGCCCGCCAGTCCGGCCTGCGCCCGGAGCCGCGCAGCCCCCACACCGTGAGCCCGGTCAGGCCCGCGCAGGACACCGCGACGCCCGCCGCCTGCCAGCCGCCCGGCACCTCGCCCGCGAACACCGCCGCGAGCACGGTCACCACCAGCGGCGCCGTGCCGCGCGCGATCGGATACGCCTGGCCGAAGTCGCCGAGCTTGAACGACGTCATCAGCAGCACGTAGTAGGCGATGTGGATGACCGCCGACACGATCAGGTACGGCCACGCGCCCGCCGCCGGGACAGGCGCGAACAG
Source organism: Streptomyces sp. NPDC050264 (assembly GCF_040655895.1). Classification (NCBI taxonomy): domain Bacteria; kingdom Bacillati; phylum Actinomycetota; class Actinomycetes; order Kitasatosporales; family Streptomycetaceae; genus Streptomyces; species Streptomyces sp. NPDC050264. The sequence continues at coordinate 153,627 of NZ_JBFAKV010000009.1, forward strand.
CGCGATGACGAGCCCGATGAGCGTGCCGCCGCCGGAGATGAGCGTGAAGCCGACGAGCTTGTCGGTGATGTGGTGCGCCAGCGCGTTCCACGACGCGTGCGTGACCGCGGCGAGCAGCACCGCGGCGGCGACTGCCGGGGTCATCCGAGGGCGTCCTCGCGCACGTCCACGAGTGTGGCGCCCGCATGCGAGGCCAGGGCCTCGGGCGCCATCGGGAAGACGGCGTACGGGGTGCCCGCCGCCGCCCACACGACGTCGTGCGCGAGCAGCGAACGGTCCGCGAGAACCCTGGTCTTGTTGCGGTGGCCGAAGGGCGGGACGCCGCCGATCGCGTACCCGGTGAACTCCCGCACCACGTCCGCCTTGGCGCGCGTCACCTTCGCCGCGCACAGCTCCCACCGCACGCGCTCGACGTCGACCCGCGACGCGCCGTCCATCAGGACCAGCACCGGCACCCCGTCCGCGGCGAAGATCAACGACTTGCAGATGGCGCTCAGTTCGCAGCCGATCGCGTCGGCGGCCTCCTGCGCGGTACGGGTCGCCTCGGGGAACCGCCGCACCCGCGGCAGGAGTCCGGCCAGTCCCATGTCGGTCACGGCCGAGGCGAACAGAGGATGCGCTGCGTTTGCTGCTGACGTCATGACCGGCACGCTAACGGTCGGTGTAGCGCCCACGCGACCGGGTAACGCACGACCTCGGGAGAACGGTCACCCGGCGCCGTTGAGCAGCATCTGGCGTACGACGGGGCCCGCCGAGTCGCCGCCGTGCCCGCCCTGCTCCACCACCGCCGCCGAGGCGAGATCACCGCGCCATGCGGTGAACCAGCCGTTGGGCTCCTTCTGCCCGTCGACCTCCGCCGAGCCGGTCTTCGCGCCCATGTCGGAGCCGAGCCCGGACATCGGCTCCACGGCCGTGCCCGCGACCGCCGTGTAGTGCATCAGCTCCCGCAGGTCGGCGACGGTCCCGGCGGACAGCGTCCGAGCGGCCTTCGCGAGCGTGCGGTGGTCGACGTCCGGCGAGACCAGGTAGGGCTGGTGGAAGGTGCCGGACTTCACGGTCGCCGCGACCGACGCCATGTTCAGCGGGTTCATCCGCACCCCGCCCTGCCCGATCAGCGAGGCCGCCATCTGCGCGTCCGACTGCACCGGCACCGAACCGTCGAAACTCGGCACGCCGATCGCCCAGTTGTCGAGGCCGAGCCCGAAGACCTGCTGTGCCTGCTTGGTCAGCGAGTCGTTCTCCAGCTTCGGGGCCTGGCTGATGAAGGCGGTGTTGCAGGACGCGGCGAAACTCGCCTTGAACGTGCCGTTCTTGATCTGGAACTTGTCGTCGTTCTGGAACTTCCAGTGCCCGTACGTGAAGTACTTCGGGCACGGGTGCTTCTTGTCCACGCCCGCCAGGCCCTTCTCCAGGAGCAGCGACGACGTGATGACCTTCATCGTGGAGCCGGGGGCGAGGGAGCCCTGGAACGCCGTGTTGAAGCCGGGGCTGGAGTTGGCCACGCCCAGGATCTCGCCGGTCGAGGGCCGCAGCACGACGACGGAGGCCCGCTCGCGGGAGGCGACCTGCTTCTCGGCGGCGGCCTGCACACCGGGGCTGATCGTCGTCTTCACCGTGCCCGGGGTGCCCTCGGAGAGCGTCACCAGCGTCTTGTCGGGCACCGCGTTCTTCTCGGCACCCTTCTCCGGGGCCTTGCGCACGACGCGCAGTTCGACGCCGGCCGTGCCGCCCGCCTTCTTGCCGTACTTCTCGCGCAGCCCGTCGATGACGATGCCGAGCGACGGGTACTTCTTGGCGGTCAGCTCTCCGCCGTCCCGGTCCTCCGCCTTGACGGGCGGGTCGCCGGCCTCCCCGGTGACGAGCCGGTCGCCGTCCTTCAGCTCCGGGTGCGCGACGGACGGCTGCCAGCCGACGAGGACCTTGCCGTCGCTCTTGCGGCGCACCGCCGTCAGCGAGGAGTCGTACGCGTACGGCTTGCTGATCCCGGGACCGCCGGCCTTCTTCTCGTACGAGACCATCGACGTGACGTGGAAGGGGACCTTGGCGCCCGCTCGGGTGCCCGGGGTGACCTTCACGTCGGTGAGGTGGGCGTCCTTGGTCAGACCGGTCAGCGCGGTCCGCGCGGCGCTCGTGTCGTCCGTGTACGAGGCGGCCTTGGCCACGTCCCCGGACTGCCAGGCGGTGAGGAATCCGTCGGCCGCCGTCCGCACCTCCGCGGCGCTCGGCGGACCCGTCTTCACCTCGGGCTTCCCGTCCGACGTCGCGGCGGACGACAGGCCGCCGCTGTCCATCAGGACGTAGGCGCCGACACCCGCCCCGACGACGGCGACCACGGCGGCCGCGCCGATCACCACGGCGTTGGTGTTCCGGCGCGGCGGCGCGGCCTTGCGCTTGCCTCTGGTGCCCAACGTCGTCCTCCGGTGGTTCTGCGGGAAGCTCAGATTACGGCGTGCCCCAAGTCGCTTGCGCCGAAGGGCAGAACGCCGTACACGAGCCCGTGGTTTCGTTACGATCCGGCCCGCAGCACGGAAGCCACGATCGGTCCGGCCGCGTCGCCGCCGTGGCCGCCGCCCTCCACCATCGCGGCGGCGGCGACATCGCCCCGGTATCCCGTGAACCAGGAGTTGGACACGTTCGCCCCGTCGACCTCCGCGGAGCCCGTCTTCGCCCCGATGTCACCGGTGAGCCCGGCCATCGCGTTCGTGGCCGTGCCGATGGACGAGGTCGCGGTCAGCCGCATCATCTGCTTGAGCTGGTACACGGTCGAGTTCGGCAGGCCCTGCGCGGTGGCCGGTTGACGGTCGCCGAGCTTCGGGGAGACGATCACCGGCTGATGGAACGTGCCGGTGATCGCGGTCGCCGTGACCGACGCCATGTTCAGCGGGTTCATCGCCACCTTGCCCTGGCCGATCATCCCGGCCGGGTCGTCCGAGTCGCCGTTGACCGGCACGGAACCGTCGTACGACACGATCCCGGTCTGCCAGTCCTTGCCGAGCCCGAACCGGTTCTGCGCCTCGGCCGCGAACTTCTGCGCGCCCAGGTCGTCGGAGAGCTTGATGAAGGCGGTGTTGCAGGAGCGCTGGAAGCTGTTGGACAGCGTCGCGCCCTCGTTGGGCTGCATGCCCGTGAGGTTGTGGAAGGTCTGGCTCAGCGCGACCACCGACGACGGGCAGGGGGCCTGTCCGGTCATCGACGTGACACCGTTGTCGATCAGCGCCGCCGCGGTGATGATCTTCATCGTGGAGCCGGGCGCCAGCTTGGCCTCGAACGCGGCGTTCCATTCGCCGTACCCGTGGTTGGCGACCGCCAGCACCTCGCCGGTGGACGGCTTGACCGCCACCACGGCCGACTTGGAGAACTTCGCCGCCGACTGCTCGGCAGCCGCCTGCGCGCTCGCGCTGATCGTCGTCCGCAGCTTGCCGGGCTTGCCCTTGGTGAGGGTGAGCAGCGTCTTCGCGGTGGTCGTACCGTCCGCGCCCGCACGCTTGATGAACGTCTCGACGCCCGGCGTACCGCCCGCATCGTCCCCGTACTTGGCGCGCAGCGTCTCCAGGACGGGCCCGAGCGAGGGGTACTTCGCCTTGGTCAGCACCGTGTCGTTCCGGTCCACGGCCTCGATGGGCGGCGCCGCCGACTCGCCGGTGACGAGCGTGTCGCCCTCGCGCATGTCCGGGTGCAGGACGGACGGCCGCCAGCGCACCAGCGCCCGGCCCGTGGTGTCGCCGCGCACGATCGTCAGCGACGAGTCGTACGTCATCGTCCGCTTCTTGCCGTCGAACGACACCGTGGCCCTGACCTTGAACGGCACCTTCGCCCCGGCCGGCGTGCCCGCGGTCAGGACGGTGTGCGTGATGTGCGCCTCGTCGTGCCAGCCCTGCAGCGCGCTCCGCGCGTTCGTCGCGTAGTTCGTGTACGCCGCCGCGCCCGACGCGTCGTTCTTCGCCCACGCCGACAAAAACTTCTGCGACGTCTCCTTGACCTCGTCGCTCGTCGGCGGCCCGCTCCTGCGAGCCCCCGGCGCACCCGCGGACGACGAACCGCCGTCCCCCGTCACCGTCGAGATGATGTTGTACGCCCCGTATCCGGCACCGCCCACCATCACGGTGAACACCCCGCCGACGATGGCGGCCTTGACCCCCTTGCGCATGTGCGCGCCCCTCCCCAGGTTGACGGAAGGGACTGTAGGCATGTCAGGGGCCCGTGGTGCGGGGTGTTTTCCAGATGGTGTCCGAAGGTGTCCGAAGAGTGATCGCGAATACGGCCGAAAACAGCTCAGACCCAGGTATCCAGCCACATCCGTGAACGCCAGGAATCCATCGGGATGGCGTGGCCCGTGTAGATCGGCCAGAAGTACACGGAATCCCTAGTGGCCAGGGCCCTGTGAGCCCTGACCTGCGACGATCCGTAAGTCCTGCGGCTCGTCAGGCCGCCTGGGCCGCCTCAGGGCCGTGATCTTGTTCAACGGGCCCCCTGAATGCCCGATCCACAGCCTTGCGGGTGCGGCCCTCGCTGCTCGGCATGAGGTGCGTGTACGTGCGCAACGTGAACCCGGGATCAGCGTGACCGAGGTACTGGCTCAGGGCCTTGATGTTCTCGCCGGCATCGAGCAGCAGCGAAGCGTAGAAGTGGCGCAGCGCGTGCATGCCGTTGTCCGGCGCGGACGCGTACCGCTCGCCCTTCTCCGCTTCCGGGATGATTCCGGCAGCCACGAGAGCAGGCTTCCATTTCAAGTCGTTGAAGTTGCTCACTCGGACGTGGTCGCCTCGGTCTCCGGAGAACAGCAGACGCTTGGTGACGAGCGCCCCGTCCGGGGCGCGCCACGGCAGCGTGATGGACACCGGTGGGAACCGCTTGATGTGTGCACTGAGCGCCACGCCGACGGCCTGGGGGAGTGGCACCTTCCTGGTCTTGTTCCCCTTCGGTCGGGCGAAGACGTATTTGCCCCGGATTCGCTTGAGCTGGTGGTTCACGTGAAGCCAGCCACCGTCGATGTCGAGTTCATCAACGGATAGGCCGAACACTTCACCCTGCCGCAGACCACAACCGGCGCCGGCATCGACCGTGGCCCGGAAGCGTTCGGGAAGTGCCTCCTGCACGGTGAGTACCTGAGGGATTGTCCAGGGAACGATCTGCCCTGGAACATCCTTGGGGATCGTCACCGACCTTGCATGGCAAGGGTTCTTCGCGAGTAGTCCGTCGTCGACGGCTGCGTTGAGTACTGCGGCGACCGTGCCATAGATGATGCGGCGGCTGGATTCGGCAGGGGCCATGGGCTCCAGCTCAGCAAGCCAGGTCCGGATGTGCTCGGGCTTGAACGAGCCGAGCGGGCGGGTCCCGAAGTACGGGTAGGCGTGCAGCCGCAGACGCCGTTCTGCCGCTTCGCGGCTGTTGATCTCGCCGGGATGGGCCTTTACCCACTTCTCGGCGTACTGCCGGAAGGTGGTGCGGGAAGCGCGAGGGTCGGTGTACTGGCCGCGCGACATGTCGGCTTCGACGTTGATGAGCCACTTCTCGGCGAGGCGTTTCTGCCCGTCGCGAAAGCTCTTCGACTTCTCACTTCCGTCTGGCCCGATGTAGCGGGCTCGGTAGCGGAGGCCGGTACCGTAGCGGTCGGTCCTGACGCGGGTGGTCTTGTCGTCTGCGGTCGTTTCGGTCTTGAACCAGCGGTCTTGGATGTGGCCGGCCATGTGGCGGCGGTCCCTTCTCGACAGCACGAAGGGAGGGCCACGGGGTGGCCCTCCCTTGGGAGTTGAACGAGTGGTCTCGGCTGGTGAGGTCAGGCAGCCTCGGCGTCCACTCGGCGGAGCTCAGTGACGTAGGTCTTCACGTCGGCGGGGTCGTAGCGGATGTGCTTGCCGATGCGGAAGCCGGGCGGGCCGGTGCGCTTCTTGCGCCACTGGTAGACGGTTTCCTTGGGCACCTCGAAGATTTCGGCGATGTCGTCGGGGGTGAGGTACCGGTCGGGCAGGCCGCCCCGGAGGGTGGCGCGGGGGTCGGATGGAGCGGAAGGGCTTCGGCTCATGGGGTCCTCGGCAGTGCGTCGTGTTGGCGTTCGCGGCTGCTCTGCGTCCGTGTGTGTCCGAGGTGCGGATTTCTGCGTCATTGCGTCATCAGCGTCATGTGAGCTTCTGACCTGGGGCTTTGCGTGACGCAGTAGGCGCGGGGTGCGTCATCGGCGCGTCATGTGCTGCGTCATCGGGTGACGCAGATGACGCAGGATGACGCAGAGATCGTCGTCTGCGTCATGCCTCTTGGCGCAGGTCAGGAACCGTTTTTCGGCCTTCATGACGCAGATGACGCAGCGTCTTCCCTCTTAGGACAAAAGAGGGGGCGTCTGTTGTGGTGCGGTGCCGCTTCAAGCGTGAAGAAGGAGCCGCCTTGGCGGCGCGTCTTATGAGGCGGCGCGTTGCGCCGAACAGCAAGAGGAGCACGCCTTGGTGGTGGTGCTCCTCTTGCTTGTCCGGGCGCGCGGTCCGTGGGTCAGAATGCCCGCTTCTGCTCGTGTGGGGGCGGGGTGGCCGGGCGGGTCATTTCGAGGTAGCGGCCTTCGCTGGTGCGCCCCGCGTCGATGAGGACACCTCGGGCGGCCAGGGTCGGTTGAAGGCGCTTGAGACGGTCGGAGAGGACCTTGCCGGTGGTCGGCCACCCTTTGGGCAGCGGGCGCAGCCCATCGTCGTTGTAGAGGCCGCTGAGGAGGTGCAGCCACTCAGTGGACGTCATCCGCTGATCCGCGCCCGGGGTGAGGGTCTCGGCGTGCCGAAGGACCGTCTGTGCAAGCAGATCGCCCTCGATGACGTCGTCGTTGAGGTCGTCCAGGCTGGCCCGGTACGCGGTGAGCGCCCCCAGGCCGGTCGCCGTGTCGAGTTGCGCGCACAGGTGCGCGAAGTCCGCCATCCGCAGGTCGGTGGGAGTCTCTGCGTCGGCGGCGCGGACCTTGACCGTCAGGTCCAGGAGCGAGCCGAGAATGACGGGCAGAACTTCCGCGTACTCCGCCCACAACTCCGCTTCGGTGCGCCGGACCTTGGGGCGCTCCAGCCGCAGCGGCAGGAGGCGTTCGGCCAGGTCGCCCCGGATGAGCCCGACGTCAATGCCAGTCAGCAGCAGGGGGCGCCGGTAGCCGACGCGGAACACGTCCCCGTCGGTGAACAGGGCGCGCTTGACGCTCTCGGCGCCGGTCACGATGCAGCACACGGCGTCGGACAGGTCCGGGGTGAGGTGAGAGAGGTTGTCCAGCGCGGTGACCCACCCGGCTGAGACGGCGGCGATCAGGTTCTCCTCGTCCTTCGGGGCGCGCCGCAGGTCGCCGGTCATGCCCTCGATGATCCGGACCAGCATCCGGCCTGCCGTGGATTTGCCCGCGCCCTGTGGCCCGGTGAGGAACGGGGCGGGGACGGGCACGGACGGGCCGAGGCAGCCGATTAGCCAGGCGATGGCCAGGCATTCGGTCTCGGCGTTGGCGAAGTTGCACAGCCGGAGCAGGAGGTCGATGCCCGTTCCGTTGGTGTCCTTGGCCGGCAGGGGCAGTTCCCCGGTGAGCTGGGTGCGCCGCCAGCACACCTCGCGGGGGTCGGGGACGCGGATGTCCCAGCCGGTGGGGTGGATGCGCACCGACTGCCCGTCCATGCGGCCCAGGTCCAGCCAGGTGGCCCCGTCGAAGCCGGGGGCGACGCGGATGTGCACGGCCTGGGTGTCCTCGTTCAGTGCGAGTGCTTCGATCAAGTCCAACGCCTCCTTGAGGGCAGTGCCGTTGAAGACGCCGAGCCCGTCTTTGAACAGGCCGACCATGAGTTCCTGGCGGTGGCTTCCAGTGGTGCCCTGGGAGCGGATCGGTCGGGCCACGGGGTGGCCGTTCTTCTGCGCGTAGACGGTGCCGTCGGCGGTGCGGAAGTACCGGAAGTGCGCCTGCGCGTAGTCGGTGATGACCTCGCGGGCGGGGTTCTTCTCGTCGTCAGCCATGGTCACAGTCCCAACCTGGTGCGGGCGTTGGTCCACGCGTCGGTGCAGTGCCGGGCGGTTTCGCCCTTGGTCTGCGCGGCGGTGAACAGCCGCGCGACGTGCGTCTCGGTGAGGCAGCCGCACCGGCCGTGCTTGGAGAGCACGGCCAGGAAAGTCCGGTAGACGGTCGTGTGGATCGCCGAGCTGGCTCCGGTGATGCGCTGCTCCGCCATGGCGATGCCACGGTCCAGGTAGGCCGGGGTGCGGTGGCGGCACTCCCCGCCCCCGGCCGGGGCCGGCACGGTGATGGCCTGCGGCGCCGGCCGAACCTCGGCGGGCTTCTTCACGGTCAGCGCGCGCACAGCATCGGGCAGGGCGGTCATGGTGCCGGTGCCGAATCCGAGCCACCGGGCGTAGGCCATGGTGGACTTGATGTCCACGCCGGGCAGTACCGCGTTGGCGGACGGCATCGCACCGAGGTACAGCCAGTGCTCACCCCGGGTGGTGGGCACAGTCTGCGTGGTGGGCAGATTCTCGCGAGCCCACGTGATCGCGTCGGCGTCGTCGAGGTCCACGACCGTCAACCCCGCGCCGCCCGGGTGGTAGGCGACCGCGGCCGCGGCCATCCAGGCGCGGCGCCAGATGCCGGAGTTGATGATGTGCGGGTCGGTGGTCGCGGCGGACCAGCCGTGGCAGAGGCCGGGGCAGGCGCACGGCCCGGGGGTCTTCATGTTCGGCCGGCCGCCGCACGCGTTGTCGGTGCAGCGGCGGCAGTTGCCGAACGGGACCTTCCCGGCTCGCAGGGGCAGTACGGGCACGCCGGAGGCGGCCAGGGCGAGAGCGTTACGCAGGTGCTCTCCCTGAAGGGGGGTCGGTTGAGTCATGCTGGAGGTCCTCCAGTTCTCTGAGTGCTGGGTGGCAAGGGCGGCCCCGCGGCTTTGGCGAGACGGTGGGGCCGCCCTTGGCGTAGCTACTCGGTGTCGGGGAGCGGGCCGGACCAGCCGAGCGGGCTCATGGAGCCGTGGGCGCGTTCCAGGGCGTCGGTGAGGGCGTTCGCGTGCTGGATGGCGTCGCGCAGGGCGGTGAGGGTGTCGACGACGTGCAGGGCGGGGACGCCGTGGTCGGCGGTGAGGTGGCCGGTCGCGTTCATGGCGCCGACGGCTTCGGCGGTCTGATCCAGGGCCTGCGGCAGGCGCTGTGCGAGCGTCGTGAGTTCGCCGATCACGTGGTACGCGGTGCCGGGGTGGGCGATGGCGGACCGGACGTCCCTGCGCGGGCGGGTCGCGTGGTTGAAGGTGCGGATGGCGTCGGCGGCCCGGCGCGGGTACTGGTCCGCGTCGACTGTGCGCTTGGTCATCAGCGGGTCTCCTTCGGCGGGGTCAACTGTGGAAGTGGTTGCGCTTGATGACGGCTTTGCGGATGTTGACCGTGGTCCCGCCGCGGGAGGCGCCGAGGACCTGCACGGCGATCCAGCCGCCGAAGACGACCGCGGTCAGGATGATGAGTTGCTGGATGAGCGCGGCGAGTGCGGCGATGAACGTGGTGAGCAGCAGCAGCCCGCCGCACACGGTGAGGAAGCCGACGCCGCCGAGCGCGACGTTCACCGCCGCCCGCGACACGGCCGGCTTGGTGGCGACCGGTTCGGGCTGGACGGGGTTGATGGCGTAGCCGGTGACCGCGCGCCCGTCGGGCAGCACGATGGTCTGCACGGTGGGGATGTGGCCCAGCTGCACGGCGACGACCGGAGCGGCTTGGACGTGCTGTATCGGGGCGGGCTGATGGACGATGACGGGCGCCTGTGCGGCCGTGGGGTGGACGTGTTCGGGCAGCATGCGGAATCCCTTCCGGTGCTCGGCTGGGGAGGTGGAGGCACCCCCCTGGGGGTGCCTCCTGGAGGGGTGTTTCAGGGGTGTGAGCAGGGCGCCTCCCCGCCTCCCTGAAACGATGTTTGCGCTGATCAGCAGGGGGATTTGGTCCCGGGGAGGGGGTTGGGGAGTTCTCCCCGCCTCCCCGGCGCGGGCCCTCGTTCCTCCCCGCTACTCGGCGGCGGAAGCGGAACCTGTCTCGTCGCGGTTGGCGAGTGCGCGGGCCACGGCGTCGTGGTGGACGACCATGACGCCGTGGGACTTCTTCGGCGTCTCGCCGTGCTCTTCAAGCAGTCGCTTGAGGCGGCCGTTGTTCCACTCGCCGTAGGTGGCGGTGTCGAGGGCGTGCAGCAGCTTCAGGACCTCGTCGGTGCGCATCCGAGGGGCCTTGCCGATGACGGTTGCCACGTCGGCCAGCGCATCGCGGTCCTCGGTGTTGTCGATGACGTGCAGGGTGGTGACGCCGTCGCGCAGGGCCTTGGCGCGTGCGGCGATCTCCTTGGCCGGGTCGTCGTCGATGAAGTGCGTGCGCACGGTGATGAACGACTGGCCCTTGGGCAGGTCGATGCCGTCCGAGGCGACGACCAGGGTTCCCTTGTCCAGGCCCTGGCGCAGCAGGTGCGGGGCGGCCCCGTCGTCGACAGCCTTATCGCCCAAAGCCATGCGGGACTGCGTGTCGGTGCCCAGCACGAGGGAGGCGCGCGTGTGGGCGCCCTCGCGGACCAGCTTGGGCAGGTTCTGGTCGGTGGGGTCCTGGGTGCCCTGCCACAGCAGCACATCGACTGCCCGGCCCTGGTTGTGGAGGTAGCGGGCGGCCATGAAGTAGCGGGAGGTGGCCTTGGCCCCGCCGTAGGGCCGCCTGTCGTCGCCGACGGCCGGGCACATGAACGCCATCTGCGCCTCGTCCACGGTCACGATGAGCGGCGCGAACGTGGCCGTGGGGTCGTTGCGGCGTACCTCGATGCGCCGGTTCATCTCCTCCACTGCGGCCTCGATCATCTCGGTCGCCTGCATGACGTGTTCGTCGGAGGGGCCCTCGATCAGGACGTCCGCGATGCCGTCGAACATGCTCCAGTCGCCCACGCCCTTCAGGTCGGCGATCCAGAACTGCACGGACCGGTCGAGGGCCAGCCACAGGGCCAGCGCGCGCAGGGCGGCGGTCTTGCCCTGGTTCGAGCGGCCGGTGATGAGCAGGTGGCGCTGGTAGACGCTGAGTTCGGCGGCGTCGCCGCGCAGGTCCTGCCCCCACGGGGCCTTTCCGGACTTGTAGTTGGCGGTCATCGATTCGTCGGTGACCAGCGGGGACGGGCCGATCGGCTCGTCCAGCGCGCCCGAGTCGGCGATCCACAGGCGGACCGTGCGGGCCGCCTCGGGGATGGTGATGAACACCTCGTGCTCGTGGCGGGTCAGGTTCTCTGCCAGCTTCTTGCGGCGCCCCTGCACCTCGTTGGTCGACACCCCGGACGGGAGCGTGACGTCGACTTCGACGCCGCATCCGGCGATCCGGATCGGGCCGAGCATCGAGGCGCCGACGTCGCCCATGTCCTTGATGGCGTTGCGCAGCGGGGCCACCCCGAGGTCGCGCAGGGCCTTGACCACGATCGACGGCGTGATCGGCTCCCCCTCACTGCTGCGGATGTTGTCCGGCAGAGCCCAGTGCGGGGCTGCCTGCGAGTGCCGGCCGACCGCCCACAGACCGAGCAGGGCGAGCAACGGCCCGACGATGGTCAGCGGCCCCCAGACGACTTGGACAATCCAGAGCATGAGGCGGATGAAGCCGACGACCGCCATCAACGGCGTGACCACGTCGCCCACGTCCTTGGTGGCCACGGCCATGGCGATGCCGAGTACGAGCAGGCCGCCGATGCCGAGACCGACCCCGGCGGCGGCGCCCTTGGCCGCGTCGATCGGGGACGTCAAGAGGTCCATGCGGCGGCGGTGGCGGGCCTCGCGGTACCGCTGCCCGCGCTCCTCCCACTCCTGCGCCAACTCGGTGTTCCCGGCCGCCTCGGCGGCCCGCAGCATCCGTTCGTAGCGGGCAGCGGTGCGGCCGTCCCAGGCGCGGTGGGCCACGATCTTCGTGCCACCGGCCACATACATGGTGTGGCGGACGGCCAACCGGCCGGAGGTCTTGGTGCGGTCGTGGGTGGCCACGTGCCGTACGGCCCGGCCGGAGCGCACCCACAACGGCACCGGCTTGGCCACCAGCTCCGGCACCACCTTCAACGTGGTCACGGACGCTTCGGGTGCAGGCGTGGTGCCGGTGTGCTTGTGCAGGTGAACGACGTTGTCACTCATGCGCGTTGACTCCTGACAGCCCATGCGGGCAGGGAAAACCGGGGCCAGCCGTCGACTGGCCCCGGAAGACGAGAGGGGGAGGAGGGGGTTAGAGCAGGAGGTCGTCGGCGATGTGCTCGGCCTGGTACGCCTCGCGCTCCTCGGCCTCGACGAGCCGCTGATGCTCACGCTGGTCGCGGCGGGACTGCTTCTCGATGCCGTACTCGTCGCGCAGGGACTGGATCATCCGGTCCCGCACTCCGCGCCGGGAGAACTGCATCGCGTGGACCAGCTCGTGCACGAGCGTGACGGCAACTTCCTTGGTGGTGCGGTGGTTGTCGCCGTTGAGCAGGATCAGCACCGAGCCATCCGTGCGGGCCACGGCGCGGCCGGCGGCGTCGCGGGAGTGCCGGGTGGCGCCCTTCAGGGCGCGGCCGGTGGTCTTCTTGTCGGTGCATCCGGTGAGTTCGGCCTCGGCCTTCACGGCGAGTTCGGCCAGGCCCCGGGTGTTGGTCAGGGTGATCTCGACGGCGGGCATGCGGCCGTTGACCGACCAGTTCACGTGCTTCATCGCCCGCGGGGCGAGCTGCTTGGTCTCGCTGAGCAGGTCGCGTCGGCCGCGGAGCAGGTAGGTAGAGATGGTGGGCTTCACAGCGTCTCCGATCACGTGTCGCCGCAGGTCACGCGGCACGAACAGCGGCTGAGGGGGTGTCGTGGCAGGGCACGCACATGCCGAGCGAGGTGGGGATGACGTATCCGGCATCGCGCTCGCACTCGGGGCAGATGCGGCGGGCGGTGTTGGCCTTGGCCAGGGCCGCCCACCGGGCCGGGGTCATCGGCCGCACGGGAAGCGCGCGGTCGATCCGGTAGAGGTAGGCGACCAGCGGGCCCCGGCGGCGGCGCGGTCGTTCCAACTGCGCGGCCACGTCTTGGCCCCCGGGGCGCAGGCCGCGGGCCCGGAGTTGGCGCACGGTGGCGTAGCCGTCCGGGGCCAGGCGCCACCGGTAGACCGGCAGCGTGGCCATCAGGCGACCTGCAACCCGCGCTCGGAGCGCAGGGTGTCGCGCAGCGTGCGGGCCCTGGCCGGGGAGGTGCGGACTTCGCGGCGGATGCCCTCGGCGGTGAGCTTGTCGTCCGCCCAATTGGCCGTCGCGGTGCGGGCCTCGGTGAGGAGTTCGTCCGGGGTGCGCTTCGGTCGCGGGGTGCGGGCGACGTCTGGCACGCGGCCGGTGGCCCCGCGCGGTCGGATCGATTCTGCGGCCACTGTCCGCCGTTCGATTGGCTCGACCGGGGCCGGGACGATCGAGGGAACGGACTTGGTCGGGATGCTCGATTTCAGGAAGCCGACGGCGACCGGTCGGGGCAGTTCCCGCACGTTCGCTGTGATCGGTGCCGGGGTCGATACCGGCAGGTCAGCCGTAGACCGATTCATCTCGGTCTCGGCAGATTCCTCCGCATTCCCGATCGGGGGCTCGATCGGGGCGGGCCGGTGGTGCAGCACCTTCGCCACCAGGTCCGAGCCGAAGTAGATCGACCCGACCGGCAGCGACGTGGCGAGCAGGACAAGCGCCCAGTTCGCCGGGTCCCACTCGGCCAGTCGACCCCACTCGACCGTGCGGCCGTGCAGCTCCGGTACCAGGCCGTGCACGTAGTTGAGGACCAATGAGGCGAGCGTGTAGGTGCCCAGCACCCGCAGCGCGAACGTCCGGTCCTTGCCCGCCAGTACGAGGGTGGCAATCAGGGCCAGGGCCATCAAGCCATCGACGACGAACGGGTACAGCGTCGCCGCTGTCTCGTCCGCGCCGACGGCACCCGCGATGTCGCGCAGCGCGTTCCAGGAGACCCGGAACGCCATGGCGACCACGGCGACCAGAGCGAGAACGAGGGCCGTGCGGCCCTTGCGATGGAGGTTCATGCCTGGCCTCCCGTCCGGCGTCGGATGCGCCGGCCGAGCAGCACCCAGCCGACGAACTGCAGGACGCTCCCGCCGACGGTCACCCAGCGCCATCCGGCGGGCCCGGTCGCCGCGGGCATGGTCATTGCCAGGATGAGCGCCATCGTGCCGGTCACGATCAGGACCAGCGGCAGGCCGCTCAATGGCGAGTTGGTGTGGCCGTTCTTCATGCCGCACCCCCGAACGCGGCCACGGCGGCCACGAGGAGCAGGGCGCCGCCGATGCGGGTCAGGTCGATCGCGCGGCGCAGGGCGGTGAACTTGGTGACGGCGATGCGGGACAGGCCCGCGATGTCGGCGGCGGTGTCGGTGGCCACCGCATCCCGGATCTGTTCCGGGGTGAGGGTGGCCCACAGGGGAAAACCGTGGCGGCCTGACAGGTTCGGCCGGACCGAGGACAGCAGCAGCGCCGCGGCGCCCAGCAGCAGCGCGAGCCCGGCAAGCCCCGGTGCTAGCACGTAGACGCTGAGCGGCAAGCCCTGGCCCGCGCTCCACACCCCTGCCAGGACAGCGCCGATGAAGGCCAGCAGGAGACTGGCCTTGCTGTCGGTCCGGCTGATCTCTGCCTTCACCTCGGCATGCGCGGCGGTCAGGTCGCGGATGGCGACGCTCATGCGACACCGCCGGACAGGTTCGCCGTGGCCGTGCTGTTCAGCAGGGCGACGCGGGCGGCGAGCGCCCGGCGGCGGGCGCGGCGGATGCGGCGCTCGTCCAGCTCGCTCGGCGTGCGGTCCAGCGTGACGATCTGCGCGTCAAGCAGGTCGACGTCCGCCAGGATGACGGGCATCTCCTGCTCGATCGCGTCCAGCTCCCCGCCCGTCGGCTCCATGAAGTCGGCGAACGCGGTAACAGCTTCCTGAACAGTGACGATGTGATCCATGGGTCGTGACTCCCTAGCAGTAGGTACGGCCCGAACAGCGGCTCCCGGGGTGCAACCTGGGAGCCGCGCGCCGTTGATGGGGTGCCGCTTTTTGCGGCGATGAGGTCGGCGACTGCCGACCGAGAGGAGAGGTTCAGAGCTTCGTCAGCTCGCCCGTGCTGCACAGCACAGGGGCGATGAGGAAGCTGATGTTGCCGACGGTCCACCGACCACCCGTCAGGGCGCCCGGCGGGACCTCGTCGACGATCCGGCCGGTCTTGCCGGCCGCACGCGGGTCGTCCGCACAGGAAACGATCCGCACCCTGTCGCCAGCCTTGAACGACATGACGTGCCCCCTTCCGGGGCCGGAGTCTCCGGCTCCCCTCAGCGCCGCTCGTACGAGACGAGCAGCGGAGGCAATCGGCCGCTCGGTGAGCGGCAGTGGATGAGTGGTCTCTTTCGGGGACGCGGCTGCCGGTTCAAGGAACAGCGCGCTAGGGCCCCGCTGTAGGCAGAGACCAGACCTTTCGGTCTGCCATCCGGACTGCCAAGGGATCGCCCACCGTGAGGTAGACGACTGTCCGGTGCCCTCCCCCCGTCCAATGCGGGGCTCCTGGTCTTGCGTTCGTGCAGGTCAAGCAGCAGTGCATGCAGCGGCGAAGCCCTTCCGGGCCCCTTGCTGATACGTAACAGCATGTACTAGCACGTGACATCGCGCAAGGGGTGCGCGCAATGAACGTGCTAGGTCGTGCTAGTGGGTACGCTCGGATGCGTGACGATTGCTGAGGACGACCCCAGACAGCCTTACGAGCAGGCAGCCGAAACCCTGCGACGCGAGATCAGGGATGGAGTCATCAGGCCCGGCCACAAGGTGGGCTCCGTACGGGACTTGGCGAGCCGCTTCAGCATCTCGCCGACCACCGTCCAAAAAGCCCTTGGGGTCCTTCGTGATGAAGGGCTCCTGATGACGACCGGGCGAGGTAACTACGCCCGGGACCCGGAGCAGGCCGCCGACGCTGGCAGGCCCGGCAGCGCTGCGGATCTCTCCGAAGTCCTTCGTCGGCTCGAACATGTCACCTCCCAGCTCTCGGAACTTCGCGACCGAGTCGAGAGGCTGGAAGCCGGTAACTCCGGTCGCGCTGACAAGAACCAGTAAGCCCGATTCCGCGCTGGTTGACAGTGGACAGGGGTTAACACCCTCGCTGTGTTACCTGTTAACTCCCCACGTCAGCGGTGTTGTTGAGCAATCATGGAAATCTGCTGCACCGCTGACGTTGGGGAAGCGATGAAGACCAAGTTGCAAGCCGCCCGCCTTGCGCGTGGGTGGTCGCAGGCTGAACTGATGGACGCGCTAGACGACGCTGCCGAACGACTCGGCTTCGAACTCCCGTCTCGATCCAGCCTGAAGACACAGGTCTCCATGTTCGAGAACGGGCGCCGGCCACCCGGCCCCGAGTACCAGGCCATGTTCTGCGAGGTCTACGAGGCGACCCGCGAGGAACTTGGGTTCGCACTGGAGACAGCGCCCTCGCAGCTCGATGCGCTGCCAAAGTTGCCCAGCCCGCGCGGCCCCGCCCCCACGGCCTCGCCGGAAGTTCTCGGCTATCTCAAGTCTGTGTTCGTGCAGCACGCACAGGCTGAGCCGCTGGTCGGCCCAAGGTTCCTCGTGCCCCCGGTGCTGAGCCAAATGCCGCTCATAGAGCAGCTGTGTGCGGACACAAGGGGCTCGATGAGGGCTGAAGTCCTCCGCGTCAGCCTGCGGTACGCGGAGTTCCTGGGGTGGCTCTATCAGGACTCGGGGGACTCTCAGGAAGCGATGCTCTGGACGAACCGGGCCCTTGACTACGCGTACGAGCTCGACAACCCGACCTTGAGTGCGTACGTCTTGCAGCGACGCGCCAACATCGCGACGGAGGCGGGGCACGCTGGCTACGCCCAAGGTCTGGTCAATGCCGCGCTGAACTACTCGGGCCAGATCCCGAGCCAGGTGGAAGCCGTCGCTCTACGCGCACGAGCGAACGCCCTGGCTGTGCTGGGCAACGCTAGCGAGACCGCCCGCGCGCTCGAAGGGGCCCGTGTCCTTGCGGCCAAGGCCCCAGAAGACGATGAAGGCCTCGCGCCATACGTCTCCGTCGAGTACATCGACATGGAAGCGGCCAACTGTGCCATCGAGCTCAATCGGCCTGAGGACGCGGTGAAGACGTTGGAAGAAAGCCTCACACGGTGGCCTGTTCAGCAAGAACGCGACCGCGGCCTGTGCCTTGCTCGACTGGCCACGGCGTACGCGCAGAGCGAGGACCTGGAGGGTGCCGTCAACGTGGCATCGCAAGCCGTGGCTATCGCGCAGGCGACCGGATCGGCCCGGATCTTGGCAGAGTTGACCAGGCTGCAAACGCACCTGACACCCTTCCGCAAGCTCGTGGAGGTTGCGGAATTCAACCGGGCCCTGGGCAGTATGAGGGGGACCTGACGAGATGAAGGAGAACCGTGAACCTGCTTCCCACGATCACAACCACTGACGTCCAGGAACAGGAACCCCGAGTCGCCATCCTCCCGATCGGCTCGTACGAACAGCACGGCGCCCACCTGCCGCTCGTCACGGACACGGCCATCGCGTGCATCATCGCCCGCGAGATTGCTGCGGCCTACCCGGTGCTCCAACTCCCGCCCGTGACGATCGCGTGCAGCCACGAGCACGGCACGTGGCCCGGCACGGTGAGCATCAGTGCTCGGACCCTTCACGCTTTGGTCAACGACATCGCCGTGTCCCTTGAAGCACAGGGCATTCGCAAGCTCGTGCTCGTCAACGCTCACGGCGGCAATTACGTGCTCTCGAACATCGTCCAGGAAGCGAACCTCACCGAGCCCCGGATGACTCTCTTTCCGCAGGGGCGCGAGTGGAATCGTTCTCGCGAGCGCGCCGGCCTCGTGTCGGACGCTCACGGCGACATGCACGCGGGAGAGATTGAAACCTCGATCCTGCTGCACGCGGAGCCGAGCCTTGTACGTGACGGTTATGAGACTGCGGACCACGACGGCGGAGAACGTCCGTTCCTCCTAACCCGCGGTATGAAGGCTTACACCGAGACCGGCGTCATCGGATTTCCCTCTTATGCAACGACAGCGAAGGGCAAGGCAGTTTTGGAGAGTCTCGTAGAGGACTTCGCGGCGCATCTTGATGCGCTCAGCGAGCAATGAAATTTTCGGGTGGACGGATCTAGGCTCGTTGTGAAGGGTCGGCCAGGTCCTGGGATATCTTCCGCTCCTGGATTGACTTAATTCCCGAGACCACCCTTTCGATCGCTTTTATGCGAGTGTGACCCTGGTTCGCTACGGCCTTAAGTTGTTCCATCTTCGTGCGCTCAAGCCTGTCTAGTGCCTCCGATACTGTAAATAACCCCATGTCGAAACGGCACTGGTCGAGTCTGAATTGTGTTACTAGTGTGTCGGAGTGCGCGGATCCGAGTTCAGTGCTTTCCGAGAAAAGTACTTTCTTGTACAGTCTTAGCGCTTCGCTGTATTCCGCATTTCGATGTAGAGAGCGGGCCAGGCAGAAACGGGTGGTGCGTGTACGTGTAGCGTTCGGACCTAGGATTTGAGTCTGAGCCGCAGCAACTTCGCGGAACTCGTTCCATGCTTCGGTGAGTCGACTCAAGCCTTCCAGTGAATGAGCAAGGCAGTGACGTTCGTTTAGGATGACAGAGTCATTTTCGTCGGCCGTGCGCCGTCGTTCTTCTAGAGTTTCTTGAATGTCGATAAGTGCTTCTGAATAGCGCCCGCAACTCCGCAGAAGATCCCCGCGAAGGTGCCTAATGTGGAGAGCTCTGGGGCTTGTTGGGGAATGTTGTGCGTCTCGTCCGTCGAACCATGGAAGTGCTCTGGTTAACGTCTCAACGGCCTCTGGGTATTTTTGTTGCTTGCGAAGGTTCTGGGCGAGGCATTGGCTCATGTCGATGTAAAAATGTGAGCTCTGCTCGTCATAAGATTCCAGATCTTCAAGGATCGAATAGTATTCCGCCTCGGCCTCGGGCCATCGCTCGGCGGAATCTAACGCATGGGCCATGTGGTGGCGACTATGCACAGATAGGAATCGATGGTCTCCTGGCGTGGTGCTCTGTATGTGCTCGATTAGCGAGCGGTACTCGGCCTTCGCTCCGTTATCGTCGTGCCCGCGAGCTTCAATCGTAGCTGCCAGCATGCCGTGAGTGAGGAGGGTGTACGGGTCAGCGGGGCCGAGGACTCGACGGCGTGCTTCTAGTACTGATCGAAGCTCAGCTTCCTTCTCCGAAGAGGCTTCCTCAGTGTGCACTGCAACGTCGTGTCTAGTAATCAATGTTTCCGGATGGTCGGGACCGAGGTTTGAGAGCTGATCGGAGAGAATCTTATTGAATGCGAGCAGCTGCTCTTCTCCTTGGAGCAAGGAGAGTGCCGTGCGATGTCGAATAGCAAGGCGGATTGGATCGGCATCGGAAAGGAGAGGTTCGCGCATTTTTAGTATATGCGCGAAGTCTTTAGCTCTTTCGTAATGGTTGGAGAAGGCGTGGAACGCATAGGCCTTGAGTCCTGCGCGGAGGAGCGGTAAAATGACTTCATCGTTTTCGGGGGCCGCGTTCAGTGCGGAAGCCACATGCGGTTCTAGCAGGCGCCACCAAGACCAATTACGAGGCACCTCGGGAGCAGGGTGCGAGCCCTCCTCGATAATTCTTGCGATGGCACGCCAAACGGCCAATCGTTCCTGCGGCTGAGCCTCGGTCAAGCGGAGTGCATTTGCTTCCAATACGAGCCGGTGGCTAACCAGGCAGGGAGTCGGTTCTCCGCCCTTAAGTGCGCCGCTGGGTTCGATATCGACAACGTCGATGAGACTTAGATCGACTAAAGCGTCAAGGGCTCGGTCTGCGCGTTCCATCAAAGGATCCGCTTCTGATGGCGTGGTCCAGAGAGCCGGATCGAGTAGCTGGACGGGCAGTGGGCCCGCAGCACAGCATGACAGCAGTCTCATGAGGGAGCGGGCTTCAGGCAGTTGTTGCTCATCCAGCAAGTCGAGGGATATCTCCCACGTGCGCCCGATCAAGCGGCGATGGGTGCGCTCTAGGTCTGGCTCCTCTGGACGCCACTCTTCCCCTTCGTCGAGAAAGGCGGCGCCAGCCTCTCCCAGCGCCTCGGTGTACGCGGCGAACGTACGCATTCTGCGTCCACTCCGACCATGTTGCCGGAGAAGGCCCGCGCCGCGTGCCGATCGCGCGAGGTACGACCCAGCGAGCTTCAGGGCTAGGGGCAGGCCATCGAGGCGTTCAGACAGAACGAGCGCCTCGGCTGGATCGCCGGACTGCCCCGCAAGGTCCAGCAGCACGTCGCGTCCATCCGCCGGGCTCAGTACCTCAATGCGATGAGTGTCAGAATTGCGCCCCCATGTATCCGGGTTGCTCAGGCGAGAAGTAACGACGGTCATGCCAGCAGTACTTGACCGCAACCACCCGGTGCCATCGCCGGGGCGGCCTCCCTCGGCGGCAAGCCCCCCAGGCTCGTCAGCGTTGTCCACGACTAGCAGCCAAGGTCGCTCGGCAGCATCCAGCTCACGCCAGACCAGATCGGTTGCGCTGATCCGACCGGTCCACGCAGCTGTAATGGCCTCTTCCTCGGCGCCAAGTTCGCGGGCGACCTCCCGCATCCCAGTGGCGAGCCGATCGGGGGTGGCCGCAGACAGCCAAAAGACGTTGTACCCCCGGTCGCGGGCGTAGCGAGCCATGTGCAGCGCCACAGTGGTCTTGCCGCAACCACCGAGGCCGTAGAGAACCTGAACTCGGCTCTCACCTTCCGCTAGCTTGGCCTCCAGTTGGCCCAAGACATCGTCTCGGCCACGCAGCCGTGGCGGCAGATCTCCGTAGGGCGCTCGGATGGAGAATGTGCCTGGACCGTGCGAAGTTGGCACAGCCAGGTCCTCAGCAGCGGGCTCTGCGGCAGGGCGGTCGTCGTTTTTGGCTGCCTGCCTCCCCTGCTCCATCGCCATGCGGGCCATCTCGTGGACCCTGGCCCACTCTCGATCTGGCGTGACGTTACAGCCGCGCAGGAGACTCGCGAGTGTCTGCCAGGTCGGGACGCGCTTGGCTGTTAGCGCATCAGAAACGGTCGTACGACCCACACCGGTACCAGCTGCAAGCTCTCGCACCCCTAGGTAGTCAGCCTGTTGGGCAACGTCTTGCAGCCGTTCGGCGAGATCCCGCACGGCCCCTGGCGCGTTGACATCCACCTGTCCGAATCCCACGGCAAGCTCCCGCCTCTCTGCTCCCCACGTCATCGAGCCTATTCGGTGTCCCGCCGGACGTCCGGTGGACGGCGGACATCTCGCAAAGGTGCAGGTAGGCGCACCGGTGTCCTGCCGCTGTCCTATGACGGTTCTGGACAGCAGCTTTCGAACCTACACAAGAGGAGTGCCAAACGGCGCCAGAGCAGTCAGGACACGGACAGGGGAAGCAGATGGAGTTGTTGCAGTTCGTTCAGGAGCACGGTCCGGAGTTGTCAGCCATGGTCAGTGCGATGCGACTAGCTGTCGACGTAGGCCGGCTGGTGGCTGCTTACCGGAGGCGATTTCGAGCAGCAGGTCGCAATCCCTTGTGTAGAGGCGATGCCCAGCTGGTTCCCGATGATGACAGGCGCCGCATCTGATGTGCGACTGCATGGACGAGATGCGGACGGCGCATGTTGGCAGTGCCCTAGGTCAGTCCAGTACGCCAAGTGCCGTGTCAGGGCGGCAATGTGAGCACGCGTCGACATCGTCGGCTGGAGTTCGTCGCGCGTTGTTGCGATCGACGTCGCGCGACCGCTTGCCGACGGCACAGGCCTCTGGTCGAGCGACGCGTCTCCTGCACACGGGCCGTCTCTGGGCCGTCCGACGGCGGCCCAGGCCCACCAACAACGACCAATAACGACGAGAGGGGCGCGGCAACAGTCGCGCCCCTCAAGTACGTTCGCCCAGCTAGACCCACGTATCCAGCCACATCCGCGACCGCCACGAGTCGATCGGGATGGCATGGCCCGTGAAGATCGGCCAGAAGTACACGAAGTTCCACGTGATCAGCAGGACGATCACTCCGGCCCCCGCCGCACCGACCACCCGCCGGCGCTCGCCCGACCCGGGCCGGCCGATGATCGCGCCCAGCATCATGGCCAGCGCCAGGCACAGGAACGGCGCGAAGACGACCGCGTAGAAGTAGAAGATCGTCCGCTCCTGGTACTGGAACCAGGGCGCGTAACCCGCCACCACACCGCAGACGATCGCGCCCGCCCGCCAGTCGCGCCGGAAGAACCAGCGCCACAGGACGAAGAGGAGCGCGAAGCAGGCCGCCCACCACAGCAGCGGCGTACCGAGCGCGAGGACCTCGCGGGCGCACTTGTCGGCCGCGTCCGCCGGGCAGCCCTGCTGCCCCGCCGACGGTGACTCGTAGAAGTACGAGACCGGGCGGCCGTCGACCATCCAGCTCCACGGGTTGGACTGGTAGGTGTGCGGCGAGCTGAGGTGGGTGTTGAACTCCCAGACCTCGTGCTCGTAATGCCACATGCTGCGCACCCAGTCCGGCAGCCAGGTGAAGTGGCCGCCCTTGCCCGCGGTCGCCGCCCAGTCGCGGAAGTAGCCGCCGGTGCCGTCGGACGGCGAGAGGATCCAGCCCAGCCACGACAGGACGTACGTGGCGACCGCGACCGGCACCGTCGAGACGAACGCGGGCACGACGTCCCGCTTGAGCACCGCGAGATACGGGCGCCGCGCCCCGGCCACGCGCCGTGAGCCGACGTCCCACAGGACCGACATCAGCGCGAAGGCGGCCAGGTAGATGAAGCCGTTCCACTTCGTGCCGGCGGCCAGGCCCAGGCAGAGCCCCGCGAGGAGACGCCACGGGCGCCATCCCAGGCGCAGCGTCTCGGCGATGTGCGCGTCGGGGCGGACCAGTCCGTACTCGTCGACCGGCAGCGCCGCCGCCAGCCGCTCCCGGGTCCTGTCCCGGTCCACGACCAGGCAGCCGAACGCGGCGACGACGAAGAAGACCAGCACCGAGTCGAGCAGCGCGGTACGGCTCATCACGAACGCGAGGCCGTCCACCGTGAGCAGCGCCCCGGCCAGGCACCCCAGGAACGTGGAGCGGAACAGGCGCCGCCCGATCCGGCACACCATGAGCACGCACAGCGTCCCGAGGACCGCCGTCATGAACCGCCAGCCGAACGGGTTGAACCCGAAGAGCCACTCGCCGATCCCGATGACGTACTTGCCGACCGGCGGATGAACGACGTACGAGGCGTCCGTCGGAATCCCGACGTGGCCGTTCTTCGACAGGATCAGATCGTTGGCGTTCTTGGCCCAGTTCACCTCGTAGCCACGGTGGATGAGCGCCCACGCGTCCTTCGCGTAATACGTCTCGTCGAATATCACGGCCTTCGGGCTGCCGAGATTCCAGAACCGCAGCAGCCCCGCGACGAGCGTGACGAGCAGCGGACCGGCCCAGCCGAGCAGCCGGTTCGCCTGCCCGGCGGTGAACCGGCTCAGGCCGAACGACGCCCACAGCCGGGACGACGGCGCGGGGTGCGGCGGCACGAGGTGCGCACGGACATCACCGCCGCTCACCGGCGCCCGGTACCCGAAACGGCGCAGGCCGCGCAGCCACGGCGACGGCTGCCGCTCCCCGTCGGGGGCCTGCTCGGGCGGGGCGCTGGTCGGGGTCGACTGGGACGACGACGCGGTACTGGTCACCGCGCCATCGTAGGGAACCGCGCTGTGCGAGTCCCGTGCGCGGGCCCGACTCGGCCGGACATGCGTCCCTGCGAGGATGGAACCGTGACAGGAAGCCCTGATTCCCCCCAGTCCGCCGGAACGCTCGTGCTTGCCGGTACGCCCATCGGCGCCATCTCCGACGCGCCGCCGCGGCTCGCCCAGGAACTGGCCGCCGCCGACGTCGTCGCCGCCGAGGACACCCGGCGCCTGAAGCGGCTCACCCAGGCGCTCGGTGTGCAGGTCGGCGGGCGCGTCGTGTCGTACTTCGAGGGCAACGAGGCCGCCCGCACACCGGAGCTGGTCGAGGCCCTGGTGGCCGGTTCGCGCGTGCTGCTCGTGACCGACGCCGGCATGCCGTCGGTCTCCGACCCCGGGTACCGGCTCGTCGCGGCCGCCGTCGAGCAGGACATCCGGGTCACGGCCGTGCCGGGGCCGTCCGCGGTGCTGACCGCGCTCGCGCTGTCCGGGCTGCCCGTCGACCGGTTCTGCTTCGAGGGGTTCCTGCCGCGCAAGGCGGGCGAGCGCCTGAGCCGGCTGAAGGACGTCGCCGCCGAGCGCCGCACCCTCGTCTACTTCGAGGCCCCGCACCGCCTCGACGACACCCTCGCCGCGATGGTCGAGGCGTTCGGCGAGTCGCGCCGGGCCGCCGTCTGCCGGGAGCTCACCAAAACATACGAGGAAGTGAAGCGCGGGCCGCTGAAGGAGCTCGCCGAGTGGGCCGCCGACGGCGTGCGGGGCGAGATCACCGTCGTCGTGGAGGGCGCCCCCGAGAAGTCGGGCGAGGACATCACCCCCGCCGAACTGGTGCGCAGGGTCCAGGTGCGGGAGGAGGCGGGCGAGCGGCGCAAGGAGGCGATCGCCGCCGTCGCCGCGGACGCCGGGCTGCCCAAGCGGGACGTCTTCGATGCGGTGGTCGCGGCAAAGAATGCGTCCCGGGACACCCCATAGGCGCGCAAAGGACTAACCTGAAAAGCAAAGCGAAGACCGGGTGTCACGGCCATTTCGGCAGGGAAATGCCAAAAGGGATCCAATAGTCGACAGGTCTTTTGCGCTCGGCCCGGCGGAGGCGTCCACTGGTTGAAGGGACGCACCCGTCCCCACGCTGCCCCCGGGCAGCGCTTGTCCAGCGGACAAGAGGAGCTGGCATGAGCGAGTTCGCAGTCTCCAAGACGGCCACCGGTGCGCAGGCGCCCCCCGTCCCGAATCGCAGCGCGGCGATATCGACAGCCCACGAGTCATATTCCTTCGCCTGCATGCGCTGCGGGCACGGCTGGGAGCAGTCCTACGAGATAGAGCACCACGTCGACGGTGACGGTGCGGAGTTCGTGACGTACGTAGCGAACGGCGATCGGGTGCCGTCGCCGCTGACCCGGCCCACCTGCCTCAACTGCGGCGGCAACGTCGTAAGGATCATGCGGGCCGGCCGGGTCTCCTCGGTGCAGGACGTACTGCACCGGAGCCACCACCAGAGCCCGGCCGCCGGTCCGCTGGAGGCCCCCGAGCCCGCAGCCGCGGCCCCGGCGGAGCACCACCACTGGCACCTGTCCGATCTGCTGCACCCCTTCGCGCACCACAAGAAGGAGGCGTGAGCACGGCTTCGTAGGATCGGGGCATGAGCCCCGACCGTTCCAAGGACGTCACCCCGCCGCCGCTGCCCGCGCCCCTCGCGGTGGAGGTCGCCGACTCGCACACCCACCTGGACATGCAGGCGGGCACGGTGGAGGAGGGCCTCGCCAAAGCGGCATCGGTGGGCGTGACGACCGTGGTGCAGGTGGGCTGCGACCTCGCCGGTTCCCGCTGGGCCGCCGAGACCGCGGCCGCCCACACCGGCGTGCACGCGACCGTCGCCCTGCACCCGAACGAAGCCCCCCGCATCGTCCACGGCGACCCCGACGGCTGGTCGCGGCAGGGCGCCCGGCAGCCGCTCGGCGACGCCGGGCTCGACGAGGCACTCGCCGAGATCGACCGGCTCGCCGCACTGCCACAGGTCAAGGGCGTCGGCGAGACGGGCCTCGACTACTTCCGCACCGGCCCCGAGGGCAAGGCCGCCCAGGAGCGGTCCTTCCGCGCCCACATCGAGATGGCCAAACGGCACGGCAAGGCGCTGGTCATCCACGACCGTGAGGCCCACGAGGATGTGCTACGCCTCCTGAAGGAGGAGGGCGCCCCCGAGCGCACCGTCTTCCACTGCTACTCGGGCGACGCCGACATGGCCCAAGTCTGCGCGGAGAACGGCTACTTCATGTCCTTCGCGGGCAACGTCACCTTCAAGAACGCGCAGCCGCTGCGCGACGCCCTCGCCGTCGCCCCGCTCGAACTCGTCCTGGTCGAGACCGACGCGCCCTTCCTGACCCCGGCCCCGTACCGCGGTCGGCCTAACGCCCCGTATCTCGTTCCGGTCACGCTCCGGGCCATGGCCGCGGTCAAGGACGTCACCGAGGAAACCCTTGCGGCGGCGGTCTCCGCCAACACGGCCCGCGCTTTTGGTTACTGACCGATAACGGTCGAACCCGTTCACCTTCGGGCAGAGTCGCGACACTGAGTAGTCGCGCTGCTTTGGAGAGTGACGGACGCTCCGCTAGGTTCTGCTCGCCCGATCCGCCCCCGCCCGGGGGCCGGACCCCTGGAGCGCCTGGAGCGTCGTCGTGAGCAATTCGCCGTACGAGACGTACAAGGACACGTACGAGGCCACGCACGAGGACACGTACGTGACGTACCGGACGCCCACCGGCCCCGGCGGCACGCTGTACGAGTCCTACCCGCAGGGCCACCCGCCGAGCTCCTACGAGCCCGCCGCCCCGGCGCACGACACCTACCGGCCCGCCTACGCGTACGAACAGGCCACCGCCCCGACCGAACCCCGGCTGCCGCGCCAGACCCCCGCACCCGCGGCGGCCCGCCCGGCACCCGCGCCGCAGACCGGCCGGGCCGCCGCCCGGCGCGCCGCCCGCCGCAAGAAGTCCGACCAGCGCCCCGACGCGCTGCGCCGGCTGCTCCCGCAGGCCCTGGTCGTCGCGTTCCTCGCCGGCGGCACCTCCGCGTTCGTCGCCAACGACAAGGCGATCCAGCTCAGCGTCGACGGCAAGGAACGCACCCTGCACACCTTCGCCGACGACGTCACCGAACTCCTCGCCGACGAGGGCGTCGACGTCGGCGCGCACGACATCGTGGCGCCCGGCAGAACCAGCGCACTGGCCAACGGTGACGAGGTCGCCGTCCGCTACGGCCGCCCCGTCCGGCTCACCCTCGACGGAGAACGCCGCCAGGTGTGGACCACCGCGCACACCGTCGACGGCGCGCTCAAACAGCTCGGGGTGCGGGCCGAGGGCGCCTACGTCTCCATCTCCCGCTCCCAGCGCATCGAACGGCACGGCCTCGACCTCGACGTCCGCACCGAGCGCAGCGTCACCGTCATGGCCGACGGGCGGCGCCGCACTCTCCGCACGAACGCGGCGACCGTGCGCGAGGCCCTCGACGAGGCCGGGATCCGGCTGCACGGCCAGGACACCACCTCCGTACCGGCGGCGAGCTACCCGCGCGACGGGCAGACGATCACGGTGATGCGGGTGACCGGCACGAAAGAAGTGCGCGAGGAACCCATCGCGTACGCCACCGAGCGCACCCAGGACCCGAACTCCTTCCAGGGCACGGAGGTCGTCACCCGGGCCGGCGAGGCGGGCCTGCGGCGGGTCACGTACACGCTGCGCACCGTCAACGGCGTCAAGCAGAAGCCGCGCCGGGTCAGGACCGAGGTGGTGCGCGAACCCCGCACGCAGCTGATCAAGGTCGGCACGAAACCGATGCCCTCCTCCGTCGACGGCGCCGACACCCTGAACTGGTCCTCGCTGGCCAGCTGCGAATCCGGCGGCCGCCCCGCCGCGACCGACGCCAGCGGCACCTACGGCGGCCTCTACCAGTTCGACACCCGCACCTGGCAGAGCCTCGGCGGCTCGGGCCGCCCGCAGGACGCACCCGCCGCGGAACAGACGTACCGGGCGAAGAAGCTGTACGTACGCAGCGGCGCCAGCCCCTGGCCGCACTGCGGACCCAGGCTGCACGGCTGACCCGGGCCGCACGGGTGACCCCCGGGCGAAGGCGCCCCGTACCCTTGAACGGTGAGCACCCCTGACCCCCAAGGCCCCCTGTTCGGCGCGGCCGACATCCGCGAGCTGGCCGCCGCCCTCGGCGTGCGCCCCACCAAGCAGCGCGGCCAGAACTTCGTCATCGACGCCAACACGGTCCGCCGGATCGTCCGCACCGCGGAGGTCACCGCGGACGACGTCGTCGTCGAGGTCGGCCCGGGCCTCGGCTCGCTCACCCTCGCGCTGCTCGACGTGGCCCGGCACGTGACGGCCGTCGAGATCGACGACACGCTCGCCGCCGCGCTGCCCGCCACGATCGCGGCCCGCCTGCCCGCCAAGAAGGACGTCTTCGACCTCGTCAACTGCGACGCCATGCAGGTGACCGAGCTGCCCGGCCCGGCCCCGACCGCCCTCGTCGCGAACCTCCCGTACAACGTCGCGGTCCCCGTCCTCCTCCACATGCTCGACAGCTTCCCGACCATCGAGCGCACCCTCGTCATGGTCCAGGCGGAGGTCGCCGACCGGCTCGCCGCGGGCCCCGGCTCGCGCGTCTACGGCGTCCCGTCCGTCAAGGCCAACTGGTACGCGCAGGTCAAGCGCGCGGGCAGCATCGGACGCAACGTGTTCTGGCCCGCGCCCAACGTCGACAGCGGCCTCGTCGCCCTGGTCCGCCGCACGGAACCGGTCGCCACGACCGCGTCCAAGGAAGAGGTCTTCGCGGTCGTCGACGCCGCGTTCGCCCAGCGCCGCAAGACGCTGCGCGCGGCACTCGCAGGGTGGGCCGGCTCGGCCGCCGCGGCCGAGGCGGCGCTCGTCGCGGCCGGCGTCTCGCCGCAGGCACGCGGCGAGGCGCTGACGGTGGAGGAGTTCGCGCGGATCGCCGAGCACAAGGGGGCGGCCGCGTGAGCGTGACCGTACGCGTACCCGCCAAGGTCAACGTCCAGCTCGCGGTGGGCCCCGCCCGCCCCGACGGCTTCCACGACCTGGCCAACGTCTTCCTCGCCGTCGGCCTGTACGACGAGGTGACGGTCGGGGCCGCGGACTCCCTGAGCCTCACGTGCACCGGCCCGGGCAGCGACCAGGTCCCCCTGGACGCCACCAACCTGGCGGCCCGCGCGGCCATCGCGCTGGCCGCACGGCACGGACTCGGCGACCCGAAGGTCCGCATCCACATCGCCAAGGACATCCCCGTCGCCGGCGGCATGGCGGGCGGCTCCGCGGACGCGGCCGGCGCCCTCGTGGCCTGCGATGCGCTGTGGGGGACCGGCGCCTCGCGCGAGGAACTCCTCGACATCTGCGCCGAGTTGGGCAGCGACGTGCCGTTCAGCCTGGTCGGCGGGGCGGCGCTCGGCACCGGGCGCGGCGAGAAACTCGACCCCCTCGACGTGGGCGGGGAGTTCTGGTGGGTGTTCGCCGCCGCCGACGGCGGCCTGTCCACGCCCGCCGTGTACCGGGAGTTCGACCGGCTGAGCCCGCACGCCCCCGACCCCGTCGCGTCGCCCGCCCTGCTGGACGCGCTGCGCACCGGTGACGTGACGGCCCTCGCCGCGACCCTCACCAACGACCTGCAGCCCGCCGCCCTCTCCCTCTTCCCGTCCCTGCGGGCCACGCTCGACGCGGGCGCCTCCGGCGGTGCGCTCGCCGCCCTGGTCTCCGGCTCGGGCCCGACCACGGCGTTCCTCGCGGCGGACGAGGCGGCCGCGCGCCGGGTGGCCGACACCCTCACCGCGTCCGGCACGTGCCGGACCGTACGGGTGGCGCCGTCGCCGGCCCCGGGAGCCACGATCGTCTGAGCACGGGGCGTACTCAGCCCCCGGTTGAGTACGCGCACGCTGCCGCGGCGACCGCCCGGCGCGGGACGCTGAGCCCCATGAAGACCTCCGGACGCCGTCGCCGCCGCCTGCGCCGTGCCGCGCTCCCGCTGGGCGCGGTCGCCCTGCTCGGGGTGCACGCGACCCTGGCCCTGCGCGGCCACCCGCTCCCGCCCCCGGCCCCCGGCACGGGCCGCGTCCTCCGCCCCAGGGAGGTCTCCCCCCTGGTCCGGGCGCGCTCCCGCCGCAGCCGCACGCGGTGCGCATCTCAGGGGCGCGGGTAACCGCGCGAGAAGCCCCGCCGGCCCGCGGCCGCCATCGCTCCCCGGACCCGCGGCGCGAAGCCCACCTCGTGACCCCGACTACGCTGGACAACCGGTCACCCCCTGGCAGGAGCGAAATGGCAGTCAATCTGGTCAACGTCGAGAACGTCACGAAGGTCTACGGGACCCGTGCGCTGCTCGACGGCGTCTCCCTCGGCGTATCGGAAGGTGACCGGATCGGTGTGGTCGGCCGGAACGGGGACGGGAAGACGACCCTGATCCGGATGCTCGCCAAGCTGGAGGAGGCCGACACCGGCCGCGTCACGCACAACGGCGGGCTGCGCCTGGGCGTGCTCACACAGCACGACTCGCTCGACTCGCAGGCGACCGTCCGGCACGAGGTGATCGGGGACCTCGCCGACCACGAGTGGGCGGGCAACGCCAAGATCAGGGACGTGCTGACCGGCCTGTTCGGCGGGCTCGACATGCCGGGCTTCGCGCAGGGCCTGGACACCGTCATCGGCCCGCTCTCCGGCGGCGAGCGACGCCGTATCGCGCTCGCCAAGCTGCTCATCGACGACCCCGACCTGCTCATCCTCGACGAGCCCACCAACCACCTCGACGTGGAAGGCATCTCCTGGCTCGCTCGCCACCTGCGGGCCCGCCGCTCGGCGCTCGTCTGCGTCACGCACGACCGGTGGTTCCTCGACCAGGTCTGCACCCGCATGTGGGACGTGCAGAAGGGCGATGTCTACGAGTACGAGGGCGGCTACTCGGACTACGTGTTCGCCCGCGCCGAGCGGGAGCGGATCGCCGCGACCGAGGAGAGCAAGCGGCAGAACCTGATGCGCAAGGAGCTGGCCTGGCTGCGCCGCGGCGCCCCCGCCCGCACCTCCAAGCCCCGCTACCGCATCGAGGCGGCCAACGAACTGATCGCGGACGTGCCGCCGCCGCGCGACACCAGCGAGCTGATGAAGTTCGCGAACGCCCGCCTCGGCAAGACCGTCTTCGACCTGGAGGACGTGACCGTCCAGGCCGGGGCCAAGGTGCTGCTCAAGCACCTCACCTGGCACCTCGGCCCCGGCGACCGCGTCGGCCTGGTCGGGGTGAACGGCGCGGGCAAGACGTCCCTGCTGCGCGCCCTCGCGGAGGCCGCCCGCACGCACGGCGAGGAGCAGCCCGCCGCCGGGAAGATCGTCGTCGGCAAGACCGTCCGGCTCGCGTACCTGTCGCAGGACGTGACCGAACTGCCCGGCTCGCTGCGGGTCCTGGAGGCCGTCCAGCAGGTCCGCGACCGCGTCGACCTGGGCAAGGGCCGGGAGATGACCGCGGGCCAGCTGTGCGAGCAGTTCGGGTTCAGCAAGGAGAAGCAGTGGACGCCGGTCGGCGACCTGTCCGGTGGTGAGCGCCGCCGCCTGCAGATCCTGCGCCTGCTCATGGACGAGCCGAACGTGCTCTTCCTCGACGAGCCGACGAACGACCTCGACATCGAGACCCTGACGCAGCTGGAGGACCTCCTCGACAGCTGGCCCGGCTCCATGATCGTGATCTCCCACGACCGGTTCTTCATCGAGCGCACCACCGACAACACGTTCGCGCTGCTCGGCGACGCCACCCTGCGGATGCTGCCGCGCGGCATCGACGAGTACCTGGAGCGCAGGCAGCGGATGATCGACGCCGCCGTCCCGGCGCCCGTGGCGGCCCCCGCCGCCGCGAAGTCCGGGCCGTCGGCCGCCGACGCCCGCGCCGCGAAGAAGGAACTGCAGAAGATCGAGCGGCAGTTGGACAAGGTCTCCGACAAGGAGTCCAGACTGCACGCGCAGATCGCCGACAACGCCACGAACTTCGCGAAGGTGGCCGAGCTGGACGCCGGGCTGAGGGAACTCGTCGCCGAGCGCGAGGACTTGGAAATGCGCTGGCTGGAACTCGCCGACGATGCGTGAAGGCGGCGTGTAGACGCGTAACGGACGCATCACGGGCCGGTCCACCCTTGGGAACAGGGGGCGGACCGGCCCTCTGCGTGCGTGTCCAGAGTGATAGAAAGGGCGGCTGGGAGCGGCCTGAGCGCATCCCGTGACCGACCTGAGAACGTCCGGAAAACACCCAGGCGTGCCGGTACATCAGCACTGAACAGGGGGGAGCGCTGATGACTCAGCCGCCCAACCAGCCGCCGTCCGGCGGCTTCGGAGCACCACAGGATCCGCAGGCGTCGCCGAGCCCGCAGCAGCCGGCCCCGACGCCGCCTCCGCCGGCCGCTCCGCCGCAGACGCCTCCGGCCCAGACGCCGCCGGCGCCGCAGCCCGGTTACGGATATCCCCAGCAGCAGCCCGGCCCGTACCAGCAGCAGCCGGGTCCCTACGGTCAGCCGCCGCAGCAGCCGGGCCCGTACGGTCAGCCGCAGCAGCAGCCGGGACCGTACGGCTATCCCCAGCAGCAGGGCCCGTACGCCCAGCAGCCCGGCCCCTACGGGCAGCAGCAGCCGCAGTACGGCTACCCGCAGCAGCAGCAGCCGGCCCCGCCGGGCGGTGGCGGCGTCTCCAAGAAGGCCTGGGTGATCGCGGCCGCGGCCGTCGCCCTGCTGGTCGTCGCGGGCGGCGTCGTGTACGCCGTGGTCGGCGGCGACGACGGGGACGACAAGAAGGACACCGCCGACAAGAACAAGGACCCCAAGGCGTCCGTGTCCGCCCCCGTCGACCCGGGCGACGGCCAGGGCGACGGGCACGGCGGCGAGGAGGACCTCAACGCGGGCCGCCAGAGCGGCGAGGCGAAGGTCCTCTGGTACAAGACGGCCCCCAAGGTGGGCAGCGACGGTGCCACCGCCCCCGGCATGTGGATCACCGACAAGGTCGCGGCCAAGGCCGCGTTCAAGGAGGTCCTGGGGTACAACGTCGCCGACGGCAAGGTCAGTTGGCCGGCGGTCGAGCTGCCGCAGAAGATCTGCTCCGTCACGAAGACCCCGTCCGACGCAGGCAAGATCATCGTCGCGTACATGAGCGGCACCAGCTCGCGCGCCAAGTGCAACCAGGTCCAGGAGATCGACCTGGCCACCGGCGCCAAGGGCTGGACGGCGAAGATCCCCGAGCGGGAGGACGAGGACAACTTCTTCGACGGGACCGGCTCCAGCATCTCGCTGACCTACGTCGGCGGCGACACCCTGATGGTCGGCCGCCAGATGTCCGGCCTCGCGCTCGACGCCAAGACCGGCACGAAGAAGAAGTTCGTCGTCGAGCAGTACGGCACCGACTGCTTCCCCAAGGCCTACACCGGCACCAAGGACAAGCTGCTCTCGGTGGCGTCCTGCGGCGCGGGCGGGAACAACTCGCACGAGGAGCTGCGCCAGCTGAACCCGGAGACCGGCAAGGTCCTGTGGACCAAGAAGTTCCCCAAGGACTGGTCGATCGGGAACGTGTACTCCGTCAGCCCGCTGGTCGTGTACAGCACCAACGAGGACGACAAGAAGTACAACATCGCCTCCTTCAAGAACAACAGCAGTTCCTTGCAGGCCGAGGTCAGCGTCGACGGCCTCGACACGGGCTGCGGGTCGACCTTCTCCTTCCTCTCCCGCAACCTGGACGGCTGCCAGGGTGTGACCGCGGACTCCTCCACCCTCTACATGCCGACCAAGGGCAAGACGGGCGGCGAGAACGAGGTCGTCGCGATCAGCCTCACCAGCGGCAAGGAGCGCTGGCGGGCCAAGTCGCCCGAGGACCAGTCGCTGCTGCCGCTGAAGGTCGAGAACGGCTCCGTCGTCGCGTACATGGAGGCGTCGTACGGCGGCTCAGCGGGACGCGTGGTGTCCATCCCGGTCTCCGGCTCCCACACGCCGAAGACGCTGCTGCAGAACCCGGCGGGCACGGCCGAGATCGAGAGCGGCTTCTACTCGAAGGCCGTCGACTGGGCCGACGGACGCTTCTACATCTCCGTCACCAACCTGTCCGGCAGTGCCAAGGGCCAGCAGAAGCTGATGCTGGCGTACGGCGACTGACGTCACACACCGCGCGCCCCACCCGTAACCTTCCGTCCCCGTCTTCAGGCACCCCGAGGTACCCACGTCATGACGCAGCCGCCCCCGCCCCCGCCGAACGAACCCCCGCAGGACCCGTTCCGCAAGCAGCCCGAGTCCCCCGAGCCCCCCGCCGCCCCGGCCGGGCCGCCGCCCGCCGGCGGTTTCGGCGCGCCCACGCCGCCCCCGCCCGGCGGCTTCGGCGCCCCGCCCCCGCCGCCGCAGGACGCGCCGGGCTACGGCTACCCGCAGACCCCGCCCCCGCCGCCCCAGGGCGCGCCGGGCTACGGCTACCCGGGCCAGCAGCAGCCGCAGGCCCCGCAGCCGCCCACCCCCGCCTACGGCCAACAGCCGTACGGACAGCCGCAGTTCAGCCAGCAGCCCTATGGTCAGCCGCAGTACGGGCAGCAGCAGTACGGCTACCCGCAGCCGCCCACCACGCCGATGGCCGGCCCCGGTGGCGGTGGCGGCGGAGGCAAGAAGCCCTCGCCGATCGTGTGGATCATCACCGCGGCCGTCGTCGTGATCGCGCTGATCGTCGGCGGCGGAATCCTCTACGCGACCTCCTCCGACGACAGCAAGGACGACCAGAAGAACTCCGCCGACGGCGACAAGGGCGGCGACAACGGCAAGGACGGCTTCGGCGCCGGCCAGGAGAAGGTCCCGGCCAGCACCGCCGCGAGCATCGCCTTCCAGCTGCCCGCCCCCAAGGTGGCCAAGGACGCCGTGTGGAGCGTGGCGGGTTCCTGGCTGACCGACTCGACGTACGCCAAGGCGGACCTCGACCAGGTCGTCGGCTACGAGCCGGACTCCGGCACCAAGAAGTGGACCCTGCCGCTGTCCGGGCAGACCTGCGGCGCCTCGCCCGAGGTGACCGAGGCCGGCCTGGCCGCCGTGCTCTCCGAGGACGGCAAGCGCAAGAAGGACAAGGACTACTTCAAGTGCACCGACATCACGGTGTTCGACGTCAACACCGGTAAGAAGGTGTGGTCGGACAGCGTCGAGGTCAGCGGCCAGAAGATCGCGTTCAAGGAGCTGTCCATCAGCGGCTCCACGCTGGCGGTCGGCGGCGGCTACGACGGCGGAGCGGCCTTCGACGTCACCTCCGGCAAGTCGCTGTGGAAGCCGCAGCAGGGCAGCTGCGAGGACGTCGGCTACCGCGGCGGCGAGCAGCTCGTCGCGGTCCGCAAGTGCGGTGACTTCGACGCGGAGACGTACGAGGTCCAGGTCCTCGACCCGGCCTCGGGCAAGCCGAAGTCGACGTACAAGGTTCCCGGCACGCCCGGCAGCGTCAACCTGCTCTCGGTGTTCTCCACCAAGCCGGTCACCTTCGGTGTCGCGCTCGGCGAAGAGGTCAAGTACACCGACGCGTTCTCGCTCGACGACAGCGGCAACAAGCTGCGCGCCAAGATCACCATCGACCCGGAGAAGTACGACGTCGACTGCGAGGTCGGCGAGGTGCACGGCTGCAAGGGCGTCGTCGTCGGCAACGACCGCCTCTACCTGCCGTCCAAGCAGCACGACGGCAGCGGCACCGACCAGGTCAACGAGGTCGTGTCGTTCGCCCTGGCCGACGGCAAGATCACCGGCGACCGCTTCGACAGCGGCGCGGACTACGAGATCTTCCCGCTGCGCATGGACGGCGGCAACGTGCTGGCGTACAAGGACGGCCCGTACGACAAGGGCGCCCAGGTCGTCACCATCGACCCCAAGGCCGGCAAGCAGACGGTGCTGCTCGAGACGCCCGCGACGCAGACGGTACGGGACGCGCTGAGCCACATGGTGCCCAAGTCGTCCGAGATGCTGTACTCCAACGGCCGCCTGTTCCTGGGCAAGGACTTGATCAGCGAACCGTATTCCGCGGACGACAAGGAGTACGCGGCCATCGGCTTCACGGCCAAGTAAGCCTTTTCCTTAAGTAATTGACGGCTCCGCACCCCGATGACGGGGGGCGGAGCCGTCGGCATATGCGCCCCCCTCTACCGGCAATCACCCCTGAAAGGAGGGGATTTCAGCATTGCGGGCCGCTTCTCATCAGTAGGGGGCGCGCAACGTCGAACAAGCGTGTAGCTTCCGGGGATGAAAGAGGACCGGGAGTCGGGGGGCTCGCCTGTCCGTGGGGGTCCCGGAGGTCCATAGACGCTCTCGGGGCGAACTGGGGGGTTGGCTCTCAATGGGTGTTCGGCTCATGGTGGTCGACGACCACCGATTGCTCGCCGAGGCGCTCGCCTCGGCACTGAAACTGCGCGGGCACCGGGTGCTCGCCGCGGCCGCGCCCGCCGCGGGCGCCGCCGAACTGGTCATCTCCCGTGCTCCGGAGGTCTGCCTCATCGGCACGGCCACCCCGGCCGAACCGGGCACCTTCGACCCGGTTCTCCGTATCAAACGGGAGCGCCCCCAGGTGGCGGTCGTGGTCCTCGGCCCGGTCCCGTCCCCCCGTGGCATCGCTGCGGCCTTCGCGG
Organism: Streptomyces sp. NPDC050264; assembly: GCF_040655895.1. Lineage (NCBI taxonomy): Bacteria > Bacillati > Actinomycetota > Actinomycetes > Kitasatosporales > Streptomycetaceae > Streptomyces > Streptomyces sp. NPDC050264. The sequence continues at coordinate 189,895 of NZ_JBFAKV010000009.1, forward strand.
CCGGCGCCGCCGGTTACGTACGTCATGACGAGCGCATAGAGGGCGTCGAGCGCGCCCTGATGAAGGCCAGGGCTGGAGAGGCGGCGGTCGCCCCGGCGCTGCTGCAGGGCGCGTTCAGCGAACTCCTCAACCCCGCGGCCCAGCCGGACGACGAAGGCCAGCGCCTCCTCCAGATGCTGACGCCGCGTGAGGTCGAGGTCCTGGTCCGGGTCGCGGACGGCGAGGACACGCGCCTGATCGCGGCCGGCATGGGCATCGCCCCCTCAACGGCCCGCACGCACGTCCAGCGCGTGCTGATGAAACTCGGCGTGGGATCCCGCCTGGAAGCGGCCGCGCTGGCCGCGCGCACCGGATTGCTGGATCGCGCGGGCCCTGTGGGCTCGGCCGCGGATTCCGCGGATCCGGATTCCTGAGCTATAGTCGATCATGCGTTGGTCACCGCAACACGCGGTGGCGGACAGTGCGTCGGTGGTCCAAGGAAAGACGCCCCGCTTCCTGCGGGGAAATGCAGGTGCAAGGCCTGCCCGGCGCTCCACCCCAAGTCCCATCCCGCTTCGGCGGGGTGGGACTTGTGCGTTGTGGGGCCGCCGGGGGAGTGCTGCCCTGGTTCGGGTTCGTCGCGGGCGGTGCGGCCGGTGGGGGTTCAGGTCCGGCGCGTGCGCGCCGGTGGGGTGGCGTGGGTGGGTTTGATGTGTCTGCCGGCCGGTGGGCGCCTTCTTATGGGATTACGTGGCGGGTGCCCGGTGGGTGGTTGCTGTACCTCCGCATGTCTCGTCGCTGTCGCTCCGCCGTCTTGGGCTGGCTTTCGTGGGCTGGGGTGGTGGGTGGAAGGGACGCGAGTCAGTCGTATTGCACTGCCCTTTCGGGCTCAGCCGCCGCAGTCGCCGGCGGGGCGAGTGCTGCTATCAGTGCGGTGGGTGCCGAAAAGCGCAGCAGGAGGAGGAGTGACGGGTGGGGCCGTTATCCACAGGGGTCTTCTGGGGGTGGGGGGCGCGGGATGCTGGTGTTTGGTTTCTGTGGGTGGGCGGGGGCGGGGGCGGGGAAAGCGATTTCTGCACCGTTGGTCCCGGTGGTGGTCGGGGTGCGGGCAGGTGGGAGTGGGGAGATGGAAAGTGGGTGTGGAAAGCGGTTGCTGAAGCGTGAAAAGGGCGTTGAGCTGCGGGAGTTGGCTGTTGTAGGGGTGTTGCTCTGTGCCTGGGCCCTGGCTCATGGGTGGAAGCGGAGCTCCCTGTACCAGCGGCTGAAAGATGACGGGTGGCGGCGGCTCAGTGAGGGGGCTTGGCTGGCGCCCGGGGTTTTTGAAGGGGTGCGAGTGCGGCTGTTGGCGGAGCAGTGGGCCGCGCCGCATCTGGTGGTCAGTCACTCCGCCGCCGCCTGGTTGTGGGATGTCGAACTGCCACATGCCAGCGCCGAGTTCACTGCGCTGCGTCGCAACCTCAGCCGTAAGCGTTCCGGCGTACGGTGCCTGCCGCTGGCGGAGACCGACGTCACTGTGCGGCGCGGGCTGCGGTGCACGAAGGTGGACCGGACCCTGGGGGATCTGCTGCGCAGCGCCGGGCAGGACGAGGCCGTCATCGGCGTCGAGTCCGCCCTCACCTGGCGGCGCATCCGCACCTATCGGCGCGCCCCGCTCACCACCTTGGACAGGGTCGCGGCGGAGGCCGCCCAGCCTCGTATACACGGGCGGCACCAGGCCCTGCAGCGGCTGAGCCTCATCGACCCCCACGCCGCCTCCCCCGCCGAGACCCTGGCCAGGCTGCGCATGCGCGAAGCGGGGCTACGTCCTACAAGCCAGGCCGAATTGACCACCCCCGAGGGGCGAAGGGTGCGGCCCGACTTCCTCTTCACCCGTGAAGGGGTCGTGGTCGAGATCGAGGGTTACGCCTACCACGGCAGCCGCGAGGCCCACCGCCGCGACCTCGCCCGCTTCAACGACCTCCAACTGTGCCCCCAGGTACGCCTCGTCCTCCGCTTCACCGCAGGCGAGGTCATGCATTCCCCCGCCCAGATGATCACCCGCATCCGCCACGCCCTGGCCCGGACTCCGCCGACTCCCTGACACCCTCGCCCACTCGCGTTCGCTCTTGCTGCGCTTGTCCACGGCCACCCCACTCATAGCCGCACTCGCCCCGCCGGCGACTGCGGCGGCTGAGCCCGAAAGGGCAGTGCCATACGACTGACTCGCGCCCCTTCCACCCACCACCCCAGCCCACGAAAGCCAGCCCAAGACGGCGGAGCGACAGCGACGAGACATGCGGAGGTACAGCAACCACCCACCGGGCACCCGCCACGTAATCCCATAAGAAGGCGCCCACCGGCCGGCAGACACATCAAACCCACCCACGCCACCCCACCGGCGCGCACGCGCCGGACCTGAACCCCCACCGGCCGCACCGCCCGCGACGAGACCGAACCAGGGCACCAGGCCTCCGGCGGCTCCTACGGGCCTTCAGCTGAGGTCAGCCATCGCGGTGCTGTGCCTTGAGGACCCGGATGAGATTGGCCAAGGGGGCGGTGCCGGTGGCGAGTTCGACGCCGGGTTCATCGCTCTCGCGGAGACGGATGGCACCGCTGGCAGCGGCCAGTTCCAGGCAGTTGTTGCCGTCGCCGCCGCCTGAGAAAGACGATTTCTGCCAGTGCAGTGGGGTGACCATGGGGTGCCTCACAGTTCTTGGATCACCTGGTGGATGAGGTCACGGGACCGTTTTGGGTCGAGTGCCGCCGCTCCCACCTTATGAAAGAGCGTTCGAAACCGCGCCAGTTGGGCTTCCGAGTCAAGAAATGCGCTGCCGTGCGGTGCGTCACGGAGCACGGTGTCCAGGCGGGGCACCGCGCCACCTGCGTACATCATGGCGCTGCTGGCCCCGGCGAAATTGTCGAGGTCGAAAGGGATGACCCGTACCGTCACGTGCTCCGCCGTACTCGCGTCGAGGATGCGGGCAAGTTGCGAGCGGGCAGCCTCCCGGCCGCTGACGCGGATGCGCAGAGCGGCCTCGTGGATCACGGCTTCGTACGCGGTCGGGTTGTCGCGATCGAGGATGGTGCGTCGTCGCATACGGTGCTCGACCCTGGGTTCCAATTCGCTCTTCGGCAGCTCGGGGACCATGTAGGAGAAGAGGGCACGGGCGTAGTCCTCGGTCTGCAGAAGCCCGGGAACGTGGATGAACTCCACGTCACGCCGGAACGTGGCGTGGTGATCGAGTTCGGTCAGATCAAGGAACGCCGGTGGGAGGATTCCCAAGTACTCCTCCCACCACCCGCGCGTCCGGTCGGTCGCCAATGACACGAGGGCGTCGATCAATGCGGGGTCGCCGCAGGCGTAGTTGGCTGCCATTCGACGCACCCGCTCTTCGCTGACGCCTGAGGCCCCGGACTCGATCTGACTCATCTGGACGGAGTCGGCACCTAGCAGAGTCGCGGCTTCCCGCGCCTTGAGGCCCGCGGCCTCGCGGAGTCTACGCAGCTCAGTACCCAAGCGGATCTGGCGTGCAGTGGGGTTGCGCCGTGTCGCCATGTGCCAACTCGCCCTCTCGGCTGCCTCATTCGGGTGCCAGATTACGCGACAAGCTTGCAACGCCTTAATTTTCAGGCGTACCGTCAGCGACGTAATCGCTACGTAACGCAATCATCGCGCCGGAAGCGCACCACCCCGTCACGCCCCGACGGCCGTGACAATGCCACCGGCCCGGCTCCAACTTCCGTACTGACCAACGGAGTACACGCATGCCCGAATCCGGACCCGAGCCCTGGGAGTACACCGTGTACTTCCCGAACGACGCCCGAGCCGTCACGGTCTGCCGCCGCACCCTGCGCCTGATCCTCACGCTGCACGGGCCCCCTCAACTGGCCGAAATGGCCGAGCTGTTGGCGACGGAGCTGGCGACCAACGCCGTTCGCCACACCAAGGGCCCGGCCGGGCTGCGTCTTCACTTCAAGGACGGGGTGCTGCGGATCGGCGTATGGGACGCGGACCCGAAGCCGCCCGCCCCACCCCTCTTCACTCCCGCCTACGCGGAGCGGGGCCGGGGCCTCGACCTGGTGCGGGCCTGCGCCGATGGCTGGGGGTGGTATCCGCTGGTGAGCGGCGGAGCTACGGGCATCGACGACCGAGGCAAATATGTGTGGTGCGACCTGGGCGCGGCATAGCGAAGGGGCCGGAGCCCCTCGCCCTCGAGCGATGAACTCCGGCCCCGCGCAGGCCCGTAGGAAAAGGGGCGCTACTCCGACTCGTCCGGCGTGGGCGGCGCCGTGGGGCGGAGCTTCAGCCAGATCAGGAAGAAGAGGCCCAGGGCGAGCATGCCGAGGCCCGTCCACAGGTTGATGTTGATGTCCTCGGCCTTTTTGAGGTCGGCGTCGGAGGCCGTGATGCCGGCGATCGTGACGATGACGCCGTAGAGGACGAACAGGCCGCCGATGATGCGACGGATGTCGAAGAGGCGTGCCGCCGTCGCCGACTTGCGCTCCAACTCGGAGACTTCGTTCTGGAGTTCGGACATGGTGGGTCGAGCCTCCGATCAGAGGGAGTAGGGGAGGTAGCAGAGCGCGGCCACGACGATGGCGCCCCAGCCGAGCAGCGCCGGACGGCGGTACCAGGCGTCGTCGCCCTCGGCGGGCGGCTCCTCCAGGCCCGGGGCCGTCGTGCCGTAGACCAACCCTGCCAGCTCCGCCTCCGGCTTGGGAGCCGTGAAGAGGGTGACGACCACCATGACGACCGCGCCCGCGACGAAGCCGACGATCGCGGAGACGAAGTTGGCGCCCTGGTCGGTCGGGATGTCGATGACACCCTGCTTGTAGATGTAGAAGTAGTTGATCATCGCGGCCGAGGTGCCGGCGAGCAGACCCCAGACGCCCGACTTCATGGACGCGCGCTTCCAGAACATGCCGATGATGAAGACGACGAACATCGGGACGTTGAAGAAGGAGAACAGGGTCTGGAGGTAACCCATGATGTTCGAGAACGACGACGCGATGAACGCCGTACCGATGGAGAGGACGACGCCGATCGCCGTGATCGCGCGGCCGAACTTCAGGTAGTAGCCATCGGGCTTGTCGGTCTTCACGTACTTGGCCCAGATGTCGTACGTGAAGACGGTGTTGAAGGACGAGACGTTCGCGGCCATGCCGGCCATGAAGGCGGCGAGGAGGCCGGTCACCGCGATGCCGAGGACACCGTTCGGGAGCAGCTCCTGCATCAGGTACGGGATCGCGTCGTTGTAGGTGAGGTCCGAGCCGGCGCCGCCGATCTTCGGGACGAGCACCGCGGCCACCATGCCCGGGATCATCACCAGGAAGACGATGAAGATCTTCGGGAACGCGGCGATCAGCGGGGTGCGCTGGGCCGCGGAGAGGTTCTTGGCCGACAGGGCGCGCTGCACCTCGGCGAAGTTCGTCGTCCAGTAGCCGAAGGAGAGGACGAAGCCGAGGCCGAGGATGATCGTGAGCCAGTTCGCGCCGAGCGGGTTGGCGTCACCGATGCCGGTGCCGCCCCAGGCCGACATGAAGTTGTCGCCGTGCTGGGCCTTCAGGGAGTCGCTCATGCCGCCCCAGCCGCCGACCCGCTTGAGGCCGATGATGCAGATGGGGATCAGGGCCGCCAGGATCACGAAGAACTGAAGGACTTCGTTGTAGATCGCGGAGGAGAGGCCGCCGATGGTGATGTAGGCGAGGACGAAGGCGCCCGCGACCACGATGGCCACCCACTGCGGCCAGCCGAGCAGGGCCTCGACGACGATCGACAGGGCGTACAGGTTGACGCCCGCGATCAGAATCGCCGCGAAGGCGAACAGGATCGAGCTGAGCAGGTGTGCGGACTTGTCGAACCGCTGGAGCAGGAACTCGGGGACCGAGCGCACCTTCGAGCGGTAGTAGAACGGCATCATGACCAGGCCGAGGAAGACCATGGCCGGGATGGCGCCGATCCAGTACCAGTGGACGACCGCGACGCCGTACTGCGCGCCGGTGGCGGCCATACCGAGGATCTCGGTGGCGCCCAGGTTGGCGGCGACGAACGCGAGACCCGTGACCCAGGCGGGCAGGGAGCGCCCGGAGAGGAAGAAGTCGAGGCTCGTCTTCACCGAGCGGCGGGCCGCGAAGCCGATGCCGAGGACGACGACGAAGTAGATCGCGAGGATCGCGTAGTCGAGGCCGTTGGTGGGCAGCCGTAGCCCTTCGGCCAGGGTTGTCGTGGCAGACAGTGTGGGGGACTGCATGGGGGAACTCGCTTCGTTGCGCGAACTGAATCAGACCGGAACCTACGCCTCCGTCTTCAATAAGTGAACAGTTAGCGTGATGTTCTTTGTTGGATTGTGATCGAGGGCTCGTTCCGGCTCCCCGGATACCCTCTTTGTTGCACAGAAAGCACACAGCCCGTTTCGGACCCGGTCCGCTCGGTCCCGCCTGTTCCCTTGACGGTCCTGTTGACTTATGCTTTGTTGTGTTTGGTTCTGTTTGGTTGGTGTGATGAGGAGCAATCGGACGTGAAGAAGACGTCGACCCGGCTCGCCGACGGTCGTGAGCTCATTTACTACGACTCGCGCGACGACGTCGTCCGGGAGGCGGCCGACCGCCGTCCCCTCGACCGCACCGTCACCACCTCGGAGGTCCGCCGCGACCCACTGCTCGGGGACGCGGTCGCGATCGCCTCGCACCGGCAGGGGCGCATCTACCACCCGCCGGCCGACGAGTGCCCGCTCTGCCCGTCCGAGGGGGAGCGCCTCAGCGAGATCCCCGACTCCTCGTACGACGTGGCCGTCTTCGAGAACCGCTTCCCCTCGCTCGCCGGTGACTCCGGCCGCTGCGAGGTGGTCTGCTTCACCTCCGACCACGACAAGTCCTTCGCGGACCTGAGCGAGGAGCAGGCCGGCCTGGTCCTGGAGGCCTGGACCGACCGGACCGCCGAGCTCTCGCACCTGGACTCCGTCGAGCAGGTCTTCTGCTTCGAGAACCGGGGCGCCGAGATCGGCGTCACCCTCGGCCACCCGCACGGGCAGATCTACGGCTACCCCTTCACCACCCCGCGCACGGCCCTGATGCTGCGCTCGCTCGCGCAGCACAAGGAGCAGACCGGCGGACGGAACCTCTTCGCCGACGTGGTGGAGAAGGAGCTCGGCGAGACCGGCGCCGGGTCGCGGATCGTCCTCGAAGGCGAGCACTGGGTGGCCTTCGTGCCGTACGCGGCGCACTGGCCCTACGAGGTTCACCTGTACCCGAAGCGGCAGGTCCCGGACCTGCTCGGGCTCGACGACGCGGCGCGCACAGAGTTCCCCAAGATTTATCTGGAACTCTTGAGGCGCTTCGACCGGATCTTCGGTGAGGGCGAGCCGCCGACGCCGTACATCTCGGCGTGGCACCAGGCTCCCTTCGGCACGCTGGAGGAGTTCGAGGGCGTCAACCGCGACGACTTCGCGCTCCACCTCGAGCTTTTCACCATCCGCCGCACTTCCGGCAAGCTGAAGTTCCTCGCGGGTTCCGAATCCGGCATGAGCGTGTTCATCAACGACGTGCCGCCGGAGACCGCGGCCGAGCGACTGCGAGAGGTAGCGAGCAAGTAATGGGCAAGGGCGTTCCTAAGAAATACATGGTCACGGGTGGTGCGGGATATGTCGGCAGTGTCGTCGCGCAGCACCTGATCGAGGCGGGCCACGACGTCACGGTCCTCGACAACCTCTCCACCGGCTTCCGCGAGGGCGTGCCCGCGGGCGCGGCCTTCGTCGAGGGTGACATCCGCGACGCCGGCAAGTGGCTCGACTCCTCCTACGACGCGGTCCTGCACTTCGCCGCGTTCTCGCAGGTCGGCGAGAGCGTCGTGAAGCCGGAGAAGTACTGGGACAACAACGTCGGCGGGACGATGGCCCTGCTGGCCGCGATGCGCTCCGCGGACGTCAGGAAGCTCGTCTTCTCCTCCACCGCGGCGACGTACGGCGAGCCGGTCAGCACCCCGATCACCGAGACGGACCCGACCGCGCCCACGTCTCCGTACGGCGCCTCGAAGCTCGCCGTCGACCACATGATCACGGGTGAGGCGACCGCGCACGGTCTGGCCGCCGTATCGCTCCGCTACTTCAACGTGGCTGGTGCATATGGAAGTTGTGGTGAGCGCCACGACCCCGAGTCGCACCTCATCCCGCTCGTCCTCCAGGTCGCCCAGGGCGGGCGCGAGGCCATCTCCGTCTTCGGCGACGACTACCCGACGCCCGACGGCACCTGCGTCCGCGACTACATCCACGTCGCGGACCTGGCCGAGGCGCACCTCCTCGCGGTCGACGCGGCCCGCCCGTCCGAGCACCTCATCTGCAACCTCGGCAACGGCAACGGCTTCTCCGTCCGCGAGGTCATCGAGACGGTCCGCCAGGTCACCGGGCATCCGATCCCCGAGGTCGTCGCCCCGCGCCGCGGCGGCGACCCGGCGGTCCTCGTGGCCTCCGCCGCCACCGCGCGCGAGCGCCTCGGCTGGAACCCGTCCCGCGCGGACCTCGCGGGAATCGTCGCCGACGCCTGGGAGTTCGCCCAGGCGCGCCGGCAGTAGTACGTCGTAGGGCAGTCGTCATTCGTAACAGGGGTAGGTAGCCAATTCATGTCTGTCGCCGCGCAGTTCAGTGATCTGTACGGGTACGAGCCCGCGGGGGTGTGGGCGGCTCCCGGCCGCGTCAACCTCATCGGCGAGTACACCGACTTCAACGAGGGCTTCGTCATGCCGCTCGCGCTGCCGCACACCGCGGTCGCCGCGGTGGCCGCGCGGACGGACGGCGTGCTGCGTCTGCACTCCGCCGACATCGACGCCCCCGTCGCCGAACTGCGCGTCGACGACCTCACCCCGCTGTCCAAGTACGGGCAGGGCGGCTGGGCCGCCTACCCGGCCGGTGTGGTGTGGGCGCTGCGCGACGCGGGCCACCCGGTCACCGGCGCGGACATCCACCTCGCGTCCACCGTGCCGACGGGCGCGGGCCTGTCGTCCTCCGCGGCCCTGGAGGTCGTGACCGCGTACGCGCTGAACGAACTCTTCGAACTCGGCCTGAACCGCCAGGAGCTGGCCGTCCTCGCGCAGCGCGCCGAGAACGTCTTCGTCGGCGTCCCGTGCGGCGTCATGGACCAGATGGCGTCCGCCTGCGGCACCGAGGGCCACGCGCTGCACCTGGACTGCCGCGACCTGTCGATCCGGCAGATCCCCTTCGACCTGGCGGCGCAGGGCCTGCAGCTCCTCGTCGTCGACACCCGCGTCAAGCACGAGCTGGGCGACGGGGCGTACGCGGAGCGCCGCGCCGGCTGCGAGGAGGGCGCGCGCCTCCTCGGCGTATCGCACCTGCGGGATGTCGCCTACGCCGAACTCGCCGACTCACTCGGCGAGTTGCAGCGGGTCGGCGCGGACGAGAAGGTCGTGCGCTACGTCCGGCACGTCGTCTCCGACGACCACCGCGTGGAGCAGGTCATCGACCTCCTCGACGCCGGTGACGTACGCGCCATCGGGCCCGTCCTCACCGAAGGCCACACCTCGCTCCGCGACGACCTGCGCATCTCCTGCCAGGAACTGGACCTGGTCGTCGCCACGGCGAACGCCGCCGGCGCGCTGGGCGCCCGGATGACGGGCGGCGGCTTCGGCGGCTCGGCGGTCGTGCTGGTGGAGACCGCCGACGCGGACGCCGTCACCAAGTCGGTCCTGACCGCCTTCGACGAGGCCGGACACACGGCGCCGCGCGTGTTCCCCGCGGTGCCTTCGCCGGGCGCCCGCCGGGTGGCCTGAACCTGTTTGTCTCAGCCCAGCCGCTTCGTCAGCGTGAATTCTTTGACCCCCGGTGGGTAGTCCGGCACCACCGCGACCACGTCGTAGCCGTGCTGCCGGTAGAAGCCGGGGGCCTGGAAGTCCCAGGTCTCCACGCGGGAGTTGACGCAGTCGCGGTCGTGGACGGCGATGCGCTCCGCCTCCGCGAGGAGCCGGGAGCCGAGGCCCGCGCCGCGGTGCTGGTCGGCGACCCAGAGCAGGTTCACGTGCAGCCAGGTCGCCCAGGTGTGCGCGTCCAGGCCCGCGGCGAGAGTGCCGTCGTCCGCCAACGCCCATACCTGGAGCGGGGTTTCGCGTTCGGCCGCGGTGCCGCGCAGACCGCGCAGCGCGGGGGAGGCCGCCGCGTTGGTTTCCCGGAGCAGTGACTGGAGCAGAAGGCCGCGCTCTTTGTCGACTTCTGTCTCAATGCGAAACATGTGACTCACCCTAAACGCGCTCCGTGGTCGTCTGTCGGCCAACGGGTAACCAGTTCTGCGAATTGGCTTCCCCTCCGGGCCCGCAGCCCTAGTCTGAGGACCAACACCGGTGGGGGCCGGTGTTGATCAGGGGGCGAGACAGCCGGGTACGACGCCCGGAGTGGGGGTAGCGGTCTTGGCGCGGCGGCGGCCGTGCGGCTGCGGTGATCCGTACTCCGGGCGCCGTACCCGCGTTGGTCAGTCTCCCGACCAGTGGGGGTTATCAGTGGTTCGTATCCGGGTTCTGGTCGTCGACGACCATCGCATCTTCGCCGAGTCCCTCGCCGCGGCGCTCGCGGCCGAGCCGGACGTCGACGTGTCGGCCGCGGGCAGCGGCCCGGCCGCTCTGCGTTCCTTGGACCGGGCGGCCGCCGAGGGGCGCAGATTCGATGTGCTGCTGGTCGACGCCGACCTGGGCGCGGCGTCCATGCAGGGCATGCGCCCGCCGACCGTCGTGCCCGACGGTCCCGCGCAGGAAGGGCTCGTCGACGGCATCTCGCTGGTCGCGGGCGTCCGTTCGGGCCAGCCCGCCGTACGTACGGTGGTGCTCGCCGAGCGGGACGATCCGCGGCGCGCCGCGCTCGCGCTGCAGGCGGGGGCCTCCGGCTGGGTCGCCAAGGACTGCTCGCTCTCGCGGCTGCTGACCGTCATACGAGGTGTGCTGCGGGACGAGACGCATCTGCCTCCGGCGCTGCTCACGGGTGTACTGCGGGAGCTGACCGCGGCCCGTAAGCACCGGACCGAGTCGGAGCGGCTGGTCGAGTCCCTGACCCCGCGTGAGCGGGAGGTGCTCCGGTGCATGGTCGCGGGTCTCGGGCGCAAGGCCGTGGCCGAGCGGTTGTTCCTCTCGCCGCACACGGTGCGGACGCACATGCAGAATGTGCTCGGGAAGCTGGGGGTGCACTCGACGCTGGCCGCGGTCGCGCTCGCGCGCCGGGCGGGTGTCGGGCCGGTTGATCTTGAGGCCGCCAGCTGAAGTCCTGCCGGGTCCCGGCTCATGGTCGGTCGCGGGCCCGGTGGGGGCTGGTCGCGCGCCCCTGAAATGCGCACTGCGTGCGCCATTTCGGGGGCGAACCCGCTAACCGGGAATGTTGTCGAACGGTGCCGTCAACTGCCGTAGCAGCGAGGCCAGTTCGGAGCGGTCGGTGCGGGAGAGTTCCGCCAGGATCGCCCGTTCCTGCGCGAGGAGGCCGGCCAGGGCCTGGTCCGCGCGGTCGCGGCCCTCTTCCGTGAGCCGGACCAGGACGCCACGGCGGTCGCTGGGGTCCGGGAGGCGTTCGACGAGGCCCTTCTTGGTGAGCCGGTCGATGCGATTGGTCATCGTGCCGGACGTCACCAGGGTCTGGGTGAGCAACTGCCCGGGGGAGAGCTGATACGGCTCCCCGGCGCGCCGCAGCGACGTCAGGACGTCGAACTCCCACGGCTCCAGCTGGTGCTCGGAGAACGCGAGGCGGCGGGCGCGGTCGAGATGGCGCGCGAGTCTGCTGACCCGACTGAGCACCTCAAGGGGCTCCACGTCGAGGTCGGGGCGCTCTCGGCGCCACGCTGCGACCAGACGGTCGACCTCGTCCTCCATGCCGATCAGTGTAGAGGGTGTGTCGACATGAAGTCTCTTGACGTCGAGTCTCTTGACATCGAGAGATCGGATTCGGGACGCTGGAGACATGACGAGCACCTCTCCCACCTGGGACCCCCAGCAGTACCTGCGCCACGCCGACCACCGCGGCCGCCCCTACGCCGACCTGCTCGCCCGCGTCCCGGCCCTGCCCCGCGAACCGGCCCGCATCGCCGACCTGGGCTGCGGCCCCGGCAACGTCACGACACTGCTCGCCGACCGCTGGCCCACCGCGCACATCACCGGCTACGACAACTCACCCGAGATGCTGGCCAGGACCGAACCGTACGCAGGACCCACGGCCGGCGGCGGGCACCTCGACTTCGCCCACGCCGACGTGGCGCACTGGACGCCCACCGAGACGTACGACCTGATCGCATCGAACGCGACGTTGCAGTGGGTCCCGGGCCACGCCGACGCCTTCCCCCGTCTGCTCCACGGGCTCGCGCCCGGCGGCACCTTCGCCTTCCAGGTGCCCGGCAACTTCGCGGCGCCCAGCCACGCCCTGATGCGCGAACTCGCCGAGTCCGCACCCTGGCGGGACCGGCTCGCGGGAGTCCTGCGGCACGCCGACGCGGTGCTCACGCCCCCCGCCTACCTGGAACGGCTCGCGGACCTCGGCTGCGCGGTCGACGCGTGGGAGACGACGTACGCGCATCTGCTGACCGGCGCCGACCCGGTCCTGGACTGGGTCAAGGGGACCGGCCTGCGACCCGTGCTCACCGCCCTCGCCGACGACCCCGAGGCGCGCGACGCGTTCGTCACCGACTACCGCGACCTGCTGCGCGAGGCCTACCCGGCGACACCGCACGGCACGGTGCTGCCGTTCCGCCGGATCTTCGTGGTGGCGGTCAAGCCGACGTGATCGAGGCACTGGACCACGTCCAACTCGCGGCGCCCGTGGGCAGCGAGGCGCTCCTGCGCGCCTTCTACGTCGACGTCCTCGGCATGACCGAGACGCCCAAGCCGCGCGCGCTCGCGGCGCGCGGAGGCTGCTGGTTCGAGGCCGGGAACGCCCGGCTGCACCTCGGGACCGAGGGCCCTTTCCGGCCCGCGCGCAAGGCCCATCCCGGGCTGCGGGTACGGGACATCGAGGCCTGCGCGCGACGGCTCGCGGAGCGTGGCGCCACGGTCATCTGGGACGAACTGCTCCCCGGGCACCGGCGGTTCTACTGTGCCGACCCCGTCGGCAACCGGCTCGAATTCCTGGAGCCCTCGGACGCGTAGGCCCCCGGCGTCGTGCCGAACGCGGCGCGGAACGCGTGGATGAACGCGCTGGGGGAGCTGTACCCGCACTCCGCCGCGACCCGCGTGACCGGTGCGCCCGCGGCGAGCCGGGCCAGCGCGTGGTGCAGCCGCAGCTGGGTCCGCCACTGCGGGAACGTCATCCCCGTACGGGACCGGAACAGCCGGCTGAGCGTGCGCTCCGAGGCGCCGATCGCCCCGCCCAGTTCGGCCAGGGAGCGCGGGTCGCCGGGTTCCCCGTGCAGGATCCGGGCGATGTCCGCGAGGCGCGGGTCGTCCGGGGTGGGCAGGTGGGCCCGGAGCGTCTCCACCCGCTCCAACTGGTCCAGGGCGACCGCCTTCAGGTTCCGGCGCGGGCCCGGGGCCAGTCCGCCGTCGTCGGTCAGCGCGGCGACGACCTCGCGCAGCAGCGGCGTCACCGACAGGACGGCGGGGCGGTCCAGGCCGAGCGGGTTCTGTTCCTCGTCGAAGGCCACCGCCCGCAGCTCCGTCGGGCCGAGCGCCTCGTGCCCGTGCGGCACCCGCGCCGGCAGCCACACCGCCCGGTGCGGCGGCACCATCCAGTCGCCGTGCGCGGTCCGTACGCGCAGCACGCCCCGGTGCGGAAAGTAGAGCTGGTGGTCGTCGTGCAGGTGCCAGTCGATCCGCTGCCCGTGGGCCAGCGGCACCCGGGACGTGCCCGAAGGGTCATGGCGGACGGTCGGCATAAGACGGCAGACTATTGCCGGCCCGCCGTGCGGGGCGAGCGGAATTCTTGCGGCATGCCCCAGCCAGTGCCCCGTACCGCGAAGGCTTCGCGCTCCGTGGCGCTCTTCGGGGCGCTCACCTTCGTGGAGCTGTACTGGATCCGGCATCTGCCCGCCGGGCGGATCGCCGACCGGATCGTGATGGTGCGCACGGTGCAGCTGGGCTCCGCGCTGACCGTGCCGTCGCCGGTGGCCCTGCGTCTCGTCCCCGGGGCCGTCGCGCCACTGGTCACCGTGCTGTTCGCCGGGGTCGCGCCGAACATTCCGTGGTGGCGCTCGGTGCGGGTCTGTCGCTGAGGGAGCCTGGCGACGCGCCTGCGCCGCAGGTTCTCCCGACGTCGGGCGGGTGCCGCTCTCGTCGTGGCTGGTCGCGCGGTTCCCCGCGCCTGTGAGATGCGCACTTCGTGCGTCATCTCACAGGGCAGCGGCGAAGCCGCACGCTCTCGGGCGCAGGCCCGGGCTAACTCTTCCGGTGACCTATCAGGCGCGGCTTCGGCTCCAGGCCGTCCAGGCCGTGCCACGCCAGATTCACCAGATGGGCGGCGACCTCCGCCTTCTTGGGCTTGCGGGCGTCCAGCCACCACTGGCCCGTCAGCGCGACCATGCCGACCAGCGCCTGCGCGTACAGCGGGGCGAGCTTGGAGTCGAAGCCGCGGGCCTTGAACTCACGGCCCAGGATGTCCTCGACCTGCGTGGCGATGTCGGAGATCAGCGACGCGAAGGAACCCGTCGACTGCGGGATGGGGGAGTCACGGACGAGGATGCGGAAACCGTCCGTGTACTCCTCGATGTAGTCGAGGAGCGCGAACGCGGCCTGCTCGCACAGCTCGCGCGGATGGCCGGCCGTCAGCGAACCGGTCACCATGTCCAGGAGCTGGCGCATCTCCCGGTCCACGACGACCGCGTACAGGCCCTCCTTGCCGCCGAAGTGCTCGTACACCACCGGCTTGGAGACCCCGGCCCTCGCCGCGATCTCCTCCACCGACGTGCCCTCGAAACCCTTGGCGGCGAAGAGCGTGCGACCGATCTCCAGCAGTTGCTGGCGGCGCTCGGCCCCCGTCATCCGCGTACGGCGCGCACGCCGCGGCTTGTCGGGCCTGTCGCTGCTCGCATTGCTCGGGGTGCTTGAGTCGGTCGCCACGCGTCCCATCATGCCGTGCCGGGGTCACCCCGCGTCGGCGGCCTCGGATCCTGTGAACATTCCCCCGCCCGCGCTGCGGGCGGACGACGGGGCATTGTTCACAGGATCTCAGTCATGCGTCGCGCGGCCACCCGCTCCTTCGACGGCCAGCGCACGTCATGCGCCCAGCCCAGCTGCTCGAACCAGCGGATGAGGCGGGCCGAGGAGTCGACCTGGCCGCGCAGCACCCCGTGGCGCGCCGACGTGGGGTCGGCGTGGTGCAGGTTGTGCCAGGACTCGCCGCAGGACAGCACGGCCAGCCACCACACGTTGCCCGAGCGGTCGCGGGACTTGAAGGGGCGCTTGCCGACCGCGTGGCAGATCGAGTTGATCGACCAGGTCACGTGGTGCAGCAGCGCCACCCGCACGAGCGAGCCCCAGAAGAACGCCGTGAACGCGCCCCACCACGACATCGTCACCAGACCGCCGATCAGCGCGGGCAGGAACAGCGACAGCATCGTCCATGCGATGAACTGGCGGGAGACCGCGCGGATCGCCGGGTCCTTGATCAGGTCCGGCGCGTACTTCTCCTGCGAGGTCTGCTCCTCGTCGAACATCCAGCCCATGTGCGCCCACCACAGGCCCTTCATCAGGGCCGGCACGGTCTCCCCGTACCGCCACGGCGAGTGCGGGTCACCCTCCGCGTCGGAGAACTTGTGGTGCTTGCGGTGGTCCGCGACCCAGCGCACCAGCGGTCCCTCGACCGCCATCGAACCGGCGACGGCGAGCGCGACGCGCAGCGGGCGCTTCGCCTTGAAGGAACCGTGCGTGAAGTAGCGGTGGAAGCCGATCGTGATGCCGTGGCAGCCCAGGTAGTAGAAGAAGACGAGCAGCCCGAGGTCGAGCCAGCTGACCCCCCAGCCCCAGGCCAGCGGCACCGCCGCGAGCACGGCCAGGAACGGTACGACGATGAACAGGAGCAGCGTGAGCTGCTCCACGGAACGCTTGCGCTCACCGCCGAGCGTCGCCGACACCGGTGGGCCGGAGGTGGGTCCGGGCGCCCCCTCCGGGACGTCGTCGATCACATCGGAACGTGTGGCCATGGGAGTCCCCTGTACGTCGAGGGTTGAGAGGGTCTGTGATGGGTCAGGAGATCAACGGAGATCCGCGGAAGAGAGCCTTCGTCATTCCTACGGTTCCGTAACTTACGGGGTCGTAAGCATCGCGGCGCGTATCCGGATGCCGCGAGGCCCCGGAGAGTGCCGAGAGCGCGGGCACATATCCTTGGACACGGTCGGACAGCGCGGTCCGCTCTGAATCTCCACCTGGGACTACTACCCGGTTCCGGGGACTCCTCCCTCCAGACGAGCTTCACCACTGCAAGGAGCCGCACCTGTGAGCAGTGCCGACGAATCGACCGCCCCGACGAGCACCAGCGCCGAGCTGCGCGCCGACATCCGCCGTCTCGGTGATCTGCTGGGCGAGACCCTCGTACGACAGGAGGGGCCCGAGCTCCTCGAACTCGTCGAGAAGGTCCGCCGCCTGACGCGTGAGGACGGCGAGGCCGCCGCCGAGCTGCTGCGCGGAACCGAACTGGAGACGGCGGCCAAGCTGGTCCGCGCCTTCTCCACCTACTTCCACCTCGCCAACGTGACCGAGCAGGTGCACCGAGGCCGCGAGCTGCGTGCCAAGCGCGCCGACGAGGGCGGTCTGCTCGCCCGTACCGCGGACCGCCTCAAGGACGCCGACCCGGACCACCTGCGCGAGACCGTGCGGAACCTCAACGTGCGCCCCGTCTTCACGGCCCACCCGACCGAGGCCGCCCGGCGCTCGGTACTGAACAAGCTGCGCCGGATCGCCACGCTCCTGGAGACGCCGGTCCTGGAGACCGACCGCCGCCGCTACGACACCCGTCTCGCCGAGAACATCGACCTGGTGTGGCAGACGGACGAGCTGCGCGTGGTGCGCCCCGAGGTCACCGACGAATCGCGGAACGCGATCTACTACCTCGACGAGCTGCACGCCGGAGCCGTCGGCGACGTCCTGGAGGACCTCACCGCCGAGCTGGAGCGCGTCGGCGTCACCCTCCCCGACGAGACCCGCCCGCTCACCTTCGGCACCTGGATCGGCGGCGACCGCGACGGCAACCCGAACGTCACCCCGCAGGTGACCTGGGACGTCCTGATCCTGCAGCACGAGCACGGCATCAACGACGCGCTCGACCTGATCGACGAGCTGCGCGGCTTCCTGTCGAACTCGATCCGCTACACCGGCGCCACCGAGGAGCTGCTCACCTCGCTCCAGTGCGACCTGGAGCGGCTGCCGGAGATCAGCCCCCGCTACAAGCGGCTGAACTCCGAGGAGCCCTACCGGCTCAAGGCGACCGCGATCCGGCAGAAGCTGGAGAACACCAAGGAGCGGCTCGCCAGGAACACCCCGCACGTCGACGGCCGCGACTACCTCGGCACCGCCGAACTGCTGCGCGACCTCACCCTCATCCAGACCTCGCTGCGCGAGCACCGCGGCGGCCTCTTCGCCGACGGCCGGATGAACCGGACGATCCGCACGCTCTCCGCGTTCGGCCTGCAGCTGGCCACGATGGACGTACGCGAGCACGCGGACGCCCACCACCACGCCCTCGGCCAGCTCTTCGACCGGCTCGGCGAGGAGTCCTGGCGCTACGCCGACATGCCCCGCGACTACCGCGGCAAGCTGCTCGCCAAGGAGCTCAGGTCGCGGCGCCCGCTCGCCCCGACCCCGGCGCCGCTCGACGCGGCCGGCGAGAAGACCCTCGGTGTGTTCCACACGGTGAAGAAGGCCCTCGACGTGTTCGGGCCCGAGGTCATCGAGTCGTACATCATCTCGATGTGCCAGGGCGCCGACGACGTCCTGGCCGCGACCGTCCTCGCCCGCGAGGCCGGACTCATCGACCTGCACGCCGGCTGGGCGAAGATCGGCATCGTGCCGCTCCTGGAGACGACGGACGAGCTCAAGGCCGCCGACACGATCCTGGAGGACATGCTCTCCGACCCGTCCTACCGGCGCCTCGTCGCGCTCAACGGGGACGTGCAGGAGGTCATGCTCGGCTACTCCGACTCCTCGAAGTTCGGCGGCATCACCACCTCGCAGTGGGAGATCCACCGCGCCCAGCGCCGGCTGCGCGACGTCGCCCACCGCTACGGCGTGCGCCTGCGCCTCTTCCACGGCCGCGGCGGCACCGTCGGCCGCGGCGGCGGCCCCTCGCACGACGCGATCCTCGCCCAGCCCTGGGGAACCCTGGAGGGCGAGATCAAGGTGACCGAGCAGGGCGAGGTCATCAGCGACAAGTACCTGGTGCCTTCGCTGGCCCGGGAGAACCTGGAACTGACCGTCGCGGCCACCCTGCAGGCCTCCGCCCTGCACACCGCGCCGCGCCAGTCCGACGAGGCGCTCGCCCGCTGGGACGCGGCCATGGACGTCGTCTCGGACGCCGCGCACGACGCGTACCGCAAGCTCGTGCAGGACCCGGACCTGTCGCCGTACTTCCTCGCCTCGACCCCGGTCGACCAGCTCGCCGACCTGCACCTGGGCTCCCGGCCCTCCCGACGCCCCGGCTCGGACGCCTCGCTCGACGGCCTGCGCGCCATCCCGTGGGTGTTCGGCTGGACGCAGTCGCGGCAGATCGTGCCCGGCTGGTACGGCGTGGGCAGCGGTCTGAAGGCGCTGCGCGAGACGGGCCTGGACAGCGTGCTCGACGAGATGCACGAGCGCTGGCACTTCTTCCAGAACTTCATCTCCAACGTCGAGATGACGCTCGCCAAGACCGACCTGCGGATCGCCCGGCACTACGTCGACACCCTCGTGCCCGACGAGCTCAAGCACATCTTCGCCGACATCGAGGCCGAGCACGAGCTGACCGTCCGCGAGGTGCTGCGGATCACCGGGGAGACCGAACTCCTGGACGCGCACCCGGTGTTGAAGCAGACCTTCGACATCCGCGACGCCTACCTCGACCCGATCTCCTACCTCCAGGTCGCCCTGCTCAAGCGGCAGCGCGACGCGGCCGCCGCCGGCCAGGAGCCCGACCCGACCCTCGGCCGGGCCCTGCTCCTCACGGTGAACGGCGTCGCCGCCGGCCTGCGCAACACCGGCTGACAGCTATACCAGGCTGACGGTGACGAACGCCGCCGTCAGCAGCAGGAAACCGGCGCCTGACGTGATCCACGCCAGGCGCCGGTTCAGCATTCCGCCCGCGAGCACCACGGACGCCAGCAGCAGCGCACCGCCCAGCGGCATCCAGGAACCGAAGAACCCCGCCGTACCCGACCGCACCGCCTGCCGCGTGCCCGGTTTGACGACGACGGGGATGCGGGCGCCCTTCTTCACACCGACCGAGCGCCGGATCGACACGTCCGCGCCGCCGCCCGAGGCCAGCGGACCGCTGCACGAGCCGCCCGCGCACCGCGCCACCACCAGCTCACCGTGCTGGCGCCCCTTGGGGAACACCACGTGCTGCGCCGCGCCCCACGACGCCCAGAACCCCGCCACCACCAGGAGCAGGGCGAGGGCCAACGCCGCCACCCGCCGGGACACCGACATCGCTGAAGCCATGGCCGTGATCTTTGGCCATGCATACGCGTACGGTCAACACTCGGCGCCGTCCCGGAACGCTCTCAGGAGTTGTACGACGACTGCGCGCGCTCCAGGCCCTCGATGACGAGCGCCTCCACCGCGTCGGCCGCCCGGTCCACGAAGTAGTCCAGCTCCTTGCGCTCCGCCGACGAGAAGTCCTTGAGGACGAAGTCCGCGACCTGCATCCGCCCCGGCGGCCGGCCGATCCCGAACCGCACCCGGTGGTAGTCGGGTCCCATCGCCTTGGTCATCGACTTCAGCCCGTTGTGCCCGTTGTCGCCGCCGCCCAGCTTCAGGCGCAGCACCCCGTAGTCGATGTCCAGCTCGTCGTGGACGGCCACGATCCGGTCCGTCGGCACCTTGTAGAAGTCGCGCAGCGCCGTCACCGGACCGCCGGAGACGTTCATGTACGACATCGGCTTCGCGAGGATCACGCGCCGGCTCGCGAGTCCGGGAGGGCCGATCCGGCCCTCCACGACCTGGGCCTGCCCCTTCGTCGCCCGCTTGAACTTGGCACCCATCCGGCGCGCCAGCAGATCGGCCACCATGAAGCCGACGTTGTGGCGGTTCATCGCGTACTCGGGGCCGGGGTTGCCGAGCCCGGCGATCAGCCAGGGAGCGTTGTCGTCGGACATGCACATTCCTCACGCGCGTACGTACGGGACATCGTTGCGGCCGGATACCGCCGGATACAGCGGTACGGGGTGGCAGGCCGTGCCTGCCACCCCGTACAACAGCTCAGAAGCCGAAGGCTCAGGCCTCCGCGGACTCGTCGCTCTCGGCGGCGGCCTCTTCGGCCTGCGCGGCCAGGACCTGCAGCACGATGGCGTCCTCGTCGACGGCGAGCGTGGTGCCGGCCGGCAGCTTGATGTCCTTGGCGTGCACGGCGTCACCGGCGTCCAGGCCCGCGATCGAGATGACGACCGACTCGGGGATGTGCGTGGCCTCGGTCTCGACGGCCAGCGTGTTCAGCACGTACTCGAGCAGGTTGCTGCCCGCGGCGAGCTCGCCCTCGGCGACGATCGGGAGCTCGACGGTGACCTTCTCGCCGAGCTTCACGAGGAGCAGGTCGACGTGCTCGAGGAAGCCCTTCAGCGGGTCGCGCTGCACGGCCTTCGGGATGGCCAGCTGGGTCGTGCCGTCGATGTCCAGGGAGAGCAGGACGTTCGGCGTACGCAGGGCGAGCAGCAGCTCGTGGCCCGGCAGCGTGATGTGGATGGTCTCGCCACCGTGACCGTAGACGACGGCCGGAACCTTGCTCTCGCGGCGGATGCGGCGGGCAGCGCCCTTGCCGAACTCGGTACGGACCTCGCTGGCGAGCTTGACCTCGGACATGCGCTCTCAACTCCTCGTAGAACTGGGGTAAAACCAGAGAAAGGTGGTCACCCGGCCACGAAACGGCCTGCTACGAAGAGCGCGTCGATAACGGATCGCCGTACAGAAAAGTACGGCCTCCCTCGCCGAGCAACTTTGGCAGTCTACTCGGCGAGGGAGGCCGTACCCAAATGGATCTTCAGTTACGAGATCCCCGGCAGGATCAGGCTTCGCCCTCGAAGAGGCTGGTCACCGAGCCGTCCTGGAAGACCTCGCGCACCGCGGAGGCGATCGTCGGGGCGATCGACAGGACCGTGATCTTGTCGAGCTCCAGCTCGTTCGGCGTCGGCAGCGTGTTCGTGAAGACGAACTCGCTCACCTTCGAGTTCTTCAGCCGGTCCGCGGCCGGACCGGACAGCACGCCGTGCGTGGCCGTCACGATGACGTCCTCGGCGCCGTGCGCGAACAGCGCGTCCGCGGCGGCGCAGATCGTGCCGCCCGTGTCGATCATGTCGTCGACCAGGACACAGACCCGGCCCTCCACGTCACCGACGACCTCGTGCACGGTGACCTGGTTGGCGACGTCCTTGTCGCGGCGCTTGTGCACGATCGCCAGCGGAGCGCCGAGGCGGTCGCACCAGCGGTCGGCGACGCGCACGCGGCCGGCGTCGGGGGAGACGACGGTCAGCTTCGCGCGGTCCACCTTCGCGCCCACGTAGTCCGCCAGGATCGGCAGCGCGAACAGGTGGTCCACCGGGCCGTCGAAGAAGCCCTGGATCTGGTCCGTGTGCAGATCCACGGTCAGGATCCGGTCGGCACCCGCGGTCGCCATCAGGTCCGCGATCAGGCGCGCCGAGATCGGTTCACGTCCGCGGTGCTTCTTGTCCTGCCGCGCGTAACCGTAGAACGGCACGATGACCGTGATGGAGCGGGCCGACGCGCGCTTCAACGCGTCGATCATGATCAACTGCTCCATGATCCACTTGTTGATCGGAGCGGTGTGGCTCTGGATCAGGAAGCAGTCGGCGCCGCGAGCGGACTCCTGATAACGGACGTAGATCTCGCCGTTGGCGAAATCGAAAGCTTTGGTCGGGACGATCCCGACACCGAGCTGGTGCGCGATCTCCTCGGCAAGCTCGGGGTGGGCGCGGCCAGAGAAGAACATCATCTTCTTCTCGCCCTGCGTCTTGATCCCGGTCACAGCACTAGTCTCCTCAGACGAGTTCGTCCGCCGCAGCTGCCCGCGCGTCCCTATAGCAGCGAGCCAGGCGAATCGTGAGCATCTATCACGGTACGCCGTGTCGGACGCACCTGTTTCCGGTCAGCCTTCGCTGCCCGGCTCCCGGGCGGCCGCCTCGGCCGCCCTCGCGGCCGCGCTCCCCGGACGCTTACGGGCCACCCAACCCTCGATATTCCTTTGCTGGCCCCGGGCCACGGCCAGTGAACCGGCCGCCACATCCTTCGTGATGACCGAGCCCGCGGCGGTGTACGCACCGTCCCCGACCGTGACAGGCGCCACAAACATGTTGTCCGCGCCGGTCCTGCAATGCGACCCGATCGTGGAGTGGTGCTTGTCCTGACCGTCGTAGTTCACGAACACGCTCGCCGCGCCGATGTTGGTGAAGTCGCCGATCGTCGCGTCGCCCACGTAGGACAGGTGCGGCACCTTCGTGCCCTCGCCGAGCGTCGCCTTCTTCAACTCGACGTACGTGCCGACCTTCGACTTGGCGCCGAGACGCGTCCCCGGGCGCAGATACGCGAACGGACCGACGCTCGCCTGCGGGCCGATCTCCGCGCCGTCGGAGACCGTGTTGTCCACCCGGGCTCCCGCGCCCACCGCGGTGTCCGTGAGGCGCGTGTTGGGCCCGACGACGGAACCCTCGCCGAGGTGCGTCGCGCCGTGCAGCTGCGTGCCCGGCAGGATCGTCGCGTCCCGGTCGAAGGTCACCGTCACGTCGATGAACGTGCCGGCCGGATCGACGATCGTGACGCCGTCCAGCATCGCGCGCTCCAGAAGCCGGTCGTTGAGCGTGCGACGCGCCTCGGCAAGCTGTACGCGGTTGTTGATGCCGGCGATCTCGCGGTGGTCGCGGGCCACGGACGCGCCGACCCGGTGCCCGGCCGCGCGCAGGATCCCCAGCACGTCCGTGAGGTACTCCTCGCCCTGGCTGTTGTCCGTACGCACCTTCTTCAGCGCGTCGGCGAGCAGCCGGCCGTCGAACGCGAAGACACCCGAGTTGATCTCGGTGATCGCGCGCTGCGCCTCGGTGGCGTCCTTGTGCTCGACGATCGCCGTGACGGTGCCGGAGACGCTGTCGCGGACGATGCGGCCGTAGCCGGTGGCGTCGGGGACGTCGGCCGTCAGCACGGTCACGGCGTTGCCGTCGGCGGAGTGCGTGGCGGCGAGCGTGGTCAGGGTCCCGCCGGTCAGCAGCGGGGTGTCGCCGCAGACGACCACGACGGTCCCGTCGAGCGCGCCCTCGGGCGTGAGGCCCTCCAGGCCCATCCGCACGGCGTGCCCCGTGCCGTTCTGCTCGGCCTGCACGGCGGTGCGGGCCGCGGGGTCGACGGCTCCCACGTGCGCGGCGACCTTCTCGCGCTCGTGCCCCACGACCACGACGAGCCGCTCAGGGTCCAACTCGCGCGAAGCGGCCAGTACATGTCCGACCAGCGAGCGGCCACAGAGATCGTGCAGGACTTTGGGAGTGGCCGATTTCATACGGGTGCCCTCACCCGCTGCGAGAACGACGACGGCGGCCGGGCGATTGGCGCTCACGGGTGTGCCCTTCGGCTTCGAATGGGGTGGACATCCGCAGGATACCGGGGCGTTCGAGAGGAGAAATGGGGGCGGGGCCCGACCGATGGCCGGGCCCCGGACCGCGCAGGCTCCCCCGCCAGGACTTGAACCCGGACAGATGGCACCAAAAGCCACAGTGCTGCCAATTACACCACGGGGGAACAACTCGGTTAAACCGGACATTACGTCGGTTCGCCGAGTGGGCACCCAACACTATGCCGTACCCGATGCCCTCGATGCGACGGTACAACTCGGCCCTCCGGCCGACGCGGTGGCGGGCCGGTAAGTAAAACTCGCCGGAAAACGGGCGGTGTGCGCCCGTAGGCTGGAGGCATGACCGCGACGGGGGAAGTTCACCGAGCCACGGCCGGGGGGCGTGGTGGTGGGATCGGTGGCGCAGTGCCGGGCTGGATGTGGGGCTCGCGGCGGCGTCCGCCACGGAGTGTGCGTTCGAGGGAGTGCCGTTCGCGCACAAGGCCGGGCTGCCGGTCTGGATGGGAATCGTCTTCGGCGTGCTGACCGGCGCGACGCTGCTGTTGCGCAGACGGTGGCCGATCGCCGTGGTGCTGGTCTCGGTGGCGGTGACACCGGCCCAGATGGGCATCATGCTCACCGTCGTCGGGCTGTACTCGCTGGCCGCCTCCGAGATGCCGCGCCGGATCATCGGCGCCCTGGCGGGGATGTCGTTCGTCGGGACGCTGATCGTCTCGGTGGTCCGGGCCCAGCAGGACATGGTGCACAGCGAGCGGTTCCAGGTGGGCGGCTGGTTCGTACCGTTCGTCGCCATCACCACGTCGCTGGGTGTGACGGCGCCGCCGTTGCTGCTCGGGCTGTACGTGGGTGCGCGGCGGCGGCTGATGGAGTCGCTGCGGGAGCGGAACGAGTCGCTGGAGCGGGAGCTGTCGCTGCTCGCGGAGCGGGCCGAGGAGCGGGCCGAGTGGGCGCGGGGTGAGGAGCGCACGCGGATCGCGCGGGAGATGCACGACGTGGTGGCGCACCGGGTGTCGTTGATGGTGGTGCACGCGGCGGCGCTGCAGGCGGTGGCCAGGAAGGACCCCGAGAAGGCGGTGAAGAACGCGGCGCTGGTCGGGGACATGGGCAGACAGGCGCTGACGGAGCTGCGGGAGATGCTCGGGGTGCTGCGGGCGGGTGATCCGGTGCCGGAGCGTGGTGGCCGGGCGGTGCAGGCGGTGCCGCTGGCGGCGGTGGGGATGGCGGCCGCCGCGGCGGCGTCCCGTGCCGAGGCGGAGGAGGCCGGGGCGGTGGACGGCGGTCCGTGTCTGGCCGACCTGGACGAGTTGGTGGGGCAGTCCCGGGAGGCCGGGATGGTGGTGGAGATGACGTGGGAGGGGGAGGTGCGGGAGTACGCCGCGGTGGTGGAGCAGACCGCCTACCGGGTGGTGCAGGAGGCGTTGACGAACGTGCACAAGCACGCGGCCGGGGCGAAGACGTATGTGCGGCTGGCGCACCGGGGCGCGGAGGTGGCGATGCAGGTGGAGAACGAGCCGCCGCCGGTGCTTTCGGACGCGGCGGCGGCGGGGCTGCCGTCGGGCGGGAACGGGCTGGTCGGGATGAAGGAGCGGGTGGCCGGGATCGGCGGGGTCTTCGTGTCCGGGCCGACGGACGCGGGCGGCTTCCGGGTGTCGGCCGTGCTGCCGGCGGCGTAGCCGCGCCGGCCCCCTAGCCTCCCTGGACCGCCTGCAGCCGCGGCGGTTGTACGCCGGTGACCAGGGTCTCCAGGGCCTGGTCGATGCCGGGGCCCAGGTACCAGTCGCCGCTGTGGTCGAGGGCGTAGACGCGGCCCTCGGTGTCGATGGCCAGCAGGGCTTCCGTACCGGATTCCGCGCCGAGCGGGCAGACCTCCGTGTCCAGGGCGCGGCCGAGGTCGCCGAGGGTGCGGGCCATGTGCAGCCCGTGCAGGGGGTCGAGGTGCGGCTGGACCGGGGCTATCTGGCGGCCGGGGCCCGTGGGGGTGAGATGCAGCCCGCCGAACTCCGCCCAGGCCTCCACCGCGGCGGGGAAGACGGCGTGCCGGTGGCCCGCGGGGGAGACGTGGGTGCGCAGCGCGTCCGCCCAGAACTCGGCCTGCTTGATGTCCCAGCGTCCGGGCTGCCAGCCGGCGGCCCGCAGCGTGGCGTCGACGGGCCCGGTGAAGCGGGTGCTCGAAGTGCGCTCCACGGGTGCGGAGTTCGGCATCAGTGGGCGGCCTCGCTGTCCTCTGTGTCTGCTGTGGGGTCTACGACGCGCACGCCGAAGTGGGCGGCGAGCGCGGCGCAGGCGCGGCAGGGCCGGGCGAAGCCGCCGTGCAGCGGGTCGCCGTCCTCGCGGATGCGCCGGGTGGTCAGCTTGGCGTGCTTGAGGGCTTTGCGGGCCTCGCTCATCGTCATGGGTCTGCGCCGGGCGCGCTTGGACTTCTCGGCACGCTCGGTGTCCGTGGTCGCGAGCCGCCGCGAGATGAGGATGGCCTCGGCGCAGCGTCCGGTGAAGCGGTCCCGCTGGGCACTCGTCAGCGTATCCAGGAAATCCTGGACCAACGGGTGCAGGGCGGGCGCCAGTTCACCGCGGGCGGCGGTGGACGTGAGCGTGCTGCCGCGTACGGAGAGCGCGGCGGCGACGGCGGGCAGGATGCCGTCGCGGCGACCGCGCAGTACGGGGACGTCGTTGGGATCGGTGGCGCTCCAGCCGACGCGCGGGTCGTCGCCGGACGGCGCGTCCGTGGTTGCGGATGGCTCTGCGGTACCGCTGTGCATGTGGTGCTTCCCCTCCTGCAATCCCCCAGGTTGCCTGCACAGAGTGCCAAATGGGGCGGCTGGTGCGGAAGCCGGTACCCGTCGACACGCCCGATCGTCACGGGGTGGTGACACTGGGGTGACTGCTGGTCATGGAACCGGAGGGCCGGTGACCCGTGTCGTACAACCGCATAGGCTGTCGTTGTCCGCGATCGATACGTGTCAAAAAGCAGAGCACGGGTTCGGTACGGAACAAGAACCGTCAACAGCGCCGCAGGGGGCAACCGCCATGACGACAGGTCGGCTCGGGCAGCAGGCCGCGCCGCCGAACGCGGCTTATGCCGGGCAGGTAGTGAACTTCCCTGACCCGGTCCGCGCCGCCCGGCACCCGCGAGGGGTACGGGTGGACGGCGACGGCTATCCGGATTTCTCGGCGTACGCGCGGGCCGCGGCCGAGATCGCGGAGCCGCCCGAGGGCTTCGGCGTCGACGAACTGCGCCTCACGGACTACGTGTCGGCGAACGCCGCGCTCGCCGCGTCCGGACACGAGCTGTGGGACACGATCCCGGCGGTCGCGACACCGCACGGCTGGACCTGGCACCACGTGCGCGGCTCGCGCCGCCTGGAGCTGGTGCCCGTCGAGGTGAAGGCGTTGCTGCGGCATCACGGCGGTCTCGCGACGGCGTCCGTGGACCAGCACAAGCGGGGCACGCGTCCGCTGCAGGACACCCGGCCCGCGCACTTCGCCCTGCCGAAGTCGTCGGTGGCCGTGACCGAGCAGCAGGTGCTCGGCGTGGAGGAGGACCTCGGGTACCGGCTGCCGGGCGCGTACCGGTCGTTCCTGAAGGTGGCCGGCGGGTGCGCGCCCGTGGGGGCCGCGCTCGACGCCGAGCTGGGACTCCTCATCGACCAGCCGTTCTTCACGGTGCGCGACGAGGCCGCGGTCAACGACGTCCTCTACGTCAACAAATGTCTGCGCGATCACCTGACGAAGGACTACTTGGCGGTCGGGTTCGTGCAGGGCGGCATCCTCGCCGTGAAGGTGCGGGGCGCGGCGACCGGTTCCGTGTGGTTCTGCGCGTACGACGACGCGCGGGACGGCGGAGACCCGGCCCGCTGGTCGGCCGCCGAGCGCGTGGAGCGGCTGCTGCTCCCGTGCGGGGACGACTTCGACGTGTTCCTGTCCCGGCTGGCCGGTAATCCCCCGGAGCTGGAGACGGTGGCGAACTTGATGGTGGACGGCGGTTTCGCGAACGCCGTGCCGACGAACGCGGACGAGGGGTGAAGGTCCGATGGTGACGTTCGCGCAGGCGCAGGAGCGCGCCGAGGAATGGATCAACGGGGATGTGCCCGCCTACCAGCACCGTGAGGTGCGGGTGCGGGAGTTCGAGCTGGGTTTCGTGGTCTGGGCGGAGGACCGGGAGACCGGTCCCGTCTCCGACGGCGGCCGTCAGCGGCTCGTGCTCGCGCGGGACAGCGGTGAGGCCACGCTGTGGCCGTCGCTGCCCGTGGGCGAGGTGATCCGGCGGTACGAGGAGGAGTACGGGCTGCCGGACGCCCCGGCCGGGCCCGCCGCACCGCGGCCACCCGAGCGGGTGGACCTCAACCAGACGTCGTTCCTGCTGAGCCCGCCGGAATGGTTGCAGGAGGCGGCGGACAAGCTGGGAATCCCGGACCACCGCGCCTCGTCCACGTCGTCCCAGGCGTCCTCGCCGGCTGCCGCCGCCGAGCCGCGGGACTCCTCTCCCGCGGCGCCGGTCGGTGCCACGCCGTGGGCCGGTACGGACACGAACGGCGCGGGGGACGAGGAGGACCGCTCGGTGCCGTTGCCCGAGACGGTGTTCTCGCCGCCGCTCTCCGAGGACACGCCGCCGCCCGGCGTCACCCCGGACGCGAAGACCGCCCTGATCTCCGGTGGCAGCGGGCTGCCGCGGACGGAGGTCACCCCGCCGCTGGACGCGTCCGCGACGCCGCCACCGTCGTACGGCACCCCGCAGGGCCCCGCCGGCTCCCACACCCCGCCGCCCGCTCCGCAGTACGGCTACCCGCAAGGGCCGGCCAGCCCCGACACCCCGGCGCCG
>NZ_JBFAKV010000009.1:218482-284058 GCF_040655895.1 Streptomyces sp. NPDC050264
CCCGCTCCGGGCGCCCCGTTGCCGCCTCCGGTGCCGGGGTCGGCTGTACCGGGTATGCCTTCGCCGGGCGCGCCGCAGTACGGCTACCCGCAAGGGCCCGCCGACTCCACGACCCCGCCGTCGCCCGCTCCGGGCGCCCCGTTGCCGCCTCCGGTGCCGGGGTCGGCTGTACCGGGTACGCCTCCGCCGCCCGCTCCGCAGTACGGCTACCCGCAAGGCCCGGCCAGCCCCGACACCCCGGCGCCGCCCGCTCCGGGCGCCCCGTTGCCGCCTCCGGTGCCGGGGTCGGCTGTTCCTGGTACGCCGCCGCCACCCGCTCCGCCCGGTCCCGTGCGGGACGGCGCGGGGCGGCCGCTCGCGCCCGGGGCCGGGGACATCGCGGATGTCGCCACCAGCAAGGCGCAGCCGCCGCACCGCGGGGGTGGCGGGCAGACCCCGCCGCCGCCGGGTGCGCCCGGTGTGCCCGGGGCCCCGGCCGGCGGCTATGTCCCGACGCAGTTGGTGTCGTCGCTGGGCCCCGACGGGCAGCCGCAGGTCCCGGGTGCGCCCGGCGGCCCGCCGCCGCCCGGGAGCACGCCCCCGCCGCCCGGCGGCGGTGTGCACCATGCGGCGACGATGCTGTCCGGGCCGGCTGTCGGCGGCCCCGGTGGGCAGGCCCCGCCGCCGCCGGGACCGCCCGGCGCCCCGGGCGCACCGCAGCCGCCCGCCGCGCCGAGGCCGCCCGGGAGCACGCCCCCGCCGCCCGGCGGCGGTGTGCACCACGCGGCGACGATGCTCTCCGGACCCGGTCCGCAGGGGCCCGTGGGCCCGCCGCCCGGCGCGATGCCGCCGCCCGTGCCCGGGCAGCAGCTCCCCGGTGGCCCGCCCCCGGCGGCGTACGGCTACCCGCAGCAGACGGCCCCGCCGATGGGTCAGCCGACGGTGGGCCCGGGCTATCAGGCCGTGCTGCGCTACCGCGCGCCCGACGGCTCCGAGCAGCAGCTCATCCGGCGTTCCGCGCCGGGTACGCCGCACCCGGAGTGGCAGATCTTCCACGAGCTGCGCGGCATGAACGTCCCGGCGGACCAGGTTCTGGAACTCCACACGGAGCTGGAGTCCTGTGCGCTGCCGGGCGCGTACTGCTCGCGGATGATCCAGGAGCAGTGGCCGCAGGCGCGGATCACGTCGATCGCGCCGTACGGTACGGATCACGCGTCCCGTCAGCAGGGCATGCAGCAACTCATCGCGCACCAGGCCGAGTTGCACCAGGTCGCCGACGGCCCCGCGCGGCCGGCGCCGGTGCGCGCGCCGCTGCCGCCCGCGCAGCCCGCGCCGCCGATCCCGCCGGAGGGCATCGCGCAGGAGCTGGCCGCGGCGTTCGGTCCCGGGGTGTTCCGGTTCGACCAGCGGGCCGTGTCGCGGCAGGGCGTCCCGGACGTCGTGGCGCACACGCTCGTCGTGGCCGGACTGCCCGCGGACTTCGGGCCGTTCTTCTGGGCGCAGGCCCAGCCGGGCCGTCCGGTGCCGACGCTGGCCGAGCTGGCGCAGGAGCGCGGGGTGCAGCCGGCGTCGGACGCGGGCTCGTACCTCGTCATGGGCAGCGACTTCGGCAAGGCGGTCTGCGTCCAGTACGGGACGGCGAACATCGTGGCCGTGCCGGTCGAGGCAGGCGCCGGAAACACAGCCGGCGCGCCCGTGCCGCCGCAGTTCGTGAACAGCGGGCTGCCGGAGTTCGCGCGCTCGCTCGGGCTGCTCGGCCGGATGTGGCGGCTGCGCTACGGCCTCAACCAGGAGCAGGCGGGCCGCTGGACCGTCGACTTCCAGGCGCAGCTGAACGCGATCGACCCGGCGGCACTCGGCTCGCCCGAGACCTGGTGGTCGGTGCTGCTGGAGCAGATGTGGGACGGCCTGCTGTAGCCACGTAGCACCGCATGCCAGCTCGGGGCGCTCGACCTGCGGAATCGGTCGGGCGCCCCGATCATGCGCTCATGGCGGGCACACGGAGGCAGAGCGGGCCGGCGAAGAGGCGGCGGTGGCCCAGGCGCGTCCTGCTGGCGCTGCTCGTGGTGCTCCTGATCCTCGTCGGGTACGGCACGGGGCTGTATTTCTGGGCGGATTCGCGATTGCGGACCATGGACGCCTTCACCGAGTTCGAGGGCCGTCCGACGGCGGGCAAGGGCACGGACTGGCTGCTCGTCGGCTCGGACTCGCGCGCGGACCTGACGCCCGAACAGCGCAAGGAGCTGCACGTCGGCAACGACCAGGGCCTGAACACCGACACGATCATGATCCTGCACTACGGGGACAGCGGCCCGTATCTGATCTCGGTCCCGCGCGACTCGTACGTCCCGATCCCGGGCCATGGCACGAACAAGATCAACGCGGCGTACGCGCTCGGCGGCGCGGAGCTGCTCACGCAGACCGTCGAGCAGGCGACGGGGCTGCGCCTCGACCACTACGCGGAGATCAACTTCCTGGGTCTGGTGGACGTCGTCGACTCCCTCGGCGGGGTCACCCTCTGCGTACCGGACGGGGGCCTGCACGACGAGAAGTCCGGGGCCGACTTCGACGCGGGCTGTCAGCACATGGGCGGGGTCCAGGCGCTGCAGTACGCGCGGGCCCGCTACTCCGATCCGCAGGGCGACCTCGGCAGGGTCAAGCGCCAGCAGCAGCTGGTCGACGCGATCGCCGGCAAGGCGCTGAGCCCGGCGGTGCTGGTCCCGCCGTGGAAGCTGATCCCGTTCCTGGGCACCTCGCTCGACGCGCTCACCGTCGATCCCGACACCGGCATCGGCGCGCTGGCCACAATGGGCCGAAAAGTGTCCGGTCTGTCCGGAACGACCACGGTGCCGGTGGCGAGCGAACCGTACGTGGCCGGGGTCGGCGATGTCGTCGAGTGGAACCGGAGCGAGGCCGAAGAACTCTTCGCGGCACTGCGCGCCGACACGGCGATTCCGACTTTCGACGCCAATTGACGCATCCTTGACCGAGTAGGTCGGGCGGTGTGTCACGTGTGTCGCGTTATGGACGCTTCCGCTTGATCCATCAAGATGTGCGCCAATCGCGCGGAACGTCGCGCGTCACGTCGTACGGGTTGGAGAGGGGATCGAGATGAGCGGTGCAGGCGCATCGGCGTCGCCGTACGGTTTCGTCGTCGTGCGGGGCCGTGGCTACCGCCCCGAGCAGGTGGAGGCCCGGGCCGCGGAGCTGTCCGGGGCCCGCGACGAGGCGTGGGAGCGGGCCGCGCGACTGACCGTCCTCGCCAAGGAGATGGGGGCGGAGGCGGAGCGGTTGCGCGCGGTCGTCGCCCAGCTGGCCCCGCAGACGTACGAGACGCTCGGCAGGCGTGCGCAGTATTTGCTGGAGCTGGCCGAGGAGGAGGAGGCCGCCGTCCGGCACGCGGCGCGGGCCGAGGCGCAGGCCGTCGCCGATGCCGCCGGGGCGGCGGGGCGCGAGCTGCGGGACGCCGCGCAGGCCTACGCCGACGAGGTGCGCGGCGAGGCCGACGAACGGGCCCGGCGCCGGGAGCGCGAGGCGGGGGCGCACGCCGACGAGATCCGGGTCTCCGCACGGCGGGATGTGAAGGAGGCGCGGGGCGAGGCCCTGGCGGTCCTGCGCGAGACGCGGCAGCGCGGCGAGGCGGTCCTCGGCGACCAGGCCAAGGAGCACGCCGAGCGGATCGAGGCCTTCGACCGGGAGGCCGCCGAGCGGGAGGCCGCGGCGGACGAGTGGGAGACCGCCGCCGTCGCCGCGGCCGAGGAGCGGCTGTCGGCGGCGAAGCGGGCGTTCGCGGAGGCGGGGGAGGCGGCCAGGCACGGGCAGGAGGACGCGGAGGCGGCCGCCGCGGAACTGCTCGCACAGGCGCGGATGCGGGAAGAGGGGGTCGTCCGGGAGACGGAGCGGGTGCTGCGTGAGCACAGTGAGGCGTGGGACGAGGTGCGGGCCCATATGGACCGCGTGCGCAGTTCGCTGGCGGCCCTGACCGGGCGGACCGCGGCGGAGTAGGCGCGCGTCCCGCTCCCGGGCTCAGCCGGCGAAGGGGCCCGGGACGAGCACCTTGGCCGCCAGGTCGCGGAGGCGGTCCCGCTCGGTGGCCGTCAGCGGCTCCGTGAGGTCGGCGATCCGTCGCTCCGCCTCCGCCGCGCAGCGGTCGACCAGCGCGCGGCCCTTCGGGGCGAGAGCGACCAGGACGCCGCGGCCGTCGTGCGGTGAGCGCTCGCGGGTGACGAGGCCGCGCTTCTCGGCGCGGGTGACCAGGCCCGTCATGGAGGACTTGTCCAGGTCGAGGTGGCGGGCGAGTTCGAGCATGCCGGGGCGGCGGTCGCGCAGGATGCCGAGCAGGCGGACCTGGATGACGGAGAGGTCGTGCTCGGCCGCGATGCGGGTCAGCGCGCCCTGCACGAGGAACGACAACTGGACGAGGGCGTCGACGGTGCTCAAGGGCTGCGCCGGGAGCTCAGGCTGCGCCGGGTTCTCGGGGGCGGTCATGGGGACAGTCTCCGCTTGACGTAGTACGCGACGCAAACTAACGTCGGGCCAAGTAGTACGTGCCGCAAACTATGTGCGGTTCTGATCCGTCCCCGCACCCCGGGAGGCCCTCATGCGCGCAGCCGTCGTCCACTCCTTCGACGCCCCGCCCCGCTACGACACCTTCGAGACGCCCGTGCCGCGCGGCGAGCACCAGTTCCTGGTGGAGGTGCTGGCCGCCGGGCTGCACCCGCGCGTGCGCTCCGGCGCGGGCGGCACCCACTACGCGTCCGACGGCGCGCTCCCGATGGTCCCCGGCGTCGACGGCGTCGGCTGCACGGCCGACGGGGAGCTGCACTACTTCGTCGCCCTGGACGACGCGGTCGGCACCATGGCCGAGCGGGCCGTCGTCGACCGGCGCCGGGCCGTCCCGCTGCCGCCCGGCACCGACCCGGCCGCCGTGGCCGCGGCCATGAACCCCGGCATGTCGTCCTGGGTGGCGCTGCGCCGCCGGATCGACTTCCGGCCCGGCGCCTCGGTCCTCGTCCTCGGCGCCACCGGCAGCGCCGGACAGCTCGCCGTGCAGATCGCGAAGCACCTCGGCGCGGGCCGTGTGGTGGCGGCGGGCCGTGACCCCGAGCGGCTCGCGCTGCTGCCCGCGCTGGGCGCCGACGAGACGCTCCCGCTGAGCGGCGAACCCGACGAGATCGCCGAGCGCGTCGCGAAGAGCGCCGCCGACGTCGACGTCGTCATCGACTATGTGTGGGGACACGTCACCGAGACCGTCATGCCCGCACTGCTGATGGCCCGCACCGACCGTGCCGCGCCGCTCGACTGGATCGAGATCGGCTCCATGGCGGGCCAGGAGGCGGCGCTGCCGTCCGCGCTCCTGCGCAAGGCGAACCTGCGCGTCCTGGGCAGCGGGCAGGGCTCCGTCGCCACCGCCGACATCGTCGCCGAACTGCCCGCGCTCGCCGCCGAGATCACCGCCGGCACCCTGGCCGTGCACCCGGTGCCGATGCCGCTGTCGCAGGTCGAGCAGGCGTGGGCGGCCTCCACCGGACCCGGTGAGCGGATCGTCCTCGTGCCCTGACCGCGGCCGCCCGGCGACAATGGCCCGATGGGGATCAGGGTGGTCGTCGCCGACGACCAAGAAGCGGTACGGCGGGGCATGCGGCGCATGCTGGAGGCGCAGGGCGACATCGTCGTCGTGGGGGAGGCCGCTGACGGGCGGGCTGCGCTGCGCGTCGTGCGCGAGACACGGCCGGACGTCGCGCTCGTCGACATCCGGATGCCGCACCTCGACGGCCTGGAGGTGACCCGTCAACTGGCGGACCCGGACGCGGAGTTCCCGGTGAAGGTCGTGATCGTGACGACGTTCGACCTGGACGAGTACGTGTACCCGGCGCTGCGGTACGGCGCCTCCGGGTTCCTCCTCAAGCGGTCCGGGCCCGCGCTGCTCGTCGAGGCGGTCCGGGCGGCCGTCGCCGGGGACAGTCTGATCAGCCCGTCCGTGACGGTGCGGCTGCTCCGGCAAGTGACCGGACCCCGGGCCCGTTCCGTCGCCCAGCCGCTGGAACCGCTGACACCGCGCGAGACCGAGATCGCCGGGAAGGTCGCCGAGGGCCTCACGAACGCGGACATCGCGGCGCTCCTGTTCATCTCGCCCGGCACCGTGAAGACCCATGTCGCCGCCGTTCAGAGGAAGTTGGGCGTACGTAACCGGGTGGGCATCGCCGTGAAGGCGTGGGAGCTGGGGTACGCCGGATGAGCGCGCGGCGCGTGGCGGCGGCCGGCGCGGTCGTCCTGCTGTTCGTGCCGGCGGCCCTGGCGTCCTGGGGCGCGCTGCTGCTCGCCGCCGCCGCGGCGACCGCGCTCGTCACGGCGGTGCGGCCGTGGTCGCGCGGCCGGCTCGAACGCGCGGCGTGTGCCGCGTTCGCCGTCTCCTGGCTGGTGGACGTGGCATACATGGGGAGGCCGGGTCTCGTCCTGCTGTGGCTGCCCGTGGAGCTGGCGGGGCTGCTCGTCCTCACGGCCCGGCTGCTGCGGCGGGCCCCGGCGCGGCGCGTGGTGGCGCTGGGCGCGCTCGCGGGGCTGACCACACTCGCCGCGCCCCTGCGCTTCAGCCTGCGCCACCCGCCCGACCCGCTGACGGGTTCGGTCCTGATGGCGGCCGCGACCTTGTTCCCGGTGGTGTGCGCGGTCGGCGTCGGCTGCTTTCTGCGCGCCCAGGACGAGCGCCGCCGGGCCGCCGTGCGACAGGCCCGCCGCGCACAGCGCCTCACGGTCGCCGCCGATCTCCACGACTTCGTCGCCCACGAACTGACCGGCATGGTCGTGGAGGTGCAGGCGGCACGGGTCGGCCCCTACGACGAGGACGAGGTGGCGGCGCTGCTCGGCCGCCTGGAGGAGTCGGGGGCGCGGGCCCTGGAGTCGATGGACCGCACGCTGCGGGCGCTGCGCACGGACGGCGCGGACCGCACCCACCACGGGATGCGTGAACTCCCGGAACTGGTGGGGAGGTTCGGGGAGCGGGCCACCCTGCGGGCGGACCCGGACCTCGTGCTGCCCCGGGACGCCGACGACGCCGCCTACCGGGTGGTCCTCGAAGCCCTCACGAACGTACGCCGACACGCCCCGAACGCCACCCGGATCACGGTCTCCGCGCACCGCACCGGCCCCGCCGCCGTCACGGTCACGGTCACGGACGACGGGCCCGTGCGACCCCGGCGCGCCCTTCGCGCGGGCGGGGGCACGGGCCTGGCGGCCCTGGAGGAAAGGGTCCGGCTGACGGGCGGCACGCTCACGGCGGGCCCGGCCCCGAAGGCCGCCGGCTGGACGGTCGAGGCGAGCAT
Organism: Streptomyces sp. NPDC050264; assembly: GCF_040655895.1. NCBI lineage: Bacteria > Bacillati > Actinomycetota > Actinomycetes > Kitasatosporales > Streptomycetaceae > Streptomyces > Streptomyces sp. NPDC050264. The sequence continues at coordinate 225,784 of NZ_JBFAKV010000009.1, forward strand.
GCCCACGCGCGACGCACTCCCCGATCTCTGCCGAACGGCAGATGTGCGCGCCTCCCGGCAGGCCGGAGGCTGAGGGCATCCCACCCCGCCCTTCCGGAGGAGCCCCGTGCTGGAACTCGTCGACGTCACCAAGACCTACCGCGGCGGCAAACGCGCGGTCGACCGGATGACCCTGCGCCTGGACACCGGCCTCCTGGGGCTCCTCGGTCCGAACGGCGCGGGCAAGTCGTCCCTCATGCGCATCGCGGCGACTGTCACCCGCCCCACCACGGGCCAGGTCCTCCTCGACGGCCACGACCTCGTGCGCCGCCCCGGCCGGATGCGCCGCCAACTCGGCTATCTGCCACAGGACTTCGGCGTCTACCCCAACCTCTCGGCCCGCGAGTTCCTGCGCTACCTCGGCGCCGCGAAGGGCCTCACCGGCCGGTCCGCCCGCGCCCACGTCGACGAACTCCTCGAACTGGTCAACCTCACCGGGGCCGCGAACCGCCGCCTCGGCGGTTACTCCGGCGGCATGCTGCGCCGCGTCGGCATCGCGCAGGCGCTGCTCGCGGACCCGCGCGTCATCATCGTCGACGAGCCGACGGCCGGGCTCGACCCCGAGGAGCGCGTCCGGCTGCGCAACCTGCTCTCCGCGCTCGCCGCCGACCGGATCGTGTTGCTCTCCACCCACATCGTCTCCGACGTCGAGTCCGTCGCCGCGCGGATCGCCGTCGTCGCCGGCGGGCGACTGCTCGCCCTGGCCACACCGGAAGAACTCATCGCGCGCGTCACCGGCCACGTATGGGAAGTGACCGCCACGCAAGCGCAGTTGAGCGATCTGCGGAGCCGGTACGTCGTCGGCGCGCTGACCCGGACCGCCACCGGTGCACGGGCCCGCGTCCTCAGTGACGTACCGCCGCCGTACGACCACTGCGTGCCGGCCGCGCCGGGCCTGGAGGACGCCTACCTCGCCGCCGTCCACGCGGTGCCCGCATGCTGACGCGGGGTCTTGTGCCGCTGGTGGCCGGCGACTTCAAGGACCGGGTGCGCAGGCCCGTCTACCTCGTCGTGCTCGCGGCGGCGGCGGGCCTCGCGATCGTGGCCGCGCCGGGCGGTGACGCACACTGGACGGTCATGCAGTTCGGCGACCGGCGCGGCGCCTACAACAGCGCGTACACCGGCATGGTCGTCGCGCTCGCGAGCACGGTGTGGCTCGCACTCGGCGGTTTCTACGTCGTGCGGGGCGCGGTCGCCCGTGACGCGGACACCGGCGTGGGCCGGCTCCTCGCGGCGGCCCGGCTGCCGACGCCCACATACCTGCTCGCCAAGTTCCTCAGCTCCCTCCTCGTGCTGGCCTCGATGCTGGGCGTGCTCGCGCTCGCCGCGTTCGTCCTGCAGTGGGCCCGCGGCGAGTCCCGCGCCGTCGACCCGGTGGCGCTGCTGCAGCCGTTCGTGCTGATCGCGCTGCCGATGGCGGCGGTGACGGCGGCCGCGGCGCTGCTGTTCGAGACGATCCCGCTGCTCAAAGCGGGACTCGGCAACGTGGTCTGGTTCTTCGTGTGGACGGTCGCGGTCCTCGGCGGGCAGTCGCCGCACGCCCCGCTCGGCGGGATCGGCGTCGCCGACGTCGTACGTTCCCTGGGATCGGCCCTGCGGGCGCAGGGTGTCGACCCGCACGGTGCGGGCGAGTTCAGCCTCGGACTCACCTTTGTGGAACGGCCGTTGAGGACGTTCGAGTGGCACGGCTTCGATCCCTCGCAGGGCTATCTGCTGCAACGCCTCGCGCTGACGGTGATCGCGGTGGCCGTCGCGGTGGTCCCGGCGCTGTGGTTCGCGCGCTTCGACCCGTCGCGCGGCACCCCGTCTCAACCAGCTGCCGTGGCGGCCGAGTTCGCGGACCGGACTGCCCGGCGGGCGACCTTCGGCGAGGTGCCCGGCACGCCCGTCCGCACCGGTGGCACCGCTCTGCGCCTGATGGCCGGCGAGGCGCGCATCCTGGTGCGGGGCACGGCCTGGTGGTGGTGGGCGGTGGCGGCCGGGATCGCCGTGCTGTCCCTCACGCTCACGCCGGTCTCCGGGGTGAGCCGGGTGCTGCTGCCGCTGGCGTGGATCTGGCCGGTGCTGCTGTGGTCGCGGCTCGGCACGCAGCGCCGCGAGTGCGGGGTCGAGGCGTTCCTCGGGGCGTACCCGTTCGCGGGCCGCAGGCTGTACGCGGAGTGGGCGGCCGGGGTGCTCCTGACGGCGGTCGCCGGGGCCGGGGCCGGAGTGCGGATGGCGTGGGGCGGCGACGGCACGGGTCTGGCGCTGTGGGGCTGCGCGGCGTTCTTCGTGCCGACCCTTGCGCTCGCGCTCGGCACGCTGAGCCGCAGCCACCGCCTGTTCCAGGCGGTGTACCCGCCGCTGTGGTACTTCGTCGTGAACGGCTTCGCGCCGCTGGACTTCATGGGTGCGGTGCGGGACGCGGACGGCACCCCGCGCGGGCTGTCGCCGGGCACGCTCGTCCTCATGACGCTGGTTCTGCTGGCGGTGGTCCAGGCGACCGGGACGGTCAGGTCGCTGCCCCGCCCGGTGAGGGCAGCGGGCGCAGCAGGGTGACGGCCGAGACGGGGACGGCGCCCGCGGGGTGGTCGCGACGGCGCTCGTAGGGTTCGAGCAACCCCTTGATGCGCAGGGCGAGCTGGTCGGCCTCGTCGGGCGTCAGATGGACGAGGGCCTCGACGGACCGCTCGACGGCCCGCACCGACTGCCGCGGGTCGTCCCACCGCAGCCGCCACGGCCGCACCCGCCCCCCGCCGTGCGAGGCCTCTTCGATGAGGCCGTGCCGGGCGAGCCGGCGCAGATGGAACGAGCACAGCCCCGAGCTGTACCCGAGGCGGGCCGCCGCCTGCGAGGACGTGACGGTGCCCAGTTCGGCCAGCAGGTCGAGGAGGGCGACGCGGACGGGATGGTCGGGCAGGGGGCGCGCCGCCCGGCCCGTCTCGCCGGCCTCTTCGGTCGGGCCTTCTTCGGTCAGATCTTCTTCGGTCACTTTGCAAAGGATGCTACTTTGCAAAGTGTTTGGTCAAGTGGTCGGCGGGATCGGGGAGTTGAGGGCGATGAGTGAAGGGCTGCTGCCGGAGGTCGAGCGGGGTGCCGTGCGGCGCATCACGGTGGTCGGTGAGGAGGTGCTGCACCGGCGCTGCACGCCGGTCACGGACGCGGAGTTCGGTACGCCGGAACTGGCGCGCCTGATCGACGACATGTTCGCCACGAACCACGTCGCGCACGGCGCGGGCCTCGCCGCCAACCAGGTCGACGTGGACCTGCGGCTGTTCGTCTGGGACATCGAGGACGACTGGGGGGTGCGCCATGTCGGGCACATCGCCAACCCGGTCCTGGACGAGGAGCCGGTCGCCGGGCGCAGACTCGTCGAGGAGCTGGAGGGCTGCCTGTCGGTCCCGGGCCCCTTCAAGTCACTGGCCCGCGCCGATCACGCGGTCGTGCGCGGCCGGGACAAGGACGGCAACGCCCTCGTCGTCGAGGGCCGCGGCTACTTCGCCCGCTGCCTCCAGCACGAGACGGACCACCTGCACGGCCGGCTCTACCTCGACCGGCTCGGCAAGCGGGAGCGCCGGGACGCCCTGCGGGAGATGGCGGAGGCGCGGGACGAGGTGTTCGCGCGGCGGGCGGCCGTGGCGGAGCGACTCGGCAAGTGACCGCGCCCGTGCGGCTACCCCTTCGGCCCGGGGTCCTTCGAGCGTCTCGTGCTCTCCTGCCGGACGGCCCCGGCCAGGATCCACTCCTCCACCGCTTCGTACTGGCGTTGCTGCTCCGCGGCCCCGCGCGGCGGCGTCAGCACCGTGCCGAGCCAGCCGAGGAGGAAGCCGAGGGGGATGGAGACGAGGCCGGTCGTCGTGAACGGGAACCAGTTGAAGTCCCGGCCGGGGAAGGCCGACGCGGGTGAGCCCGAGACCAGGTTGGTGCCCGTCATCAGGATCAGGCAGGCCGCCGTGCCGCCCAGCAGTGTCCACATCAGGCCCGCGCGCGTGTAGCGGCGCCAGAAGAGGCTGTAGACCAGGGCGGGGGCCAGGGCCGACGCTCCCAGGCAGAAGGAGAGCGTGATCAGGGGCTGCAGGTTGCGGTGCTGGACCAGGGTGGCCAGGAGGATCGCGGGCGCGCCGACCGCGAGCGCCGAGACGCGCGCCGTCCTGAGTTCCGTGCGCGCGCTCAACTGCTGCCTGCCGTACGCGAAGACGTCGTGCGCCAGCGAGTTCGCGCAGGCCAGGATCATGCCCGCCACCGACGCCAGGAGCGTGAGGAACAGGGCCGTCGTGACCGTCGTGAAGAGCAGCGACTCGGTGGTGGACATCGTCGCTCCGAACGCCGCCCGCGCGCCCAGCAGGTACGCCGTGTTGCCCTGCGCGTCCGCCGTCGCGATCGCCGCGCGGCCGAGCAGTGCCGTCGCGCCGATCCCGACGACGGAGATGATCAGGACGAAGACGCCCACCGACGACACCGCCCACGACATCGAGCGCCGCACCTCGCGCGCGTGCCGCGCCGTGTACATGCGCATCGTGACGTGCGGCAGGCAGGCCGCGCCGAGGACCACCGTCAGCTGTGCGCTGACCTGGTCCAGGCGCGGGTGGGGGCCGCCGGAGAATTCCAGACCCGGGCTGAGGTAGGCGCGGCCCGCGCCGCTCTGCCGGGCCGCCGTCGCGAGCAGCGCGCCGGGGTCCCAGTCGAAGCGGTGCAGGATCAGGGCCGCGACCACGGCGCCCGAGCCGAGCAGCATCACCATTTTCACGATCTGGATGACGGCCGTGCCCTTCATGCCGCCGATCGCCGCGTAGCTGATCATCAGCGCGCCCAGGGCGACCACGCAGCCGGTCTTGAACCCCTCGCTGGTGAAACCCAGGAGGAAGCCCAACAGGTCGCCCGCGCCCGCGAGTTGGACCAGCATGAGTGGGGTGAGGGCGGTGAGCGTGGTGACGCAGGCGGCGATGCGCACCGCCCGGCCCGGCATCCGGCGGGCCAGCGCGTCGCCCATCGTGAAACGGCCCGCGTTGCGCAGCGGTTCGGCCAGCAGGAACATCAGGAGCATCAGGCTGAGCCCCGTGCTCAGGGCGAGGACCACACCGTCGTACCCCATCAGGGCGATGATGCCGCCGGTGCCGAGCACGGTCGCCGCCGAGATGTAGTCGCCCGCGATAGCCAGTCCGTTGCTCATCGGCGTCAGGCGTCCGAAGCCCGTGTAGAACTCCTCCAGGTCGTCACGGTCGGGGCCGGTCATGACGCACAGCAGGAGCGTGACGGTGGCGACCGCGGTGAACGCCACCAGTGACATCGACTCCGACGCGGGGCCGGTCATCGGCCGCCGCCCCGCGGGCCCCGGCCCTGCCGCCGCAGCCGGTGGGCGAGCGGGTCGACACGCCGCCTGGCCGTGTACTCGTAGAGCAGCAACGCCGCGCAGGAGACCGGGAATTGGCAGAGGCCGATGAGCAGTCCGGTGGAGAGACCGCCGCTGGCGGAGCGGTTCATCACGGCAGGGGCGAACGCCGAGAGGAGCAGGAAGAGCGTGAAGTAGCCGAGCGCCGTGAGCGTGGCGACGCGGCGCTGCCAGCGGTACGCGGTGCGCAGCAGGCGCAGCTCGTGGCTCGGGCCGCCGGGCGGTGGCAGGTCGGGGTGGCGGGGGAGGCGGTGGACCGGCGAGCGGTGGGCGTGGGAGGGGTGCGGCATCCCGATCTCCTTGCGCGACCAGGGCCCGCCGGGGACGCGCGGGCCGCAGGGAGGTGCGTGGGGAGCCGGAACGTTACTCGTAGGTAGGGGAGTTGGGCGAGGGTTTGCGCGAACCGGCCGGTCGGTCCTGCGCCGGTGCGTCCTCCGGTGCGGGTGCGGGGTCCAGGACCGGGAAGCGGCGGGGTGCGAGCAGCAGGAGGACGAGGAGGGCGAGCGCGGCCGCGCAGGCCGCCCCGATGTAGACGGAGTCCACGGCCGCGTCGACCGCCCGGCGCACCGCGGTCGCGCCGGAGCGGGTCACCGAGTCGAGGTCGGTGCCGCTGCCGAGGCGGCCGGAGATCACGCCGTTGGCGACGGCGCCGAAGACGGCCGCGCCGACGGTCTGTCCGATCTGCCGGTAGAAGAGGATCGAGGCGGTGGCCGTGCCGCGCTCGGCCCAGCCGACCGAGGACTGCACGCCGATGATCAGCGGGAGCTGGAAGAGGCCGAGGGCCGCGCCGAGCAGCAGGCTGAGCAGCGTGGGCTGCCAGACCGCGCCGGGGAAGGGCAGCAGCGGGAACGCGACGAGGATCGCGAGGGCCGCCGTCATGCCGAGCGCGGCCGTGGAGCGGAACCCGATCCTGCGGTACACGTGCTGGCTCAGGGCCGCCGACACCGGCCAGCTCAGCGTCATCACGGACAGCACGAAGCCGGCCGCGGTGGGGGAGAGGCCGAGGACCGACTGCGCGTACGTGGGCAGGAAGGTGGTCGGCGCCACCATGAGCAGGCCCATCGCGCACAGGGCGAGGTTGACCGCGGCGATGGTGCGCCGCCGCCACACCCAGCCGGGCAGGATCGGTTCGGCGGCCCGGCGCTCGATCACGACGATCGCGCCGATCAGCGCGACTCCCGTACAGAGCAGGGTGATGGAGGGCGTCGAGTCCCAGTCCCACGCCACCCCGCCCTGCACCAGCCAGGTCAGCAGGACGCCGCCGGCCGCGAACACGGCGAGCGCGCCCGCCCAGTCGATGCGGTGGCGCGGGCCGGGTTCGCGGCGCGGTTCGTGCAGATGGCGCGCGACGAGGAACAGCGCGACGGCGCCGACCGGCAGGTTGATCAGGAAGATCCAGCGCCAGCCCGCGTACGAGGCGAGGAGGCCGCCGAGTGCCGGGCCGAGGACGGACGACGTGGCCCACACGGTCGACAACTTCGCCTGGATCCTGGGGCGTTCCTTCAGCGGGTACAGGTCGGCGGCGAGGGTCTGCACCGTCCCCTGGATCGCGCCGCCGCCGAGCCCCTGCACCACCCGGAAGGCGATCAGGGCGCCCATGTTCCACGCGCAGGAGCAGAGCAGCGAGCCGGCCAGGAAGAGCACGCTGCCCGCGATCAGCACCGGCTTGCGGCCCAGGGTGTCCGACAGCTTGCCGTAGACGGGCAGCGTGACCGTGACCGCGAGCAGGTACCCGGAGAACAGCCAGGAGAAGACGGAGAACCCGCCGAGTTCGCCGACGATCTGGGGCACCGCCGTGGAGACGATGGTGGAGTCGAGCGCGGCGAGCGCCATGCACAGCATCAGCGCGGCGACGACCGCCGTCTTCTTCCCCTGCATGTGTTCCCCCTGCACGTATCTCCGTCCAGGAGCTTATGCGGGTGGAGTCGACCCTGAGTAGAGGTCCACCGAAGGGTGTATCTCCCCTAGGGGTGTCTCCGTACAACGGACCGGGGGCCGTTCGTCCCCCTGGAGGACGAGGCCGGTGGGGGGTTCTTCCTACCTTCGAGGGGTGGGGTTTCCCCCCGGGAAAGACGGTGACTTCCACCAGGGCGCCCGGGGCCCCGCATCACCAGACTTGGACGTACCGCAGACCACTGCGGACGGGCGGGACCGACCTAGGAGAAAACCGTGACATCGGCTGTAACCATTCCCAGGCACGGGGGCACTGGAGAGCGTACGGCCGTTGCCGCGCGGGCGCGGCAGGTCGTGAAGGCGTACGGGTCGGGGGAGACCCGCGTCGTCGCGCTCGACCAGGTCGACGTGGACATCGACCGCGGTCGGTTCACCGCGATCATGGGCCCGTCGGGCTCGGGCAAGTCGACGCTGATGCACTGCCTGGCGGGCCTGGACACCGTGACCTCGGGCCAGATCCACCTGGACGAGACCGAGATCACCGGCCTCAAGGACAAGCGGCTCACGCAACTGCGCCGCGACCGGATCGGTTTCATCTTCCAGGCGTTCAACCTGCTGCCCACGCTGAACGCCCTGGAGAACATCACCCTCCCCATGGACATCGCGGGCCGCAAGCCCGACAAGCAGTGGCTGGACCGCGTCGTGCGGACGGTCGGCCTCGCCGAGCGGCTCAAGCACCGGCCCACCCAGCTCTCCGGCGGCCAGCAGCAACGCGTCGCCGTGGCCCGGGCGCTGGCCGCCCGGCCCGAGATCATCTTCGGTGACGAGCCGACCGGGAACCTCGACTCGCGGGCCGGCGCCGAAGTGCTCGGCTTCCTGCGCCGCTCCGTCGACGAGCTCGGCCAGACGATCGTCATGGTCACCCACGACCCGGTCGCCGCCTCCTACGCCGACCGCGTCCTGTATCTCGCCGACGGCCGCATCGTCGACGAGATGTTCCGCCCGACGGCCGAGGCGGTCCTGGACCGGATGAAGGACTTCGACGCCCGGGGACGTACGTCATGAGCGGCAACACCGTGCTGAAGACCTCGCTGCGCAACTTCCTCGCGCACAAGGGCCGGATGGCCCTCTCCGCGGTCGCCGTGCTCCTCTCGGTGGCCTTCGTCTGCGGGACGCTCGTGTTCACGGACACGATGGACAAGACGTTCGACAAGATCTTCACGGCCACCGCCGCGGACGTCTCCGTCAGCCCGAAGGACGCCGAGTCCGAGGGCACCGCGACGGGCCGCCCCGAGTCGCTGCCCGCGTCCACGCTCGCCACCGTCCGCGCGGCGGACGGCGTCAAGTCGGCCGAGGGCGCGATCAGTTCGATGAACGTGACCGTCGTCGACTCCCACAACGAGAACATGGGTTCCGAGACCGGCGCGCCCACCATCGCGGGCAACTGGACCAAGAACGACCTCCGTTCCATGGAGATCACCTCCGGGCACCCGCCGCGCGGCCCGACCGAGGCCATGATCGACTCCGACACCGCCGACAAGCACCACCTGAAGCTCGGCGACGAGCTGCGCACCATCGCCGCCACCGGCGACTTCAAGGCGAAGGTCGTCGGCATCGCCTCCTTCAAGGTCACCAACCCCGGCGCGGCCGTCGTGTACTTCGACACCGCCACCTCCCAGCGTGAACTCATCGGCGCGACCGGCCGGTTCACACAGATCAGCGCCACCGCCGAGTCCGGCGTCTCCGACATCCAGCTCAAGCGGAACGTCGCGGCCGCCCTGGACGGCACGTACAAGATCCAGACGCAGCAGGAGGCCGCGGACGCCAACGCCTCCGACGTCTCCTCCTTCATGGACGTCATCAAGTACGCGCTGCTCGGCTTCGCCGGGATCGCGTTCCTCGTCGGCATCTTCCTGATCATCAACACGTTCTCGATGCTCGTCGCCCAGCGCACCCGCGAGATCGGCCTGATGCGCGCCATCGGCTCCAGCCGCAAGCAGATCAACCGCTCGGTGCTGATCGAGGCGCTGCTGCTCGGCGTCGTCGGCTCCGTGGTGGGTGTCGCCGCCGGTGTGGGCCTGGCCGTCGGCCTGATGAAGCTGATGTCGGCCGCGGGCATGGACCTGTCCACGAACGACCTCACCGTGAAGTGGACGACCCCCGCGATCGGCCTGCTCCTCGGCATCGTCGTCACCGTCCTCGCCGCCTACCTGCCCGCACGCCGGGCCGGCAAGGTCTCCCCGATGGCGGCCCTGCGCGACGCGGGCACCCCCGCCGACGTCAAGGCCGGCGTCGTCCGCGCCGTCCTCGGGCTCGTCCTCACGGGCGGCGGCGGCTTCGCGCTCTACCTCGCCACGCAGGCCGACAAGGCGAGCCAGGGCTCCCTGTGGCTCGGCGTCGGCATCGTCGCCTCGCTCATCGGCTTCGTCGTCATCGGCCCGCTCCTCGCCGGCCTCGTGGTCCGGGTGCTCAGCGCCGTACTGCTCCGGTTCTTCGGCCCCGTCGGCCGGCTCGCCGAGCGCAACGCGCTGCGCAACCCGCGCCGCACCGGCGCCACCGGCGCGGCCCTGATGATCGGCCTCGCCCTGGTCGCCTGCCTCTCGGTCGTCGGCTCCTCGATGGTCGCCTCGGCCACCGACCAGCTCGACAAGTCGGTCGGCGCGGACTTCATCGTCGAACCCAGCAACGGCGCCATCACACCGCAGGCCGCCACCGCCCTGAAGAAGGTCACGGCGTCCGGTGACGTCGCCCACGTCACCGAGGTCAAGTACGTCAGGACGACGCTGACCACCCCGGGCGGCAAGAAGGAGGACGAAGAGCTGGTCGCGGCGAGCCCGTCCTACGCCCAGGACCTGCGCCGCGAGGCCACCTCGGGCGAGCTGAAGGCGGCGTACGGCAGGAACGCCATGTCGGTCGGCTCCGAGTTCGCGAAGAGGTACGACCTCAAGGTCGGCGACGCGCTGACCGTCGCCTTCGAGCACGGGCGGACCACGAAGCTCAGGATCGCGGCGGTCACCTCGGACGACACGGTGTTCGACAAGGGCGCGATGTACACGAACCTCGCGACCGCCACCCGGTACCTGCCGGCGGACCGGGTGCCGCTGAACGGGATGATGTTCGCCAAGGCCGCGGACGGCAGGGCCGACCAGGCGTACAAGACGCTCAAGGCCGCCGTCGCCGCCGACCCGACCGTCAAGGTCAAGGACCAGACCGACTACAAGCAGACCCTCAAGGACCAGATCGGCCAGCTCCTCAACATGATCTACGGGCTGCTCGCCCTCGCGATCATCGTCGCGGTGCTCGGCGTGGTGAACACCCTCGCCCTGTCGGTGGTGGAGCGGACCCGGGAGATCGGCCTGATGCGGGCCATCGGCCTCTCCCGCCGCCAGCTGCGCCGCATGATCCGCCTGGAGTCGGTGGTCATCGCCCTCTTCGGCGCCCTGCTCGGCCTCGGGCTCGGCATGGGCTGGGGAGCGACGGCCCAGAAGCTGCTCGCCCTGGAGGGCCTCGGGGTCCTGGAGATCCCCTGGCCGACGATCATCGCGGTCTTCGTCGGCTCGGCCTTCGTGGGCCTGTTCGCGGCGCTCGTGCCGGCGTTCAGGGCGGGCCGGATGAACGTGCTGAACGCGATCGCGACAGATTGACGCGTTCTCTCCGTAGGGAGACGGCTCCCGGCGCACTCACCGTGCGCCGGGAGCCGTTTTTTCCGTCACGGTTCGCCGCGTCCGCCGAACGAAACCCCTGCTGGCGGGCAAAGCGTCAATTTTGAGACATGCGCCATTAATAGCCACAATCCTTTTCTTCTGGTCTCCAGGGCAGGAAAGCCCCTAATGTCTGACATGGAGGGGAGAGCGCCTTAGGGCGCTCCACAGTTTGTGTAATTCAGAGGGGTTGAGGGGGAGTGCGCTCGTCTTCTGCCGTGGACTCCCGCGCCGCCGACGCCGTCGGCCATGAGCTGCGGGAATCCCGGGAACCGAGAGCACGGGCGGTGGTCGACCGGAGAACGCGACGACGCTGAGTCGTCGCCTCCGTGTCCCCGCCCTCACTTTTTCGTGCGCCCGCGCGCCATTTCGACCGGCCACGGGTGAATTCCCTGTCCCGTTTCCGTATGCGCGTGTGGCTGAACACACGCGTCCGACCAGGAGACGAGTTCACCATGGCAAGGATCTTCATCGTTGGCTCCGGTGTCGTGGGCAGTGCCACCGGCAAGGGTTTCCTCCGTGCTGAGCACGAGGTGACCTTCGTCGACGTGGCGCGGCCGCGCCTGGACCACCTGCGTTCCCAGGGACTCGACGCACAGGAGGTGCTCGACCTGCGGGGCGAGCCCGACGCGTTCATCTTCCTCACCCTGCCCACCCCGAGCCTGGGCCACGGCTACGACCTGACGGCCTTCAAGGAGGGCACCGCCGCGGTCGGCCGGGCCCTGGCCGACACCACGGCCGCCCACGTCGTCGTGGTCCGCTCGACCGTGCCGCCCGGCACCGCCGAGGAGGTCGTGAAACCGCTCCTGGAGAAGGAGTCCGGCCGCACGGCAGGCGAGGATTTCACGCTCGCCAGCAACCCGGAGTTCCTGCGGGCCGCCTCGGCCGTCGAGGACTTCCGTCACCCCTGGATGACGGTGATCGCCTCGCGCAGCGCCCGCACCCGGGAACGGCTCGCCGAACTGCTGGTCCCGTTCGGTGGCGAGATCCGGCTCTTCACCGACCCGGCGGAGGCCGAGTTCGTGAAGTGCGCCCACAACATCTACAACGCCACGAAGATCAGCTTCTGGAACGAGATGTGGCTGGTCAGCCAGTCCCTCGGGCTGGACCTGGACCCCATCGCGCAGACCGTGGCCCGCTCCGCAGAGGCCTCGTACAACCCCGACTACGGCATCCGCGGCGGCAGCCCGTACGGCGGCGTCTGCCTGCCCAAGGACACCCGGGGCTTCCTCGGTCTCGCCGAGACCATCGGGGTGGACATGCCGCTGCTCGAAGCGGTCGTCAAGGTCAACGACCTGCTCGCCGGTGAGTCCGCGCCGGAGGTCGACGAGCTGGCCGTCGGCGCGGCCTAGTACCTGTCCGACAGCGCCGGGGCGTCCGGCGGCCCCGTCACGAGGGGGCCGCCGGACGGCCCGGCCGATCCCGAAGGCACTCCCCTGAGGACAGGTCCATGAGCAGATTCTTCACCAGCACCTTCGACGACTTCAGGTACTACCTCGTCTACCTGCCCCTGGGCATCCTCGGCCTGGTCCGCTGGGCCTGCTGGCTGCTGCGGCGGGCGCCGGCGGTGCTGTACCGGCCGGTGAAGAACGACTTCCGGCGGTCGATCGGTGTCGTCGTCCCCGTCTACCAGGAGGACCCGGAGATCTTCGCCCACGCCATCGAGTCCTGGCTGGCGAACGGGGTGGACGAGGTCGTCCTCGTCATCGACGTCACCGACGACGCCTGCCGCCAGGTCGCCGACCGCTACCCGGTCACCGTCGTGGTGACCGACGTGCCCGGCAAGCGCGACGCGCTGCGCAGGGGCTGGGAGGCGTGCGGAACCGAGCTGGTCGCGCTGGTCGACTCCGACACCATCTGGGCCGAGGACGTGGCGGCCGAGGTCTGCAGGCCCTTCGCCGACCCCCGCATCGGAGGCGTCGGCACCCGGCAGAACGTCTACAACCCGCGCGGCTTCCTCCTGCGCGTCACCGACATGTTCCTCGACTACCGCTACTTCGACGAGAACGCCGCGCAGACCGTCATGGGCCGCGCGGTCTCCTGCCTGTCCGGGCGCACCGCCGTCTACCGGCGCGCCCTTCTCCTGGAGGTGTCCGACGACTTCATGTCCGAGACGTTCTGGGGCGTGCCGTGCATGTCCGGCGACGACAAACGCCTGACCACCCTCGTCCTGGAGCGCGGCCACCTCACCTACATGCAGCGCACCGCCCGGGTCTGGTCGACCTTCCCCAGCACCCCGCGGATCTTCGTCAGACAGCGGCTGCGGTGGGCCCGCAACACCTGGCGCTCCGATCTGAGAGCTCTCTCCCGCCGCTGGGTCTGGCGGCACCCGTTCCTCGCCTGCACCATGGTCGACAAAGGCGTCAGCAGCTTCACCCTCCTGCTGTCGCCGTTCTTCATGACGTACGCCATCGTCCGCGAGGACTGGTTCTTCGTCGCCTGTCTCTTCGGCTGGTGGTGGGTCAGCCGGTCGATGAAGATCCTGCCGCACCTCGTGCGCAGGCCCACGTCGTTCTTCCTGGTGCCCGGCTTCGTGGTGGTGTCCTTCGTGATGTCCGTGATCAAGATCTGGGCTCTGATCACCATCCGCAAACAGCGCTGGCTCACCCGGCAGGTCTCCGTGGAGAACGGCGTCGTGGTCCGTACCGCGCCGGCCACGGACAAGGCGGAGGCCGCCTGATGCCGGCGGCCACCCGCGCCCGCGCCCGCGCGCGCCTCGGTGTCGTCGTCGCGGCCGCGCTGGCCCTCCTGGTCGGCGCGGCACCACACGGCCGGGCGGACGGCGACGGTCCGTCCACCGGCCCGGTCGGGGGGCCGCCCGCCGGTCCGGTCACGGGTCCGGCCGCGGGACCCGGCGCGCAAGCCCCCACCCGTCCCACCACAGGTCCCGCCGCGCTTCCCGCCACGCGGCCTCGCACCGACCCGGACATCGCGGCGTGGACCCGGCACGGCCGCCCCGACCGGCTGATGGTGCTGCGGCCCGGCTCCGTCACGATGGTCGAACGCGGCGCGACGGTGGGCCGGCTCTACCCGGGGCCCGGCACGGTCACGCTCGGCTGGCTCTCCGCCAACGTGGGCCGGCGCTGGGTGACGTACGAGCCGGGGCCGACCCCGAGGATGCGGGTGCGCGCGGCCGTCCTGCTCGCGCCCGGGACCGCCCTGCAGATCGGCCCCGCGGACGGCACCGTCCTGCTGAGCGCCGGACCGACCGCCGCCTCCGGCACCTGGATCAGGGGCTCCCACGCCCTGCTGGACATCGCCGGCGCCACCCTCGCCTCGGCGCCCCCGGACGGCACCGGGCCGGTGGCCGGGCACGTCGCCGGGCGGCCGTACCTGGCGATGGGCGCGGGTGGCCGGATGAACATCGCGAACTCCACCGTCACCGGGTTCGGCCGCTCCGCGGCCGCCCCGTCGAACGAGTCCGGGGTCACCTGGGGCAAGGGCAGCACCGGCCGCGCGATCCGCTCCACGTTCCGCGACAACCGCACCGGGCTGCGCCTCGCCGGGTCCCGCGGCGTCCGGCTCGACCGGGTCACCGTGACGGGTTCCGTCGAGGACGGCGCGGTCCTGAACGGCGACCGGAACACCGCCGTCCGGGACCTGTCCGCCGAGCGGAACGGCCGGCACGGCGTCGTCGTGAGCGGCCTCGACGACCGCGAGCTGTCCGGAGTCACCACCCGCGCCAACTACGACGTCGGCATCAACGCGACGGCCCAGCGCGGCCTCACCCTGACCGGCCCGGTCTCGAACGGCGATCTGGGCGGCGGCATCCGGCTGACGTCCTGCGCCGCGTGCACCGTGTCGCGGCCCGTCGTGCACGGGGTGCACGGAGTGCACGGGGAGCCCCGCGCGGTCGACGTCCTCGGCCCTGGCTCCCGGGTGACCGTGCGGGCGCCGGAGCTGACCGGGGACGGCGACGGCGACGGCATCTCGCTGGGCGCGGGCATCACGGGCGCGACCGTCTCCGGCGGCCGGGTGAGCGGCTTCCAGCAGGGCGTCACCGTCGCCGGATCGCACGTCGTCGTCGACGGCACCGAGATCAGCGGCTCCCGCACCGGAGCCGCCGTCCACGGCCCGGCCCGGGACGTCGAACTGCGCGCGATGGAGGTCAGCGGCGGGCGGATCGGGGTCACGGCCGCCGACACCACCCGCGACGTGACCCTGAGCGGGGTACGGATCAGCGGCACGTCCCGGAGCGGTCTGTCCTCCGCGTCACCGGGGCTGCGGGTCAGCGGCGGCTCGGTCACCGGCTGCCGCACCGCCGTCGATCTGCGGGGCCGGGCCCGCCTCGACGCGCTCACCGTCAGCCGGACCCGCCGCGGCCTGCACGTCGCCGCCGGGACCCGGGTGCACGCCGTCGGCCTGGACGTCATCGCCGAACGCAAGGGCGTCGACACCGAGGCCGGGGCCGGTCTCGACCTGACGGACTCCCGGGTGCGCGCGCCCGTCGCGCTCGCCGGGGACGGTTCGGTACGACGGCACGGCGACACCGAGATCAGCCTCCCGCCGTTCCCGTGGCTCGGCTTCGCCGCGCTGATCGCGCTCGGCCTCGCCGTCCTGCTGCAGACCGTCCACCAGGTCCGGCACCGCAGGACCCCACCACCGCGGGTCGCGCCCCACGTCAGCAACATCACCTGACCCGCCGCCCGGCACCGCACACCACATGTGACAGCAAGGGGATGACCGCCAGTGACAGCGATACGCAGACGGCAGTTCCTCGTGGCGGGCGCCGCCGCGGCCGGGGCGGCGCTCGTCGGCTGCTCCTCCGATTCGGGGGACGGCGGGCCGTCCGGCGGCCCGTCCCGCAGCGGACCGGCCACCGGGCCGCCGGACAGCGCGTTCGACGGCCGCGCGGCCCAGGTGCTCCGGCTCTTCCGCGACGCCCCGGTGCGCGCCCGCCGCCCCGGCTCGTTCGGCCTCGACCGCACCGCCGTGCTCACCGCGGGCGGCCCGGCAGCGGGCCCCTGCCTCCGCGTGCGCTACCCGGCGCGCTCGGCCAGCCCCACGGTGGCGCGCACCTACGACCGGCCCGAGGGCGGCACCCAGCTGTACCTGCCGCTGCGCGACGGACCGGTCGACCGGCTCCACCTCCGCTACTACCTGCGCTTCCCGCACGGCTTCGACTTCGTCAAGGGCGGCAAGCTGCCCGGCCTGTACGGCGGGAGCGCCACCAGCGGCGGCCACGTCCCGGACGGCGAGAACGGTCTGTCCACGCGCTACATGTGGCGCGCCAAGGGCCGCGGCGAGGTCTACGCGTACCTGCCGACCTCGGTCGTGCACGGCACCTCGCTCGGCCGCGGCGACTGGTCCTGGCCGACCGGCCGCTGGGTCTGCGTGGAACAGGCCGTGCGGCTCAACCGACCCGGCCGCTCCGATGGTTCGGTGACCGTCCTCCTGGACGGCCGCCGGGTGCTCGGGCGGACCGGTCTGGAGTTCCGGACCACCGACGAGCTGCGGATCGAAGGGGTCTTCTTCTCGACGTTCTTCGGCGGTGGCGACCCCAGCTGGGCCACCCCGCGCGCGCAGCACGCCGACTTCGCCGCGTTCGCCGTGTCCGAGCACGCCATCGGCCCTCTGCGCCGGTCCCCATAACCCCCATCCCGGCGTATCCACCGGCGCTGAGCTGCGCAGACACGTAGCGGTCGGCGTATGTCAGACGGCCGTCGTAGGCTGGACAACCCCCGGTGCGTGACACGCACCGGGCTGTTCGCGTTGCCCACCCCCGACGGGAATCGCCCACATGAGCCTGTACGGACTTCTCGACGCCGTCGTCAAGGACGCGGCCCTCACCGAAGCGGTGAAGGCCGCCGGTGACGGCAACCGGATGCACATCGACCTCGTGGGACCGCCCGCGTCCCGGCCCTTCACCGTGGCCGCCCTCGCCCGGGAGGCGAAGCGGACCGTCCTGGCGGTCACCGCCACCGGCCGCGAGGCCGAGGACCTGGCCGCGGCGCTGCGCTCGCTGCTGCCCGAGGAAGGCGTCGTCGAGTTCCCGTCGTGGGAGACGCTGCCGCACGAGCGGCTCTCCCCGCGCTCGGACACCGTGGGCCGCCGCCTCGCCGTCCTGCGCCGCCTCGCGCACCCGCGCGCCGACGACCCCGAGACCGGCCCGGTGTCGGTGGTCGTCGCGCCCGTGCGCTCGGTACTGCAGCCGCAGGTCAAGGGGCTCGGCGACCTGGAGCCCGTCGCCCTGCGCAGCGGGCAGAGCGCCGATCTGAACGAGACCGTCGAGGCGCTGGCCGCGGCCGCGTACGCCCGGGTCGAACTCGTCGAGAAGCGCGGCGAGTTCGCGGTCCGCGGCGGCATCCTCGACGTCTTCCCGCCGACCGAGGAACATCCGCTGCGCGTGGAGTTCTGGGGCGACGACATCGAGGAGATCCGCTACTTCAAGGTCGCCGACCAGCGGTCCCTGGAGATCGCCGAGCACGGTCTGTGGGCTCCGCCCTGCCGGGAACTGCTGCTCACCGCCGACGTCCGCGCGAGGGCGGCCGCCCTCGCGGAGCAGCACCCGGAGCTGGGCGAACTGCTGGGCAAGATCGCCGAGGGCATCGCGGTCGAGGGCATGGAGTCCCTCGCGCCCGTCCTCGTCGACGACATGGAGCTGCTGCTCGACGTCCTGCCCGAGGGCTCGATGACGCTGGTCTGCGACCCCGAGCGGGTGCGCACCCGCGCCGCCGACCTCGTCGCCACCTCGCACGAGTTCCTGCAGGCGTCCTGGGCAGCGTCGGCGACCGGCGGCGAGGCCCCCATCGACGTGGGCGCGGCCTCGCTGTGGGGCATCGCGGACGTCCGGGACCGGGCCCGTGAGCTGGGCATGATGTGGTGGTCGGTGTCGCCGTTCGCCGCCGACGCCTCGGGTTCGGACGCGGACACGCTCCAGCTCGGCATGCACGCCCCCGACACGTACCGGGGCGACACCGCGAAGGCGCTGGCCGACACCAAGGGCTGGCTCGCCGACGGCTGGCGCACGGTCTTCGTCACCGAGGGGCACGGCCCCGCGGCCCGCACCGTCGAGGTGCTCGGCGGCGAGGGCATCGCGGCCCGGCTCGACAAGGACCTCGCCGAACTCGCCCCGTCCGTGGTGCAGGTGTCCTGCGGCTGCCTCGAAGTCGGCTTCGTGCACACGGAGTTGAAGGTCGCGGTCCTCACCGAGACCGACCTGACCGGGCAGCGGACGGCCGGCAAGGACGGCCAGCGGATGCCCGCGCGGCGCCGCAAGACCATCGACCCGCTCACCCTGGAATCCGGCGACTACATCGTGCACGAGCAGCACGGTGTCGGCCGCTACATCGAGATGGTGCAGCGCACCGTCCAGGGCGCGACCCGCGAGTACCTCGTCGTCGAGTACGCGCCCGCCAAGCGCGGCCAGCCCGGCGACCGCCTCTACATCCCCACCGACCAGCTGGAACAGATCACCAAGTACGTGGGCGGCGAGGCCCCGACCATGCACCGCCTGGGCGGCGCCGACTGGACCAAGACGAAGGCCCGCGCCAAGAAGGCCGTCAAGGAGATCGCCGCCGACCTGATCAGGCTGTACAGCGCGCGCATGGCGGCGCCCGGCCACGCCTTCGGCGCGGACACGCCCTGGCAGCGGGAGCTGGAGGACGCGTTCCCGTACGTGGAGACGCCCGACCAGCTCACCACGATCGCCGAGGTGAAGGACGACATGGAGAAGACGGTCCCGATGGACCGGCTGATCTGCGGCGACGTCGGCTACGGCAAGACCGAGATCGCGGTGCGCGCCGCGTTCAAGGCCGTGCAGGACGGCAAGCAGGTCGCCGTCCTGGTCCCCACGACGCTCCTCGTTCAGCAGCACTTCGGCACGTTCTCCGAGCGCTACGCCCAATTCCCGGTCAACGTAAGGGCGTTGAGCCGCTTCCAGACGGAGACCGAGTCGAAGGCGACGCTCGAAGGGCTGCAGGACGGCTCGGTCGACATCGTCATCGGCACCCACCGCCTCTTCTCCTCCGAGACCAGGTTCAAGGACCTGGGCCTCGTCATCGTCGACGAGGAGCAGCGGTTCGGCGTCGAGCACAAGGAGCAGCTGAAGAAGCTGCGCGCGAACGTGGACGTGCTGACGATGTCGGCCACCCCCATCCCCCGTACGCTCGAAATGGCCGTGACCGGCATCCGCGAGATGTCGACGATCACCACGCCGCCCGAGGAGCGCCACCCGGTCCTCACCTTCGTCGGCCCCTACGAGGAGAAGCAGATCGGCGCGGCCGTGCGCCGCGAGCTGCTCCGCGAGGGCCAGGTCTTCTACATCCACAACCGCGTCGAGTCCATCGACCGGGCGGCCGCCAGGCTCCGCGAGATCGTCCCGGAGGCGCGGATCGCGACGGCCCACGGCCAGATGTCCGAACAGGCCCTGGAACAGGTCGTGGTGGACTTCTGGGAGAAGCGGTTCGACGTCCTCGTCTCGACGACGATCGTCGAGTCCGGCATCGACATCTCGAACGCCAACACGCTCATCGTGGAGCGCGGCGACAACTTCGGCCTCTCCCAGCTCCACCAGCTGCGCGGCCGCGTGGGACGAGGCCGGGAGCGCGGCTACGCCTACTTCCTGTACCCGCCGGAGAAGCCCCTGACGGAGACGGCCCACGAGCGCCTCGCGACCATCGCCCAGCACACGGAGATGGGCGCGGGCATGTACGTCGCGATGAAGGACCTGGAGATCCGCGGCGCGGGCAACCTGCTCGGCGGAGAACAGTCGGGCCACATCGCGGGCGTCGGCTTCGACCTCTACGTACGGATGGTCGGCGAGGCCGTCGCGGACTACCGCGCGTCCCTCGACGGCGGGGTGCAGGAGGAGCCGCCGCTGGAGGTCAAGATCGAGCTTCCGGTCGACGCGCACGTCCCGCACGACTACGCGCCCGGCGAGCGCCTGCGGCTCCAGGCCTACCGCGCCATCGCCTCGGCGAACACGGAGGAGGACGTCAAGCAGGTCCGCGAGGAGCTGACGGACCGCTACGGCAAGCTCCCGGAGCCGGTCGAGAACCTGCTCCTGGTCGCGGGGCTGCGGATGCTCGCGCGGGCGTGCGGTGTCGGCGAGGTCGTGCTGCAGGGCAACAACATCCGTTTCGCGCCGGTGGAGTTGAGGGAGTCGCAGGAGCTGCGCCTCAAGCGGCTCTACCCGGGCACGGTGATCAAGACGGCCTCGCACCAGGTCCTCGTACCGCGTCCGAAGACGGCCAAGGTGGGCGGAAAGCCCTTGGTCGGGCGGGAGTTGCTGGCCTGGGTGGGCGAGTTCCTCACCTCGATCCTGGGGTAGCCGATCCTCGGGCAGTTGCCGCGCCGAGCCCGGGGCACGGGCGTCGGCGGGGCGTGATCCTGCCTCGGGTACGGTGGCGGTCAGCGGGGTCGAAACGTGAACAAAAGGGGAGGTAGCGCCGTGCTGCGAGGCGCTGGGCGGGGAGCGGCCGTCGTGCTCATGGCGGCCGTGGCCGTCACCGGGTGCAAGGTCGAGACGGACAAGGCGGGCGGCGGCGGGGCAGGACCCGAGCCGCAGGGCAAGGCGGGCAGCGCGCTCGCCGCCGTCGACGGACTGACCGTCAAGGGCCGTGCGCCCAAGACCGGTTACGCGCGGGAACGGTTCGGCACCGCCTGGGCCGACACCGACTCCAACAGCTGCGACACCCGCGACGACATCCTCAAGCGGGACCTCGAGTCCGTCCGGTACTCGGACGGTGACTGCAAGGTCGTCTCCGGCACGCTCGCCCCCGACCCCTACGGCGGCAAGGACATCTCCTTCACGCGCGGGCGCAGCAAGGTCGACATCGACCACCTCGTCGCCCTCTCCGACGCCTGGCAGAAGGGCGCCGCCAAGTGGGAGCCGGCCAAGCGCATAGCGTTCGCCAACGACCCGCTGAACCTCCTCGCCGTGGACGCGACTCCCAACCGCAGCAAGGGAGACGGGGACACGGCCACCTGGCTCCCGCCCAACAAGGGATACCGCTGCACGTACGTCGCCGGGCAGGTCGCGGTGAAGAAGAAGTACGAGGTGTGGGTGACCGCCGCCGAGAGCGCCGCCATGAAGAAGGTGCTCGGCGGCTGCCCGGACCAGAAGCTGCCCACCGGCGGAAATCCGACTGCGGCGCCGCCCCGCTTCCATGCACGGTGAGGGGATGAACCCGCAGTCGCCGGCGCCCTCGGCCCCCGCCCTGACCATCACCACGCTCGCCGAGCGGCCCGAACTGGCCGCCCCGATGTGGGGCATGCCGGACAACTGGCCCGTCTTCGCCGTGCAGGACCCGGTCGCCGTGCTGCTGATGCCCCGGGTGCGCGACGAGCTGCCCGAGTACGTGCTGGTCGCCACCGACGCCGAAGGGGCCGTCGTGGCCCGGGGTTTCAGCGTGCCGTTCGCGCTGCACGCCGAAGGGCGCGGGCAACTGCCGGACCGGGGCTGGGACCAGGTGCTGCACTGGGCGTTCGCCGACCGGGAGCGCGGCATCGCCCCGGACACGGTCAGCGCCATCGAGATCACCATCGTGCCGGGGATGCAGGGCAAGGGCCTGTCCGGGCGGATGCTCACGGCCATGCGGGACAACGCGCGGGGCCGGGGCTTTCGTGAGGTCGTCGCGCCCGTGCGGCCCAGCGCCAAGCACCTGGAGCCGACCACGCCGATGAGCGAATACGCGTATCGGGTACGGGAGTCGGACGGCCTGCCGAGCGATCCGTGGCTGCGCGTGCACGTCCGCGCGGGCGCCGTCATCGACAAGGTCGCGCCCGCCTCGATGGCCGTGTCCGGCTCGCTCGGGCAGTGGCGCGCGTGGACCGGGCTCCCCTTCGACAGCGCCGGGCCGGTGGAGGTGCCGGGCGCCCTGGTGCCGGTGGCCTGCGCGCCGGAGCACGACCACGCCGCGTACGTCGAGCCGAACGTGTGGGTGCGGCACGCGCTGTGAGCGCGTGCCGCACCTGCCCCCGGGACGCTGACGGTTACAGCTTCAGGTCCCACTGCGAGGCGTTGTACTCGAAGCTCGGGGTGACCTCGACGGTCAGGTTCTTGGCGGCGGCCGGGGCGTCGAAGGCGTAGACGACCGTGGCCTTCTTGCCCGGCAGGATCGTGCCGTCGAACCCGGTGCCGACCTTCTCGTCGAAGACCTGCTCGGCGTCGACCCCGTCCGCACCGGCACGGGCGCCGGCGGTGAGCAGGGTCGAGTCGAACTTCTCCTTGCTGTCGTTGGTGACCGTGACGGTGACCTTGTAGGCGTGGTTCCCGTTGGTGTGGCCCGCAGCGAACTCGCTCGGGCTGTACGCCACCGCGTTCGACACCGTCACCGTCAGGTCGTCGTCGTAGACCACGGAGTCGCCCGCGTCGAGCGCCTTGCCCTCGTCCGGCTTCTTGTCGTCCGTCCCGGTGCCGGAGTCCCCCGAACCCTTCGCGTCACCGGACGACTTCGTGTCCTTGGCCTTCGTGTCCGACACCGACTTGTTGATCTGGTCCACCGCGTCGTCGACGGCCTTGAACGTGGTGTACGCGCCGAAGACCGCGAGGCCGAGCGAGGCCAGCGCCAGGATCACGCCGGTCAGCGCCACGCCCTTGTTCGTGGCCTCGCCGCGCTTGGCGCGGCCCCGGCCCGTCAGGCCGAGGATCAAGGCGATCACGCCGAGGACGCCGGCCAGCCAGAACAGGATCGGGACGAGGCCGGACAGCGCGCCGATGACGCCGAGGATCAGCGCCGCCGTCCCCAGACCGTTGCGCGCGACCTGCTGCTGCGGCTGCTGCGGCTGGAACGGCGGGTACTGGGGCTGCTGCTGGGTCTGGGACATGGATTCCTCCGAGATGAGAGACGCCAACCTCCCCCCGGCTTTCCGTGTATCCGGCGGTTGGCTGGGTTAAGCACACCATGACGTGTGAACCGAGTCAACCGTGTTCACGAAGTTCAACGTCTCCGAGCTTGTGAACCGGGCTCTTGCGCGGAGGTCGATAGAGTCGGGCGTACACAGGCGGTACACACCCGATGCCACCGAACGCCACGAGAGGAGCCGACGCGGTGCAGGACAACGCGACAGAGGTGACAGCAGCCGGGATCGCCCGGCTCGCCGGGGTCGGCCGGGCCGCGGTCAGCAACTGGCGGCGGCGCCACACCGACTTCCCCAAGCCCGTCGGCGGCACCGAGACCAGCCCCTCCTTCGCGCTCGCCGAGATCGAGGAGTGGCTGCGCGCCCAGGGCAAGCTCGCCGAGGTCCCGCTGCGCGAGCGCGTCTGGCAGCAGCTCGCCGGGCACCCGGCGGGCCCGGTCACCGCACTGCTGCACGCCGGAAGCGTCCTGCTGCTCGTCCACGACCGGCCCACCGAATGGCTCGCGCTCACCGGGACGGACGACGACCGCGCCCTCGCCGAGCGACTGCCCGCCGCTCTCGAAGGCGTCCTCACCCCGCGCTTCGGACACGCCACCGAACGCGCCCTGGCGACCCCGGACTCCACCGCACTGCTGCCGTCCGTAGCGCTGCTGCGCGGCGCCGCCGAACTCGCCGCCGAGCGGGGCGCCCGCTCCACCTTCGCGTTCCTTCTCGGCCGTCACCTCGACGCCAACCCGCGCCAGTACACCCTGACCCCGCCGGGCCCCGCCGAACTGATGGCCGCCCTCGCCGGACCCGCCTCCACCGCCCTCGACCCGGCCTGCGGCACCGGCGCCCTGCTGCACGCCGTGCGCGCCCTGGACACCCGCCCCGGACAGCACCTCTACGGGCAGGACGCCACCGCCGAACTCGCCGCCCTGACCGCACTGCGCCTGGCCCTCGACGGACATGACGGGGAAGGCGCCGCGCCCGCGATCCGCACCGCCGCCGCCGACACCCTGCGCCGCGACGCCCTCGGCTCCGTGCGCGCCGACGTCGTGCTCGCCCACCCGCCGTTCAACGAGCGCGGCTGGGGCCACGACGAACTGGCCTACGACCCGCGCTGGGAGTACGGCTTCCCGGCCCGCACCGAGTCCGAACTGGCTTGGGTGCAGCACGCGTTGGCCCGCCTCAAGGACGGCGGGACCGCGGTGCTCCTGATGCCGCCCACCGTCGCGTCCCGCCGCTCGGGCCGCCGCATCCGCGCCGACCTGCTGCGCCGCGGCGCCCTGCGCGCGGTCATCGCCCTGCCCGCGGGAGCCGTCCCGCCCAACAACATCCCGCTGCACCTGTGGGTCCTGCGCAGGCCCGCCGCGGCCGCCCCCGCCGCACCCGAGCTGCTGCTCGTCGACACGACGTCGCAGGCCGGCCCCGGCGATGTACGGGAGAAGCAGGCCTGGACCGCCGTCCGGGACGCCGTGCTCGACGCCTGGCGCGCCTTCGACCGCGCCGGGACACTCGCCGAGCGCCCCGGGCTCGCCCGGTCCGTGCCCGTCATCGAACTCCTCGACGACGAGGTCGACCTCGCGCCCGCCCGCCGCCTGCCACCGCCGGCCGCGGCCGGCGGCGCCGGGGAACTCGCCGCCGTACGCGAGCGCTTCGCCGACACCCTGCGCCTGACCACGAAGCTCGCCCCCCCGGCCGCGACCCCGGCCGCGTCCCCCGCACGCTGGCCGCAGACCACGATCGGCGAACTCGCGCGCGCGGGCGCCCTCACCCTGCGCACCGCCACCGCCACCGCCACCGCCGCGACGAGCGGCGCAGACGGTCACGCGCGCGTACCCGTGCTCACCGACCACGACGTGCTCACCGGCGCCGCCCCCTCCGGCACCCACACCGGCGCCGCCCTCGACGGAGAACCCGTACTCCTCGAAGCCGGGGACGTCATCGTGCCGGTCGTCGGCGGCGGCGCCGCCGTCCGCGTCGTCGACGAGGCCACCGCGGGCGCCGCCCTCGGCCGCGGCCTCGCCCTGCTCAGGCCCGACCCGGCCGCGCTCGACCCCTGGTTCCTCGCCGGATTCCTGCGCGGCACCGCCAACAACCGCCAGGCCAGCAGCTACGCCTCCACCGCGACCCGGCTCGACGTGCGCCGCCTCCAGCTGCCCCGCCTGCCCCTGGCCGAACAGGCCGGATACGGCGCCCGGTTCAGGTCCCTCGCCGCCTTCGAGGACGCCCTGCGCCTCGCGGGCCGGCTCGGCGAGCAGCTCGTCCAGGGCCTGCACGACGGTCTGACGGACGGTGTTCTGGAGCCGTAGCGAAACCGTAGTGAACCGGAGTGGGCACATCCCGGGGCCTGTTGTCCTTGTCGGCCTATACGCTCGGAGCAGCACGCCGTTGGTAGCGCGCAGTTCGCAGCAGGAACACACCAGCAGGAGCAGACATGTACGGGCCCGGCGCGCCGCCGCCCTCGCGCAACGAGGGCACGGTCATCACCCTGCGGGTGCTGTTCCCCGTGCTGTCCGTCCTCAGCTGCGGTCTGCTCTCCTGCGCCCCGCTGTTCCGGATCGCGGTGCTGCGCGGAAAGCCGATCGACTGGGCGCTCGCCTGGACGACGCTCCCCGTCACCCTCGCGCTCCTCGCCGTCGTCGGCTCGCTCCCGGAGACGGACCCGCGCACCGATGTGGCGCTCGCCCTGGTCCTGATCATCGGCGCGGCCAGCGCCGCGCACTTCCTGGTGTTCGACATACGCCGCCCGCGCGCGCCGCTCGCGTACCCGGGGGCGGCTCCCACGGTCGGTTACGGGTACCCGCAGCAGCAGCGGCCGCCGTACCCGCAGCCGTTCCAGCCGGGAGCCCACACGCTGCCCACCCAGGCCGCGACTCCGCCGCCCACCCCGGTCCCGCCGCCCGCGCAACCGCAGCCCCAGCCGCAGCCGCAGAACCAGGGCCAGCCGCAGCCGCCCCAGCGCATCGACCAGGTCCGCGCCGAGCTGGACGAGCTGAGCGACTACCTGCGCAAGCGGGACGGCGGCCGGTGACCTCTCCGTCCCCGGCGGCGAACGGCGGCCGTGTCATCGCCGGGCGCTACGAACTGTCCACGCTCATCGGCCAGGGCGGCATGGGCCAGGTCTGGACGGCGTACGACAAACGCCTGGACCGCCGCGTCGCCGTCAAACTGCTGCGCCCCGACCGGGTCGCGGGCGCCGAGGCCGACGAACTGCGCCGCCGCTTCCTGCGCGAGTGCCGCGTCACCGCACAGGTCGACCACCCCGGCCTGGTCACCGTGCACGACGCGGGCAGCGAAGACGGTGCCGTCGGCGGCGCCGACGGCACCTCCTCGTTCCTGTACCTCGTCATGCAGTACATCGACGGCTCCGACCTCGCCGACCACCTCGCCGAGCACGACCCGTACCCCTGGCAGTGGGCCGCCTCGGTCGCCGCCCAGCTGTGCGCCGTGCTCTCCGCCGTGCACGCGGTGCCGATCGTGCACCGGGACCTCAAGCCCCGCAACGTCATGGTCAAGAAGGACGGCACGGTCACCGTCCTCGACCTCGGTGTCGCCTCCGTCCTCGACACCGACACCACCCGCCTCACCCACACCGGCTCGCCCATCGGCACGCCCGCCTACATGGCGCCCGAACAGGCGATGGGCGGCGCCGTCGGCCCGTACACCGACCTGTACGCCCTCGGCGTACTGCTCTTCGAACTCCTCAGCGGCGACGTCCCGTTCGCGGGCACCACCGCCCTCGGCATCCTCCACCGCCACCTGTACGAGGCCCCGGTGCCCGTGCGCCGGCTGCGCCCCGAGATACCGGAAGCGCTGGAGAACCTCGTCCTGCGCCTGCTCGCCAAGGACCCGCAGCACCGGCCGGCCTCCGCGCAGCAGACCTACGAGGAGCTGCTCCCGCTGCTGCCCGCGCGCGGCGTGCCCACCGGCCATCCGCTCGACCCCACCCGCCCGTTCCTGCGCCCGCACGCCCCCTGGCCCGACCGGGCGCGCACCCCCGCGCCGCAGCCCGCCGGGTCCGACGTGCAGGGCGAGCGCCCCGACGTGGCGGGCGCCGTCGACGAGGTCAAGCGCCTGCTCGGCGAGGGCCGCATCACCCAGGCCGTCGACATCCTCGGCGCGATCCTGCCCGCCGCGGCCGCCCAGCACGGCGAGCACTCACCCGTCGTCCGCACCCTGCGCAAGCAGTACGCGGCCACCCTCATGGACGACGGCCAGTACCGCCGCGCCCTGCCCGAGCTGCGGCGCCTCGCCGACGAGCGCGCGGCCGAGGCGGGCCACGCCGACCCCCAGTCACTGCAGTTCCGGTACGAAGCGGCCCAGTGCCTGGAAGCCCTCGGCGAACCGGCCGCCGCGCTCGCCGAGTACCGCGCACTGCTGCCCTACTACGAGAACCAGTACGCGACCACCGATCTGCGCCTCGCACTCGAAGTGCGCCGCCGCATCGGCCAGTTGCTGCTCGCCGTTGGCGACCGGGGTGCCGCGCACGAGACCCTGATCCGCCTGCTGCACGACGCGGAGCGACTGCACGGGCCCGGCCACCCGTTCCCGGCGGAGGTGCGCCGGACGCTGCAATGGCTGGGCCAGGTCAGGGGCTGACCGGCGATCCGCTGATCCACGTACGTCACCAGCACACGCATCACGACACCAGGGGTGGGGATCCCATGTCCGAAGAAGGACGTTCCAGACCGGGGAGCCACAGACTCTCCAAGCGCAACCGCTACGTGGCCTGGGGGGCCACGGGCGCCGTCGTCGCGGCAGGAGCCACGTTCGCCGCGACCAGCGCGTCGGCCACGACGTGGCCCGCGCAGAAGACGTTCACCGGCCGCGCCTTCGACACCTGCACCGCGCCCTCGGCCGCGGCGATGAAGGCCTGGCACACCGGCTTCTACGGTGCGGCCGCCGTCTACATGGGCGGCAAGAACCGCGGCTGCGCCCAGCCCAACCTCACCAAGTCCTGGGTGAAGACGGTCAACTCGCAGGGCTGGAAGCTGATTCCGCTCTACGTAGGCGCCCAGCCGCCCTGCCAGACCGGCACCAGGAACGAGAAGATGACCACGACGAACGCGGCCTCCCTCGGCACCGCGGACGGCAAGGACGCCGTCGCCAAGGCCACCGCGCTCGGCATGAAGACGGGCAGCGCGCTCTACCTCGACATGGAGCCGTACGACATCGAGAACGCGTCCTGCAACAAGGCCGTGCTCACCTACGTGCGCGCCTTCGACAAGGTCCTGCGCGGCAAGATCTACCGGGCGGGCTACTACGGCTTCAGCAGCTCCAGCGCCGCCGCGATCGCCACCGCGACGGACCGCACCGACCTGCCGGGCAACCTCTGGTACGCCAAGTGGGACAAGGTCAACACGACGACCTCCGACTGGCCCTGGGCCAAGACGCTGTACACGAACCACAGCCGCGCCCACCAGTACATGGTCAACAGCAAGGAGAAGCGCGGCGCTTACACGATCACCGTGGACCGCGACGCGTGGGACGCCCCGGTCGCGATCATCGGCTGACCGCGGCTCCACAGGGCCGAGCCGGAACGAGTACCTCAACTCGCGGCGAATCGTTGTCGAATAGGTGGCCGAGGCAGCGGCCACCTCCTACCATCGATCACGGACTTTGTGCACCGACGCACAAACTCGCCGCAGGGAGGCTCACCTTGCACCGCCGCACCAGCAGCCGTCGCCGTACCGCGCTCATCCTGTCCGCCACCGCCATCGCCGCGGTCCCCGCTCTCACCGCCTGCGGAAGCGGAGCGCACCCCGGCGCCGCGGCCGTCGTCGGCGGACAGCGCATCACGGTCTCCCAACTGGAGACCCGGGTGAACGAGGTACGCGACGCGCAACAAGCCGCCACCACCGACAGCGCCCAGTACGAACAGGCCATCGCCAAGTCCGGCGGCCTCACCCGCAACACGCTGCACACGATGGTCCTCGACCGGGTGCTGCACCGCGCCGCCACCGACCAGGGCGTCGGCGTCACCCGCAAGGAGATGCAGGACATGCGGGCCGGTCTGGAACAACAGGCGGGCGGCTCCAAGCAGTTGGAGTCCGCCTGGCTGTCCCAGTACAGCGTCCCGCCGAAGCGGCTGACCGAAAGCCTGCGCACCGAGATCGAGGCGCAGAAGCTGGCGACCGCGCTCGGCGCCGACATGCAGACACAGGAGGGCCAGAGCGTGTTCTGGAAGGCTCTCGGCACGGCGTCCAAGGAACTGAACGTCGATCTGAATCCCCGCTACGGCGCCTGGAAAGTGTCGCCCACGAGCCGCCTCGTGGACGCGAAGACGCCCTGGATCAAGCAGGTCACCGAGCAGCCGGCGGCGACCCAGCAGACGGCTTAGCCGGTCGCCCGTCCGGGACTGTCGGCGGCCTGCGTTACGTTCGGGTGGTGAACGATCGAGAGGTGCACGGCACCACCAGCGACCACACCCCCGGCGACGCGGGCCGCATCGTCCTGCTGACCACGAGCCACCGGGTCGCCCCGGGGCTGCTGTCCTGGCAGGCGTGGGAGGCGCTGCGCGGCGCCGACGCGGTGCTGTGCGCCGACGCCGCGCACCAGCAGCTGCCGTACCTGAAGGACGCCGGTGTCGCGGTCACCCTCGCGACGGCGCCGCTCGCCGCCCGCGACCTCGTCGACCGGTGCGCCGACGGCGGCCGCACCGTCGTCGTCCTGGCCACCGCCGAGGGCGACCGGCGCCTCACGGACGGCCTGGCGACGCTGGCCGGCTCGGGCCGCGAACAGATGCCCTCCCTCGAACTCCTCCCCGGCTCCTACGACCTGCCCGGCGCCCGCCTCCTCGACCTCGTCCAGGTCATGGACCGGATCCGCCGCGAGTGCCCCTGGACGTCCAGGCGGACCCACGAGGACCTGGCGAAGTACGCGATCGAGGAGGCGTACGAGCTGGTGGAGGCGATCGAGACGGGCGACCGCACGGAGCTCAGGGAGGAGCTGGGCGACGTACTCCTCCAGGTCGTCTTCCACGCCCGCATCGCGGAGGAGTCCGCCGGAGACGGTGAGGACGACGAGCCCTTCTCGATCGACGACGTGGCGGGCGGCATCGTCGACAAGCTCATCCACCGCCACCCGCACATCTTCGGCGACGAGAGCGCGTCCACGCCGGAAGAGGTCGGGGAGATCTGGCTGCGCAAGAAGGCCGAGTCCAAGCGCCGCGCGTCGGTCACGGACGGCGTCCCGGTGGGCCAGCCCGGCCTCGCCCTCGCCGCGAAGCTCGGCTCGCGGGTGCGCACGGCGGACCTGGACGTCCCCGTCCCGACGGGCCGGGGCGTCGGCTACGAGCTGCTGGCGCTGGCCCTGCGCGCCGAGGCGGCCGGCGAGGACCCGGAGGCGGCCCTCAGAGCGGCGGCCCGCGCGTACCGTGCCGCGATCCGCGTCAAGGAGGGGCTGGGGGGTTAGGGCCCTTCTGATGGCTCTCAGCGGGCGGTGAACTCCACGGGAAGGTTGCGCAGCCCGCGCATGATGAGCCCGCCGCGCCACCGCAGGTCGGCGGGGTCGACCGCCAGCCGAAGATCGGGCAGCCGCCGCAGCAGCGTCTCCAGGGCGGTACGGCCTTCGAGCCGGGCGAGGGGAGCGCCGAGGCAGTAGTGGATGCCGTGTCCGTAACCCAGGTGCTGGTTGTCGCGGCGGGTCAGATCCAGGGCGTCGGGCTCGGTGAAGCGGGCGGGATCGCGGTCCGCGGCGGCCAGGACCACCAGCACGGGGTCGCCCGCCGCGATGAGCTGCCCGCCGATGGTGAGGGGCGCGGTCGCGAAGCGCCAGGTGGCGAGCTCGACGGGGCCGTCGAAGCGGAGGAGTTCCTCGATCCCGGTGTCGAGCAGCTCCTGCTCGCCGCGCTCGATCGAGGCCTGGAGCAGGGCCCGCTGACCCGGGGTGCGCAGGAGAGTGTGGACGCCGTTGCCGATGAGGTTGATGGTTGTCTCAAAACCGGCGAACAGGAGTACGAAACACATGGCGGCGGCCTCGTTCTCCGTGAGGTGCTCTCCGTCGTCCGACGCGCGGATGAGGCCCGAGATCAAGTCGTCGCTGAGATCGTCCCGCTTGCGGTGAATCAGCTCGACCAGGTAGCCGCGCATCTTCTTGACGGAACGGGCGACCCCGCCACGAGGCCCTCCGCCGTGCCGGATCATCATGCCCGCCCAGTCGCGGAAGTCATCCTGGTCCTCGGCAGGGACACCGAGGAGGTCGCAGATCGCGTAGATCGGGAGCGGGAACGCGAAGTCGTGGATCAGATCGGCCTCACCGGCGCCCGCGAACCGGTCGATGAGGCCGTCGGCCAACTCCTGTACCCGTGGCGTGAATTGAGCGACGCGGCGTGGGGTGAACGCTTTGGATACGAGGCGCCGCAGCCGGGTGTGGTCCGGTGGGTCGATGTTGAGCAGATGCGTCATGAGGTTGGCGCTGCGCTCACCGGGGATGCCGGTTCTGTTCTTGCCCTGGGCGTCGTCGGCGTGGTGATCGGGGTTCTTCGACAGCCGGCCGTCCGCGAGGGCTTGGCGCGCGTCGCCATAGCGGGTCACGAGCCACGCCTCGACTCCGCTGGGGAGCTTCGTCCAGTGGACGGGGGAGTGCTCCCGGAGCCAGGCGTATGCCGGATAGGGGTCGGTCGCGAACTCCCAGGTGAAGAGTTCGGGTGCGGTATTCGGGGCGTTCACCAGGTGACCGTAACCGGAGTCGGCGCGGACCGCGCTCGCGGTATCCCGACATGGGTGGCCGGCCGGAAATCATGGATTCGACCGTGAACAGCCCGGCCGGGCGTCGAGTTCCCCTTAAGACGAGCGGCCCCAGAGCCGGCCAGAGCTGCGCCGAGTATGCAACGTTCTGGATGTGCGGGCCACGCCTCTTGAGCGGGTGCGGCAGCGGACCGGAGTGGGGTGCGAGGTGACGGAGTGGCACATGCGGACAGGTGTGCTCGTGCCTGCCGAGGTGACCGCGTCGCAGTGGGCGTTGGCGGAAGAAGCGATGGCGGCTTTCTTTCCGAGGCGTCAGTTCGCCCGCGGACCTGTAGGCATCCGGACGCAGCTGAACGGCATCCTCCACCGGCTGCGCACTGGGTGTCTGTGGGGTGAGCCTCCGGAGCAGTGCGGCGCGCCAGCACTGGTCAAGGACCGTCAGAACTCCTGGGTCAAGAGGGGGTTCCGGGCCCCGCTGACGCACGTACTGAATGCGAGCGGCGGAGGGACCGAAGCTCAGCGCGAGCAATTGGTTCCGGCACTGGAGGTCACCTGCGGCGCCGCTCCCGGCCGCTCGCGGAATGAGTTCATGCCAAGTCAAGGCCCATGAGCCGACCGGGCGGCGGACTTCATATCGGGCCGCCGAACTGACGCTCCGTCAACTCTGTGACTTTGACGTGATCTGCGCTGCATCGACTTGTGACAAGCGTTCGAGTCCCGCTACGTTCACCAGTCATCGCGACACATGCACAACAAGCACCACCACATCACCCTGTCGCGTGCTGCTGCATCAGTCTCGCGAAAGGCAACCGCATGCTCTCCGGGAACGGTCGACACCGTCGCCCCCGTCAGGCCCCTGCTCTCGTCGTCGCCGTCGGCGTCACAGGCAGCGCCATCGCGATCCCGCTGCTCGCCGCGACCAGCGCGAGCGCCGCCTCCACCACCACCTGGGACAAGCTCGCCGAGTGCGAGTCCGGCGGGCAGTGGAGCCTGGACGCGGGCAACGGGTACTACGGCGGACTGCAGTTCACCCAGGAGGTGTGGGAGCAGTACGGCGGCCTCGACTACGCCCCGAGCGCCGACGAGGCCAGCCGCTCGCAGCAGATAGCCGTCGCCGAGAAGGTCCTCGACGCCAAGGGCCCCAACGCCTGGCCGAGCTGCTCGATCGTGGCGGGTCTCACCCAGGGCGACGAGTCGGCCGATGTCGACCCGGGCGCGAGCGTCTCCCCGAAGCCGTCCGAATCGGACGACTCGGCCGATTCGGGAGAGAAGAATCACGACGGGTCGGGCTCGTCCGACCCGTCCGTGGGTATCGACGCGTCGGACGCCCCGTCAGCCGGCAGCTCGGCGGATACCTCGGGTGACACGGCGAGTGGCGACCCCGGCGACGAGGCGAGTGGCGAGGCGAGCGACGGCTCGACCGATGAAGCCGCAGGCGATGACGGCGAAAGCTCCGACAGTGCCGGCAAGCCCGGTCGGTCCGACCCCACTTCCTCCGCGACGCCGTCCCCCTCGGACGCCGCTTCCGGTGAGTCCGGGTCCGACACCGCCGGCCGCCATCGTGGCGACCCCGCCGCCGACGACACCTCCGACTCCCGTACCTCCGACGGGCGGCACGCCTCGCGCGAGGAGGTGCGCACCGGCGGGACGTACACGGTCCGTTCCGGCGACAGTCTCTGGGACATCGCGGACGCTCAGGACGTCCACGGCGGGTGGGATGCGCTCTACGACCTGAACAAGAAGACGGTGGGTTCCGACCCCGACCTCATTCTTCCTGGTCAGAGTCTGGATCTTGGCCTCGAATCGGTCGAAAAGTAGCGGGAGTTCGGGGACGGTTGGGGTGCGTATGTCCACTTTTGCGAGAGTGAGACATGAGTCTCAAACACCCTGATCGTCTTTGAAATCGGGCGGATCGCCTGCTTAACGTCGTCACCGCTCGCCACAGCGGGCCCCGATGGACGTCACGCCGAATCCTGCCGACGTCCGTACGGGAACAGTCGACGCGTCAGCGCCGTAGGCAGGAGCGGGGGACCCAAGGTAAGTGCCGGGAAACCGGCTTGGGGTTAAGCCGCGCACAAGGATGCGCGGCCGGACACTCACTGGTCCGAACCCGACAGCTCACCTCGTAGGCGTCGGTGAGGGGATCTCTCCATGCTGCTTTCCAGCAAGGGCAAGCACCGCCGCCCGTCCAAGGCCGTCCGCGTCGCCACGCTCGCTGGTGTCGCCGGTGCCGCTGTCGCCGTTCCGCTGATGGGTGCCACCTCGGCCTCCGCCGCCTCCACCTCCGAGTGGGACCAGGTCGCGAGCTGCGAGTCCGGTGGCGACTGGTCCATCAACACGGGCAACGGTTACTACGGTGGCCTCCAGTTCTCGTCCTCCACCTGGGCCGCGTACGGCGGCACCTCCTACGCGTCCTCCGCCGACCAGGCGTCCAAGGCGCAGCAGATATCGGTCGCCGAGAAGGTTCTCGCGGCGCAGGGCAAGGGTGCCTGGCCGAGCTGTGGTGTGGGCCTGTCCGGCGCCGACACGAGCAACTCCGCCCCGGCGGACTCCTCGGCGGACTCCTCGCAGCAGTCCCAGCCGCAGCAGCAGGAGCGCTCCGAGTCCTCCACGACGACCCGCTCCGAGCAGCGCGAGCAGCCGCAGCAGCAGGAGTCGAAGAAGGACACCGTCACCACCCCGACCGGCAAGAAGGTCGAGAAGGGCGACGGCGAGTACAAGGTGAAGACCGGCGACACGCTCAGCAAGATCGCCGAGGCGCACGACACCAACTGGCAGAAGGTGTTCAAGCTCAACAAGGACATCGTCAGCAACGCCGACCTGATCTACCCGGGTCAGCAGCTGCACCTGAAGTAAGCCCCCTTCTTATAGGGACTCGCAGGGGGATGTGGACCCGGCATCGGCGGATGCGGGGTCCGGACGCCGCCCCCGTCCCCGCGGGCCGCTCATTTCGGCGACCTCCGTCCCGGCATCCGGGACGGAGGTCGCTGTCTTTGTTCCGTTAAGGAACATTTCGCTGTCGGCGTTGTCCACAGGACGGGCGGTCGGCTGGCCGATGCCTCGGAGCCGGTTACGCTCATGGGTGCGGGCCAAGCCGCCCGCATTGTTGTGTCACATCCCAGAAGGAGATGCTCGTGCCGTCCATCGACGTCGTCGTAGCCCGGGAAATCCTGGACTCCCGAGGCAACCCCACGGTCGAGGTCGAGGTCGGCCTCGACGACGGCAGCACGGGTCGTGCTGCTGTTCCGTCCGGCGCCTCCACCGGTGCCTTCGAGGCCATCGAACTCCGTGACGGTGACCCCAACCGTTACCAGGGCAAGGGCGTCGAGAAGGCCGTCCTCGCCGTCATCGAGCAGATCGGCCCGGAGCTCGTCGGCTACGACGCCACCGAGCAGCGCCTGATCGACCAGGCGATGTTCGACCTGGACGCCA
This sequence comes from Streptomyces sp. NPDC050264, assembly GCF_040655895.1. NCBI lineage: Bacteria > Bacillati > Actinomycetota > Actinomycetes > Kitasatosporales > Streptomycetaceae > Streptomyces > Streptomyces sp. NPDC050264. The sequence goes on from NZ_JBFAKV010000009.1 coordinate 260,691, forward strand.
CCGACAACAAGGGCTCGCTCGGCGCCAACGCCATCCTGGGCGTCTCCCTCGCCGTCGCGCACGCCGCGTCCGAGGCCAGCGACCTGCCGCTGTTCCGCTACCTCGGTGGCCCGAACGCGCACCTGCTGCCCGTCCCGATGATGAACATCCTGAACGGTGGGTCGCACGCCGACTCCAACGTCGACATCCAGGAGTTCATGATCGCCCCGATCGGCGCGGAGTCCTTCTCCGAGGCGCTGCGCTGGGGCACCGAGGTCTACCACACCCTCAAGAAGGTGCTGAAGACCAAGGGCCTGTCCACCGGTCTCGGCGACGAGGGCGGCTTCGCCCCGAACCTGGAGTCGAACCGCGCGGCCCTCGACCTCATCGTCGAGGCGATCAAGGAGGCCGGCTACATCCCCGGCCAGCAGGTCGCTCTCGCGCTCGACGTCGCCGCCTCCGAGTTCTACAAGGACGGCAAGTACCAGTTCGAGGGCAAGGAGCGGTCCGCCGCCGAGATGACGGAGTACTACGAGGAGCTCGTCTCCGCGTACCCGCTCGTCTCCATCGAGGACCCGCTGTACGAGGACGACTGGGCCGGCTGGACCGTCCTCACCGAGAAGCTCGGCGAGAAGGTCCAGATCGTCGGCGACGACCTGTTCGTCACCAACCCGGAGCGCCTCGCCCGCGGCATCGACGAGAACTCGGCCAACGCCCTGCTCGTCAAGGTCAACCAGATCGGCTCGCTGACCGAGACGCTGGACGCCGTCGAGCTGGCCCAGCGCAACGGGTTCAAGTGCATGATGTCCCACCGCTCCGGCGAGACCGAGGACGTCACCATCGCCGACCTGGCCGTCGCCACGAACTGCGGCCAGATCAAGACCGGCGCCCCGGCCCGCTCCGAGCGTGTCGCCAAGTACAACCAGCTGCTGCGCATCGAGGAGATCCTGGACGACGCGGCGGTCTACGCCGGTCGCTCGGCCTTCCCGCGCTACAAGGGCTGACCCGCCCCCGCGTGAGCCGGTAGTTCCGTACGTCCTCGCACTCGGTCCCGTACCGTGTGCGAGGACGTACGTACGTAGGCAGCCAGACGGGGACCCAGAACGGGGAGGCAACAGGCGATGCCGGGAAAGCTCCGAAGCAGGGGCCACGACGACTCGGCCCGCTTCTCCACGGCCACCCGGCTGCGGCTGCTCGGCGAACAGACCGCGGAGCGCGTCTACCGCTCGCAGAACAAGCGCCAGGCCCGCCGCTCCCGCCTCACGGGCCGCGCGGCGCTGCTCGCCCTCGTCGTCTGCACGCTCGTGGTCGCGCTCGCGTACCCGATAAGGCAGTACGTCTCCCAGCGCGGCGAGATCGAGGATCTGCAGCGTCAGCAGCAGGAGGCCAGGAACCGGGTCGACCGGCTCCGCGACGAGAAGGCCCGCTGGCAGGACGACGCGTACGCCGAGCAGCGGATCCGCGAGCGCCTGCACATGGTGATGCCGGGCGAGACCGGGTACGTGGTGCCCGACGCGCGGTCCACCGCGGCGGACCGCGCCGAGCAGGGCGAGACCGACCGCCCCTGGTACTCGAACGTCTGGGACGGCGTCGACAAGGCCGACCGGGCAAACTGATCCCCGTACCGCCCCGCACACTCGTACCGCCCCCGCATACACCGAAGTGAAAGACAGGCATGGAAACGCCCCCGCCCCAGACCGAGTCCACGGCGCCCACGGACGCCGACATCCGCGCGTTCCAGGAGCAGCTCGGCCGCCCGCCGCGCGGCCTGCGGGCCATCGCGCACCGCTGCCCCTGCGGCAACCCGGATGTCGTCGAGACGGCCCCGCGGCTGGAGGACGGCACGCCGTTCCCGACGACGTTCTACCTGACGTGCCCGCGCGCGGCCTCGGCCATCGGCACGCTGGAGGCGAACGGCGTCATGAAGGAGATGACCGAGCGCCTGGGCACGGACCCCGAGCTGGCGCGGCAGTACCGCGCGGCCCACGAGGACTACATCGCGCGCCGTGACGCCATCGAGGTCCTGGAGAACTTCCCGAGCGCGGGCGGCATGCCGGACCGCGTGAAGTGCCTCCATGTCCTGGTGGCGCACTCGCTGGCGGCAGGACCGGGTGTGAACCCGCTGGGCGACGAGGCGATCGCGATGCTGCCGCAGTGGTGGAAGAAGGGCGCGTGCGTGTCCGCGGAGGTGACGGAATGACCCGGGTCGCCGCCGTCGACTGCGGTACGAACTCGATCCGGCTCCTCGTCGCGGACGCGGACCCGGAGACGGGTGAACTCGTCGACCTGGACCGCCGGATGACGATCGTGCGGCTCGGTCAGGGCGTCGACAAGACGGGGCGTCTGGCCCCCGAGGCGCTGGAGCGCACCTTCGCGGCCTGCCGCGAGTACGCCGCCGTGATCAAGGAGCACGGCGCGGAGCGCGTCCGCTTCGTCGCCACGTCCGCGTCCCGCGACGCGTCGAACCGGGACGACTTCGTCCGCGGCGTCCTGGACATCCTGGGCGTCGAGCCCGAGGTGATCACGGGCGCCGAGGAGGCACAGCTCTCCTTCACGGGCGCGACGAGGGAACTGACCGGCCGCGCCGACATGGACACGCCCTACCTGGTCGTCGACATCGGCGGCGGGTCGACGGAGTTCGTGGTCGGTGACGACACCGTCCACGCGGCCAAGTCCGTCGACGTCGGATGCGTGCGCATGACGGAGCGGCACCTCGTCGCCGACGACGGTACGGTCAGCGACCCGCCGACCCCGGCCCAGATCGAGGCGATCCGCGAGGACATCGCCGAGGGGCTGGACCTGGTGACGCAGCTGGTCCCGCTGACCGCGGCCCGCACCCTCGTCGGCCTGGCCGGTTCGGTGACGACGGTGGCGGCGCTGGCGCTCGGCCTGAAGGAGTACGACTCGGCCGCGATCCACCACGCCCGTATCTCCTACGAGAAGGTCGCCGAGCTCACCGACTGGCTGCAGACCTCCACGCACGACCAGCGCGCCCTGCACCCGGTGATCCACCCGGGCCGCGTCGACGTCATCGCCTCCGGCGCCCTCGTGCTGCGCCTGGTCATGGAGTGGACGGGCGCCCACGAGGTGGTCGTCAGCGAGCACGACATCCTCGACGGAATCGCCTGGTCGATCGCCTGATCACGGGGCCCGGAAGGGTCTCGCCTGAGCAGGTCGCGTACCGTCTGAGCACCGTGAAAGGGGTCCGCGACACGCTCTCGCGACACCCCGTCGGGAAACTTCGTGAAGTTCTTCACAAGGAAATCGGTCCCGTTGGACGCGGTTTCGGGACCTCGGGCCCGTTCGGGGCTCTCCAAGGACTCCGGCGTGAGGGGTTCCGGGGGTTGCCGGAGTGTTGCGCGAAGGTGAAAACGGGGAGTGGTCCAGCGGGTCCGAATGCTCACTGTGGCTGCTCAAGAGGGGTGAGCAACGACTGGCGGTGGACCGTGGTTCCCTCGGCCGGCCATGACATGGGTCACGTGGGCGGCGAAGTGTAGCAGAGGCCCCACCCGTCCTTGTGAAGGGGCGCACGAGCACCCCCCTCCAGACGGGTGGATACTCGATGGCATGAGCACCACGGAGCGTCCCAGGATCCTCATTGTCGGGGGTGGGTACGTAGGCCTGTACGCGGCGCGACGCATCCTGAAGAAGATGCGTTACGCGGAAGCGACCGTCACGGTCGTCGACCCGCGCTCGTACATGACGTACCAGCCCTTCCTCCCCGAGACCGCCGCCGGCAGCATCTCGCCGCGCAACGTCGTCGTCCCGCTGCGACGCGCTGTGCCGGGAGCCGAGATTCTCACCGGCCGCGTCACCACCATCGACCAGGACCGCAAGGTCGCTTCGGTCGCCCCGCTCGTCGGCGAGGCGTACGAGGTGCCCTTCGACTACCTGGTGATCGCGCTCGGCGCGGTCTCCCGCACCTTCCCGACCCCCGGCCTGGCCGAGGTGGGCATCGGTATGAAGGGTGTCGAGGAGGCCATCGGCCTGCGCAACCACGTGCTCGAGCAGCTCGACAAGGCCGAGTCCACGACGGACGAGGAGATCCGCCGCAAGGCGCTCACCTTCGTCTTCGTCGGCGGCGGCTTCGCGGGCGCCGAGACGATCGGTGAGGTCGAGGACCTGGCACGCGACGCGGCCAAGTTCTACAAGAACGTGAAGCGCGAGGACATGCGCTTCATCCTGGTCGACGCCGCCGACAAGGTGCTGCCCGAGGTGGGCCCGGAGCTCGGCGTCTACGGCCGCAAGCACCTGGAGTCCCGCGGTATCGAGGTCTACCTCAGCACCACGATGCCCTCCTGCGTGGACGGTCACGTCGTGCTGAGCAACGGCCTGGAGGCCGACTCCAACACGATCGTGTGGACCGCCGGCGTCAAGCCGAACCCGGCGCTCGCCCGCTTCGGTCTCCCGCTCGGCCCGCGCGGCCACGTGGACACCAGCGAGAAGCTCCAGGTCCAGGGCACCGACTACATCTGGGCCGCGGGCGACAACGCCCAGGTCCCGGACCTCGTCGGTCGCGCCAACGGCAACCCGAACGCCTGGTGCCCGCCGAACGCCCAGCACGCGATGCGCCAGGCCAAGGTCCTCGCCGACAACGTGGTCTCCGGCATGCGGGGCTTCCCGCAGGGCGACTACAAGCACGCCAACAAGGGTGCGGTCGCCGGTCTCGGCCTCCACAAGGGCGTCGCGATGATCGTCATGGGCAAGATGAAGATCAAGCTCAAGGGCCGTCTCGCCTGGTACATGCACCGTGGCTACCACGGGCTCGCCATGCCGACGTACAACCGCAAGATCCGTGTGATCGCCGAGTGGACGATCAACATGTTCCAGAAGCGCGACATCACCGCGCTCGGCGCCCTGGAGACTCCGCGCGAGGAGTTCTACGAGGCCGCCAAGCCGGCTCCGGCGCCCAAGCCGGCCGCCGAGAAGGCGCCGGAGAAGGTCGAGGAGAAGGCCAAGGCCTCCTGACCCCGGTTCTCCGGAGTTCGTCGTAGCGCTTGCGCAGTACACGCCCGAAGGGGCCGCTCGCCATCCGTGGTGCGGGCGGTCCCTTCGGTCGTTTCCGCGAACATGTACGTGGTGGCTACAGGTATTTTGCCTATCTGTGACGCAATAACGGGACTGCGGAAGCGGCCACTTGGTGTTTACGTGGTGTTGGACCGTTCCGGGAGTTCCCCCTGTCACGGAGGTGTGCGCCATGCAGGACGCCGCACAGCGGCTGAAGAACATCGCCGAGCAGCTGCTCGGTGCCGAACTCCCGGTGCGGCTGCGCGCCTGGGACGGTTCGGAGGCCGGCCCCCCGGATGCCCCCGTGCTCGTGGTGCGTGGCCGTCGCGCCCTGCGCCGCCTGCTGTGGAAGCCGGGCGAGCTGGGTCTGGCCCGTGCCTGGGTCGCCGGTGACCTGGACGTCGAGGGCGACCTCTACGAGGCGCTCGATGTCATCGCCGGGCTGATCTGGGAGCGGGACCCGAGCGCGGAGGGCGAGCGCAGAAGCCTCGTCGAGACGCTCAGGGATCCCAAGGTGCGGGCCGGTGTCGCCGACCTCGCGAAGCTGGCAGGACCGTTCCTGCCGCCCGCCCCGCCCGCCGAGGAGATGCGCCGCAGGGGCCGCCTCCACCGCCACACCAAGGGCAGCGACAAGCAGGCCATCAGCCACCACTACGACGTCGGCAACGACTTCTACGAGCTGGTCCTCGGCCCTTCGATGGTCTACTCGTGCGCGTACTTCGAATCGCCCGACGCCACGCTCGAATCCGCCCAGCACGACAAGCTGGAGCTGATCTCCCGCAAGCTGGACCTGAAGCCCGGCATGCGTCTGCTCGACGTCGGCTGCGGCTGGGGCTCCATGGCCGTCCACGCCGCCCGCGAGCACGGCGTGAACGTCGTCGGCGTCACCCTCTCCCAGGAGCAGGCCGCGTACGCCAGGAAGCGCGTCGCCGAGGAAGGCCTCGCCGACCGCGTGGAGATCCGGGTGCAGGACTACCGCGACGTACGGGACGGCCCGTACGACGCGATCTCCTCCATCGGGATGGCCGAGCACGTCGGCTCGGAGCGCTACCTGGAGTACGCGTCCGACCTGTACGCCCTGCTGAAGCCCGGCGGCCGGCTGCTCAACCACCAGATCGCCCGGCGGCCCCAGGAGGACGAGTCGGCGTACGAGGTCGACGAGTTCATCGACGCGTACGTCTTCCCCGACGGGGAGCTGGCACCGGTCGGCACGACCACCGGCCTCCTGGAGCGCGCCGGTTTCGAGGTGCGGGACGTCGAGTCGATCCGCGAGCACTACGCGCTCACGCTGCGCCAGTGGGTGCGCAACCTGGAGGCCCGCTGGGCGGAGTCCCTGCGGCTCGTCAGCCCCGGCCGGGCCCGCATCTGGCGCCTCTACATGGCCGCCAGCGCGCTGAGCTTCGAGCGCAACCGCATCGGGGTCAACCAGATCCTCGCGGTCCGGACACCGCAGAGCGGCACGTCCGGAATGGCACTGCGGGCGCGTACCTGGAACAACTAGCTTTCGCCCGTACGCAGTTGGGGCGCCCCGGTGACCGAACGTCACCGATGCGCCCCATTTGCGTAGGTGCGGCAACTGCCCCCGCGCTACTCGGCCTTGATGGCCGCGAGCATGTTCAGGCGGGCGGCGCGGCGGGCCGGCCACAGGGCCGCCAGGATGCCGACGACCGCGGCCAGCGTGAGGAAGAGGCTCATCCGGCCCCAGGGCAGGATCAGTTCGTACGTCGGCATGGCGTTGCCGATGAGCTGTCCCGCTGCCCAGCCGAAGAACACGCCCAGGCCGATGCCGAGCACACCGCCGAACAGCGAGATCACCAGGGACTCCAGGCGGACCATGCGCTTGATGCCCTTGCGGTCGATGCCGATCGCGCGGAGCATGCCGATCTCCTGCTGGCGCTCGAACACCGACATCGCCAGGGTGTTGACGACGCCGAGCACGGCGACGATGACCGCCATCGCGAGCAGGCCGTAGAGCATGTTCAGCATCAGCGTGAACATCTGGGCGACCTCGTTGGAGATGTCCTGGCGGTCCTGGATCTTGACCGCCGGGTTCTCGCCGAGGGCCTTGGTCAGCTTGTCCTTGGTGGCGTCGGAGGTGCCGCCCGACATCTTCACCATGACCTGGTCCATGGCGGTGGCGGGGTCGGTGGTGTGCGGGTCGAGGGTGGCGGAGTCGACCATGATGCCGCTGAGGATGTCGTTGGCCGTGTAGACGCCCGCGACGGTCAGATGCTGCTTCTTGTCGTCCTCATAGGTGACGGTGAAGTCCGAGCCGGCCGTCCAGTGGTGGTCCTTCGCCGTCTTGTCGTCGACGACGACGCTCGTGCCGCCGACCGTGAACCTGCCGCTCTTCAAAGGGAGGTCGACGAGCTGGTCGATCGTCTTGCCGTTGACGCCGCTCAGGTACTCGGAGTCGCCGCCGACCTGCGAGTCCGCGTGGGACAGGCCGCTGACCGCGGTGACGCCGGAGGTCTTGTCGAGGGTCTCGCGGACGTCGGGGGAGAGCGCGTTCCCGTTCGCCATGGAGACGACGTAGTCGGCCTTGATGGAGTCGGCGGCCATCTTGTTGATGGCCGACTGGACGCTGCCCGCGATGACCGTGATGCCCGTGATGAGGGTCAGGCCGATCATCAGGGCCGAGGCGGTGGCGGCGGTGCGGCGCGGGTTGCGCACGGAGTTCAGCCGGGCCAGCTTGCCGGAGATGCCGAAGGCGCGCAGCAGGGGGGCCGCGGCGGCGATCAGCGGGCGGGACAGCAGCGGCGTCAGGATGAAGACGCCGATGACGAGCAGCGCGGCGCCGAGCGCCATCGGGGCCTGACCGTCGGAGCCCTTCATGGTCGTCGCGACGAGCACGGCGGCGATACCGACGGCCGAGACGAGCGAGCCGAGCGTGTTGCGCAGGATCAGGGACTTGGTCGTCGGGGCGGCGTGCACCGCGTTCATCGCGGCGACCGGCGGGATCCGCGCGGCGCGGCGGCCCGGCAGCCAGGCGGCCAGCATCGTGATGAGGATGCCGACGACCAGCGCGGAGACGACCGTGTTGACGGAGATGACCAGCGGCCCGGCCGGGATGATCGCGTCCGTCGAGTTCATCAGGGAGCGCATGCCCGCGCCGATCCCGATGCCGGCGGCGAGGCCGGTGACGGCGGCGACGGCGCCCACGACGAACGCCTCGAGCAGCACGGACCGGGTGACCTGGCGGCGGGATGCGCCGACCGCCCGCATCAGGGCGAGTTCCTTGGTGCGCTGGGCGACCAGCATGGTGAAGGTGTTCGCGATGATGAAGATGCCGACGAAGAGCGAGACGCCGGCGAAGCCGAGCAGCAGCTGCTTCATGGAGCTCATCGACTCGGAGATGATCTTGGCCTGCTCGTCGGCGAGCTGCTGACCCGTCTTCGACTCGACGGTGTCCTTGCCGAGCGCCTTGTCGAGCCCGGCCCGCAGCTGGTCCTGGCTGGTGCCCGCGGCTGCCTTCACGTCGATCTCGTCGTACGCGCCCGGCTTGTGGAAGAGCTGCTGCGCGGTCGCCGTGTCGAAGAGGGCGAGGGAGCCGCCGGCCGAGACGTTCCCGTCGTCGGTGGTGAAGATGCCGGTGACCGTCGGGGTCAGCACCGGCCCGTCGATGGACATCCGTACCTGGTCGCCGACCTTGTACCCGGCGCGCTTGGCGGTCTCCGAGTCGAGGGCGACCTGGTTCTTGCCGTGCGGGGCGGTGCCGGCCGTGAGCGGGTAGCGGCCGTCGGGGTTCTTCCCGGAGCCCCAGTAGTTGCCGCCCTTGGTGGAGAAGCCGTTGCCGACGAGCTTGCCGTTCTGGTCGGCGACGGCGGCGTACCCGCTGAGCACGCCGTACGCGGACGCGGCGCCGGGCACGCTCTCGGCCTTCTTCAGGGTGGCGTCGGTCAGCTTCGCCTCCTCGCCGACCTTGTCGTCCCCGCCCTCGATGTAGCCGGGGGTGAGGGCGACGTCGACCTGGTCGAAGCCCTTGGACGACTGCTTCTCCATGGCGGCGGAGATGGTGTTGGTGAAGACGAGGGTGCCGGAGACGAAGGCGACGCCGAGCATGACGGCGAGCACCGTCATCAGGAGGCGGGCCTTGTGCGCGAAGACGTTGCGCAGGGCGGTTTTGAACATGGGTCTGCTCAGTCCTAGATCAAGCCCCTCCGGCGATTGAGGAGCGGGGTCCGGGGCGGAGCCCCGTGGCCTTCGCGCCGTTGCCGGCTGAGGATGTGATGGCGAGTGCGAGTGCGTCGTGGCTGGTCGCGCAGTTCCCCGCGCCCCTGACGGGGCGCATCACGCACGCGGGGCGTGAAGGCGAGGGGGCACCGGCGCAGCCGGGGTCAGCTCGTGCGGCCCTTCGCGTCGAAGCGCTTCATGCGGTCCAGGACGGAGTCCGCGGTGGGCTCGTACATCTCGTCCACGATGCGGCCGTCGGCGAGGAAGACGACGCGGTCCGCGTACGCCGCCGCCACCGGGTCGTGCGTGACCATGACGACGGTCTGCCCCAGTTCCCGTACGGAGTTGCGCAGGAAGCCGAGAACCTCCGCGCCGGAGCGCGAGTCCAGGTTTCCGGTGGGCTCGTCGCCGAAGATGATGTCGGGCTGGGAGGCCAGGGCGCGGGCGACCGCCACGCGCTGCTGCTGGCCGCCGGAGAGCTGCGCGGGGCGGTGGCGGAGGCGGTCGGAGAGGCCGACCATCCGGATCACGTTCTCCAGCCACTGCTTGTCGGGCTTGCGGCCCGCGATGTCCATGGGGAGCGTGATGTTCTCCAGGGCGGTCAGCGTCGGCAGCAGGTTGAACGCCTGGAAGATGAAACCGATCTTGTCCCGGCGCAACTTGGTGAGCTGCTTGTCCTTGAGGGAGCCCAGCTCGGTCTCGCCGATGCGCACCGAACCGGAGGAGAAGGTGTCGAGGCCCGCCACGCAGTGCATCAGGGTCGACTTGCCGGAGCCGGACGGGCCCATGATCGCGGTGAGTTCGGCCTGCCGGAATTCGATGGTGACCCGGTCGAGCGCGACCACCTGGGTCTCACCCTGTCCGTAGACCTTGGAGAGATCTGTGGCGCGGGCCGCCGACGTGGTGGTCCGGCCGGCGAGGGGAGTGGTGGTCACGGGTGGTGCTCCTGTCGGGACGACTGCGGGGGACGAATCCATCGTCTCGGCCGACCGGGCCCGTGAAGTCAGCCGCAGTTCCCGTTCCGAGGGGCGACTTCGGTCGGACCGGCGGAGCGGGTGTCATACCTGGGGATGACACGGAACCCTGAGAGGTCGGCGCCCGGCCGGGCCGGCGACCGCAGGTGAAATCCCGTCAATCCGTAAAAACAGGTCGGCGCGCATGGAAGGGCCTCCGGCAAGTGCGTATGGCCACTGTCATGTGCTGATGCACCCTCAGACGTCAATAAAATAAGACAACATCGGGTCGTTGTTCCGCTGACCGGGGGATGCCGCCGGATAGGCTCGGACGGTCGAAGCGGAGCCCAACACCCTGCCCGGATGGTGGAATGCAGACACGGCGAGCTTAAACCTCGCTGCCCTTCGCGGGCGTACCGGTTCAAGTCCGGTTCCGGGCACCTCCGATTCACTTCTTCGTACCCTCGTCTCCACTTTCCCCCGATTGCCCTCATCAACCCGCGCGACCGTCCCACGCGCGCGGGTCGCATCGTGCTGCCCGCACAACCATTGACACCCGTAGGACAGGAGGCGGAGGATCCGCACGAGTCTGAATGAACGAAAGTTCACCAGGCGAACGCAATGACGCGAGAGGGATCCGTATGCGCACCACCGTCGGGATCATCGGAGCGGGCCCGGCCGGCCTCCTCCTGGCCAGGCTGCTGCAGAACGCCGGGATCGAATCGGTCGTCCTGGAGAGCCGTGACCGGGCCTACGTCGAGCGGCGCCAGCGCGCCGGGATCCTGGAGCAGGGCACCGTCGACGTCCTGCGCGCCGCGGGGGTCGGCGCGCGCATGGACCGCGAGGGGATGCCGCACGACGGCATAGAGCTGCGGTTCGACCGGCGCCGCCACCGCGTGGACTTCCCGGCCCTGACCGGCGGCCGGTCGGTGATGGTCTACGCGCAGACCGAGGTCTGCAAGGACCTCATCGCGGCGCAACTGGCTGACGGCGGCCCGCTCCTGTTCGAGGCGGAGGCGCTGTCCGTAGAGAACGCCGAGAACGCCGAGAACGCCGGGAACGCCGGCCCCTGCGTCCGCTTCCGCCACGAAGGCCGCGAGGACGTCCTGGAGTGCGACTACGTCGTGGGCTGCGACGGATTCTGGGGCGTGGCCCGCGCGGCGGTCCCCGAGGCCCTCTCGCGGACGTACGAGCGCACGTACCCCTTCGGCTGGCTCGGCATCCTCGCCGATGTCGCCCCCTCCCACGACGAGCTGGTCTACGCCCACAGCGACCGCGGCTTCAGCCTGCTGTCCATGCGTTCCCCGGCCGTCACCCGCGCCTACCTCCAGGTCCCGGCGGACACGAACGCCGACGACTGGTCCGACGAGGAGATCTGGGACGAACTCGACCGGCGCCTGGCCGTCGACGACCCGGACTGGCGGCTCGCGCGCGGACCGATCACGTCGAAGTCCGTCACCCCGATGCGCAGCTACGTCCATGAGCCGATGCGGCACGGCCGGCTCTTCCTCGCCGGGGACGCGGCGCACATCGTCCCGCCCACCGGCGCCAAGGGCCTCAACCTCGCCGTCGGCGACGTCGTCACGTTCGCCCGCGCCCTCGCCGCGTACCTGGACAAGGGCGACGCCGGGCCGCTCGACGCGTACTCGGACAGCTGCCTGCGGCGCGTGTGGCAGGCCGAGCGGTTCAGCTACGCCATGACGACCATGCTGCACCGCGCGCCCGACGCGACCGCCTTCGACGACCGGATCCAGCTCGCCCGGCTCGACCGCCTGGCCACCTCCAAGGCGGCGGAGGCCGATCTTGCCGAGGCCTACACCGGCTTCCCGCTGTGATCCCTCGGTGAGCGGAACATCGCGGGGCTGTCCCGCGTTCCTCGTAACAGGATGGGAAAGATCCTCCCTGAGCACTAGGGTCGGATCTTTGCCAGACCATTACTCTTGGGGCAAGGCCATACACGGTGGCCATGGAGGAGTGAGATGAGGAGCAGCAACCCGGTCTTCTCGCGACGGGGATTCAGCCGCGACAACGGCTACGCGCAGTTCAACGCGCGACAGCCGCAGGCCGGGGGCCCCGCGGTCGGTACGCAGGCCAACCCGTACGGCCAGGCGCCGGCCGGCAACCCGTACGCGCAGAACCCGTACGCGCAGCAGGACCTGCAGCAAGGCGCCCCGCAGGCGCCCGCCACCACCGGCCGCATGACGATGGACGACGTCGTCATGCGCACCGCCACCACCCTCGGTCTGCTGATCGTCACCGCCGCGCTCGCCTGGGCGCTGCTGCCGGTCGACGAGGCCAACCTGGGCAAGTCGTACGGCATCGCGATCGGCTCCGGCCTCGTCGCGATGGTGCTCGGCTTCGTCCAGGCCTTCAAGCGCAAGGCGTCCCCGCCGCTGATCCTGGCGTACGCGGCGCTGGAAGGTGTCTTCCTCGGCGTCCTGTCGAGCGTCGTCGACAACTACATCGCGGAGGGCGCGGCCATGCAGGCCGTGCTCGGCACGATGGCCGTCTTCACGGCGGTCCTCGTCGCGTACAAGGCGGGCTGGATCCGCGTCAACCGTCGCTTCTACGGCTTCGTCATGGCCGCCGCGATGGGCTTCATCCTGCTGATGGCCGTGAACCTGCTGTTCTCGGTGTTCGGCGGCGGTGACGGCCTCGGCTTCCGCAGCGGTGGCCTCGGCATCCTCTTCGGCGTCATCGGCATCCTGCTCGGCGCGTGCTTCCTGGCCCTGGACTTCAAGCAGGTCGAGGACGGCATCGCGTACGGCGCCCCGAAGGAAGAGGCGTGGCTCGCCGCCTTCGGTCTGACCATGACGCTGGTCTGGATCTACATGGAGTTCCTGCGGCTGATCGCGATCCTGCAGGGCAACGACTAGGGCCTGACCGGGCGACCGGCCGCCCGGGCGGTCCAGGGCCCGCGCACCTTCGGGTGCGCGGGCCCTTTGCCGTTTGTGGGGGGAGTCGGGAGCGCTAGCCGAACCGGCGTGCGGCACGCCTCAGGTCGTACTCATGGATGATCGCTTTGGCATGGCCGTACGCGAGATCGTGCTCCCCGCGGAGCCAGCTGACCTTCTCTTCGAAGCGAAGAAAGCAGGGGCCCTCTTCGACGGTTCGCAGCCAGTCGGAGACTTCACGACCGGTGCAGTGGGGGATGCGTGCCAGCAGATTTCGGTGGGTCTCCGGGGAGAAGACTTGGGACATCGGCGCCTCCGGAACGCTTCGATGTGGCCTGTCCTTCCACGCCACCGTGCCTGAGCGTCGCTCCCTTGTAAACAGCTACAGTCGCCAAGTGCTTGATACGACGCCATTGACAGCCGCGGTGGATCAGTTCGCGGACCGGCTGCGGGCCGCCCCGCAGAGCCGGCTGCAGCGGGGTGCTGCCGCCGAGGCCCTGGCCCTGGCCAGGGAACTGTCCGCGCGGGCCCAGCGGTTGGAGGACCCGGGGACGGTGGTGCGGGAGATGCCGGATGCCGGAATGTTCGCCGCCGCGGACCAAGTGACGGTCGCCGCACGTGATTTGGCGGTTGCCCTTCGGGGGGCCGGTGAGTTGGGGGAGGCCGTCGAACTGGTCGAGGCGGCCGTCAGGAGAGCCGGGGTCTGAGCCCACCGAGCCCCTGCGGGCCAGAGTCCCGGGGGTTTCGGGGCGCTGGAAGAACTAGGCCGATGCTATGACCCGGTCCGCGAGGATGTACACGTTGTCGCCCGCGCACTCGAAGGTCAGGGCGTACGCCCCGGAGACGCCGGAGCCGCCGAGCAGCACCGGGGTGTCGCCGTCGCGGAGCGCCGCGGCGAGCTGTTCCGCCGTCTCGCGGTGGCCCGGCGTCATGCACAGCGTCGTGCCGTCGGCGAAGACGTAGACGTCGAGCGTGCCGAGCGGGCCCGGGCGGACGTCGGAGAGCGCCGTGCGGGTGTGCGCCAGCTCCTCCAGGCACGCCACCGTGCGCTCGTGGTCGCTGATGACCGGCGACTGGACCGGCACGAAGTCCGGGTGAGAGGGGTGCCTGCGCCGCGCCGCGGCCAGCTCGGGCGATTCACCCGCGAACTCGTCCTCCGGCTCCAGGGCCGACTCGACGACCGGCTCCAGGCCCGCGAAATCGGCCTGCCGCGGCAGGAAGAACTCCTCGCTGAGAGCACTGCCGCCCGCCAGGAAGGGCGGCAGGTCCGAGGTGTCGCGCGCCTCCTGCGCCGCCCAGAACGCCCGCGCCTCCGCCAGCTCGCGCTCCCGCTCCTCGGCGAGGGCGTCGGCGACGGCGACGCGTATGGCGTCCATGTCGGAGGTGGTGCGCGCGGCGGGCACGCCGGGGTGCGCGCCCATGGCGCGACCGCGTGCGACCTCCTCGCGCAGGTCCGCGATCTGTCGTCGCAGACCCCGGACGTTGTGCAGGGTGGCGGCACCGACGGCCGTGGCAGCGGCCGTGGCGAGCAGCAAAGCAAGAGGGATGGCGCTCACTGACGTACTCCCGGTTTCAAGTCGACCCCCGACTTCCTACATCAGCTTGAAGCCTGGACGAACCACCTGTCAGTGCATTACGTCACGAATTGGACAGGTCTTTTGGCCGGGCGTTTAGCCCCAATATGGCCCGGGTATGGGCCTGACCTGCGAAAATCGATCTCCCCCGAGATGTACGTCACATCCTGGGGGAGATTCGATCACGATTGGATAGCCGGGTTCAGGTCAGCTGAGGCGCTCGACGACCATCGCCATGCCCTGACCGCCGCCGACGCACATGGTCTCCAGGCCGAACTGCTTGTCGTGGAACTGGAGGCTGTTGATCAGCGTGCCGGTGATGCGGGCGCCGGTCATGCCGAAGGGGTGGCCCACCGCGATGGCGCCACCGTTCACGTTCAGCTTGTCCTCGTCGATGCCCAGCTCGCGGGCGGACGGGATGACCTGCGCGGCGAACGCCTCGTTGATCTCGAACAGGTCGATGTCGCCGACGCCGAGCCCGGCCCGCTTCAGGGCCTGCTTGCTGGCCTCCACCGGACCGAGCCCCATGATCTCGGGGGACAGGCCGGAGACGCCGGTCGAGACGACGCGGGCCAGCGGGGTCAGGCCGAGCTCACGGGCCTTGGTGTCGGACATGATCACGAGGGCGGCGGCGCCGTCGTTCAGCGGGCAGCAGTTGCCGGCCGTGACCAGACCGTCGGGGCGGAAGACCGGCTTGAGGCCCGAGACGCCCTCCAGGGTGACGCCGGCGCGCGGGCCGTCGTCCTTGCCGACCACGGTCCCGTCGGGGGTGGTGACCGGAGTGATCTCCCGCTCCCAGAAGCCGTTCTTGATGGCTTGCTCGGCGCGGTTCTGCGAGCGCACGCCGAAGGCGTCCATGTCCTCGCGGGTGACGCCCTTCAGCCGGGCCAGGTTCTCGGCGGTCTGCCCCATCGAGATGTACGCGTCCGGCACCTGGCCGTCCTCGCGCGGGTCGTGCCAGGAGGCGCCCTCCTGCTCGGCGACGGCCGCGGTGCGGGCCTCGGCCTCGGCGAAGAGCGGGTTGCGCGTGTCCGGCAGCGAGTCGGAGTTCCCCTTCGCGAACCGCGACACCATCTCGACGCCCGCCGAGATGAAGACGTCGCCCTCGCCCGCCTTGATGGCGTGCAGGGCCATGCGCGTCGTCTGCAGCGACGACGAGCAGTAGCGGGTGACGGTGCAGCCGGGCAGGTGGTCCATGCCCATCTGCACGGCCACGATCCGGCCCAGGTTGTTGCCCTGCTCGCCGCCGGGCAGACCGCAGCCGAGCATCAGGTCGTCGATGTCGCGCGGGTCCAGCTCGGGAACCTTCGCGAGGGCGGTCTGGATGATCGTCGCGGTCAGGTCGTCGGCGCGCAGATCCTTCAGAGAGCCCTTGAAGGCGCGGCCGATGGGGGAGCGGGCGGCTGAGACGATTACGGCTTCGGGCATCACGGCTCCATGGGTGTCTGGCGAAAGGCAGGACCGCTTGGGAAGTTACCCGTACGTATGCCATAGGTCACCGGCGCGGCCGTGTGACCCCTGACGCATTTTTCTAAGCGCTTGCTCAGCACCTGCCCGGCGCAGCCCCGGGTTCAGTTCGCCCCGGACCCCAAAGGACCCGCTTCACCGGCACTGGAGTGCGCGGGCACCGGATCCTGCGTGGGAACACGCCGACGCCGACGCCGCTTCAACAAGGCCCACGGACCGCGCGGCCCCGTCGGCATCGCGGCCGTCACCTCCGTACCGCCCTCCTCGACGGCCTTCGCCGCCGCCCGCGCCACCGGCAGGAAACCCTCCGCACGGGAGACATCGGGGCGCTCCTCGTCGGGCCAGACACCGAGCGCGGCACACAGAGTCGGCAGCAGGGCCATCGCCGCCGTCTGATACCCCTCCGCCGACGGGTGATAGTTGTCCGGACCGAACAGCTCACGCGGATTCGCCGAGAACTCGGGCCCCAGCAGATCACCCAGCGACACCGTCCGGCCGCCCTGCTCCACCGTGCCGATGGTCTGCGCCGCCGCGAGCTGCCGCGAGGCCCGCCGGGCCAGCCAGCGCAGCGGCTGCTGCACCGGTTCGACCGAACCCAGGTCGGGACAGGTGCCCACCACGACCTCCGCGCCGGCCGTCCGCAGCCGTCGCACCGCCGCCGAGAGGTGACGTACCGACTTGGTGGCGGGGATGCGATGCGTGACGTCGTTCGCGCCGATCATGATCACAACGACATCCGGCCGCCAGCCCGGGTCCGCGAGAATCAGCGCCACCTGCCGGTCCAGATCGTCCGACTGAGCCCCGGGCAACGCCACGTTGCGCAACTGCACCGCGCGCTCCGCCACCGCCGCGAGCCCCGACGCCAGCAGCGCCCCCGGCGTCTGCCGCGCCCGGTGCACACCCTGCCCCGCCGCCGTGGAATCACCCAGTATCGCGAAGCGCACCGGCTCGGCGCCCAGATCGGCGTACGCCCTGCCGTACTGGCCGTCGGCCGAAGGGACGTGCACCGGCGTGGTGCCGTGATTGCCCACCTGACGCCGCGCGATCTGCACCTCCGCCAGCACGACCCCGACCGCGGCCGCCCCCAGCAACCCGATCCCCCCGCCGCCGTACGCCGCCCCCGCGGCGATCCGCCGTGCCACCCTTGCCCTGCTCGACATGTTCCGCGGCCACCTGCCTCTGCTACGCGACTCTCGTTCTTTACGGCTCCATGAAGTCCTTGCCCCGTAACCACCGTCGGCCAATCGCAACGGGAGATGAAGGGCCGATGTGCGGCATACCCTGACCGCATCCCTCTGTAGGAGACCCGGAGACAACGTGCAGATCCACGACTCGATGATCAGCCTCGTCGGCAACACCCCGCTGGTGAGGCTCAACAAGGTGACCGAAGGGCTTCAGGCGACCGTCCTGGCCAAGGTCGAGTACTTCAACCCCGGCGGTTCCGTGAAGGACCGCATCGCGCTGCGCATGATCGAGGCGGCCGAGCAGAGCGGGGAGCTCAGGCCCGGCGGCACGATCGTGGAGCCCACCAGTGGCAACACCGGTGTCGGGCTCGCCATCGTGGCGCAGCAGAAGGGGTACAAGTGCGTCTTCGTGTGCCCCGACAAGGTCTCCACGGACAAGATCAACGTGCTGCGGGCGTACGGCGCCGAGGTCGTGGTCTGTCCGACCGCGGTGGACCCCGACCACCCGGACTCGTACTACAACGTCTCGGACCGGCTCGTCAGGGAGACCCCGGGCGCCTGGAAGCCGGACCAGTACAGCAACCCGCACAACCCCCTCTCCCATTACCACTCCACCGGCCCCGAGCTGTGGGAACAGACGGACGGGCGGATCACGCACTTCGTCGCCGGGGTCGGGACGGGCGGCACCATCTCCGGGACCGGCCGGCACCTGAAGGACGCCAGTGACGGGCGCGTCCAGGTCGTCGGCGCCGACCCGGAGGGCTCCGTGTACTCGGGCGGCTCCGGACGCCCGTACCTCGTCGAGGGCGTCGGCGAGGACTTCTGGCCGACCGCCTACGACCGCGAGGTCGCCGACGAGATCGTCGCCGTCTCCGACAAGGACTCGTTCCAGATGACCCGCCGCCTCGCCAAGGAGGAGGGCCTCCTGGTCGGCGGCTCCTGCGGCATGGCGGTCGTGGCGGCGCTCCGGGTCGCCGAGCGGCTCGGGCCGGACGACATCGTGGTGGTGCTGTTGCCGGACAGCGGGCGCGGATATCTGTCGAAGATCTTCAACGATGAGTGGATGGCCGATTACGGGTTCCTGGAGGACTCCGGGCCCAGCGCGCGCGTCGGTGACGTCCTCAAGGACAAGGACGGCGGTTCGCTGCCCGAACTCGTGCACATGCACCCCGAGGAGACGGTCGGTCAGGCCATCGAGGTGCTGCGGGAGTACGGGGTTTCGCAGATGCCGATCGTGAAGCCGGGAGCCGGCCACCCGGATGTGATGGCCGCCGAGGTCATCGGGTCGGTCGTGGAACGCGAGCTGCTCGACGCGCTCTTCACCCAGCGGGCCTCCCTGGGCGACCCGTTGGAGAAGCACATGTCGGCGCCGCTGCCTCAGGTCGGATCCGGTGAACCGGTCGCCGACCTGATGGCCGTGCTCGGATCGGCGGACGCCGCGATCGTGCTGGTCGAGGGGAAGCCGACGGGAGTGGTCAGCCGTCAGGACCTGCTGGCCTTCCTCGCCAAGAGCGTCGGTAAGTAGGTTCGCGAAAACGGTACGAGCACGTCACGTGCGCGCAGCACCCGCTTAACACGGGTCCGGCACATTGGTGGATGTCGGAAGGGGCGGGAGCGGCTCCCCGCCTCGGACGGCGACAAGCGGCGTCAAGGAATCTCCGGAGCGGCTCCCGGATCTCCATGGACGCCCTGGACGAGGCACCCGGTCCTGACCCGGTGCCGCGTCCCTCGCGGGGACCGCCGTCGTCCCGCCCCCCGTAACAGGGGGTGCGGCGGTCCCCGCGCAATTCTTTTTGTGGGCAGGCGAGTTGGAGTCGGGGCTCACTCCACGAACAGGCCGCGCTCCGCCGCCCGTACGTCGAATTCCTCAAGGCGGGCCTGGGCCTGGGGCAGGCCGTCGCACATCGCTTCCAGGAGTACCCGCCCGAGCAGCATCGGCGCGCAGGCCGTGTCGAAGGCGAGGCCGGTGCCGACGGCGGCGGGCAGCAGCAGGTCGGAGTGTTTGGCCACGGGGGCGAAGGCCGAGTCGGCCACCGAGACCACGGTCAGGCCGGCCGACCTGGCGTAGGCGAGGGTGTCGACGACCTCGCGGGGGTGGCGGGGCAGGGCGAAGCAGAGCAGGGTCGTGGCGCCCGCGCGTACGGCCGTGTCGATCCGGTCGGCCAGCATGGTGCCGCCCTCGTCGAGGAGGCGGACGTCGGGGTGGACCTTCGCCGCGAAGTAGGAGAACCCGTATGCCTGGGAGGCGGCCGCGCGCAGGCCGAGGACGAGGAGGGGCTGGGAGGCGGCGAGGAGCCGGCCGGCCCGTTCGACGGGTTCGGGGTCGGCGAGGAGGTCGGCCAGGTGTCGCAGGTTGGCGATCTCGGCCTCGACGGCCTGCTGGTACTCGTTGGCCCCGGTGGTCGCGGCGGGTGCGGCGGGGGCCACTTCGCGCAGGTGTCTGCGGAGTGCGGGGTAGCCGTCGAAGCCGAGGGCGACGGCGAACCGGGTCACGGAGGGCTGGCTGACTCCGGCGAGTTCGGCCAGTTCCACGGAGGACAGGAAGGGCACGTCGGCCGCGCGCCGCACCATGCAGTGGGCGATGCGTCGCTGGGTGGGTGTGAGGCGGTGGTTCTCGAAGAGGTGCTGGAGGCGGGCGGCGGGGCTGTGTCCCCCGGTGCTGTTGGTCGTGTGCTCGCTCATGTCTCCCCGTCCGTCCCCGGCGCCGTCCATTCAGCGGTTCCTCGCTGTGCATGATGTTATTCAGGCCGGGGGTGGGGCGCCAGAGGCTGCGTTGCTTCGTTCCTCTGCCGGTACGTTGCCCGGATGGGTCTTTTCGACAAGCTGACCGGCACCCGGCGCCCCGACGACGGGGTCGCGCCCCGGCCCGCGCGGGAGGTGCGGGACGCGTTGCTCGCCCTGGCGGGGCCCGACGTGCCCTGGACCGTGCGCGCCGCCACCCCCGAGGAGCGGGCCGGCCTGGTCGCGGAGTGGCGGGTCCGCGAGCCCGCCTGGCAGGAGTTCTTCCGCGCCCGGCACGTCGACCGCACCGTCAGGATCCGGCTGCGTCTGGTGCCGGACGAGCACGAGGTGCGTGCGCTCGACGAGCAGTGGGAGGTCACCTGGCACGACGGCACCCCGCGGTTCGCCAGGTCCCGCGAGTACGGGCGGGGGCCCTCGCACACGGTCAGCAAGCGCTGGACGTTCGAGCGCGGCGAGGACGGCAGTCGCCACATGGAGGAAACGTTCTCCTTCGACTCCGCGGACATGAAGGACCCGCTGCGGGACACGGTGCTCAAGGCGGGCTGGGCGTGGCGCGGGGTGGTGTTCGGGAAGCTGTGAGCCGGGGCTCGCGACGGCCGGAGCCACTGGGGCGGTCGGTCACTCCACGAAACGGCCCAGCAGTACGGCGGCCCGTTCCACGTCGATCGTGAGGGGGCGGTCCGTCAGGTCCGGTTCCAGGTCGGCGTCGGCCAGGGCGAAGGCGCGGCCCACCGGGAGGGACGGGTCGGGGCGGTGGTCGCGCAGGCGCAGGGCGCGGACCGCGGCGACCAGTTCGCAGCCGACGACCTGGCGGTAGGCAGCGCAGGCGCGCAGGGTCTGGCGGGCTGCGAGGGAAGCGAAGCTGGCCTGTTCCTCGACCCCGCGGGAGAGGACCGCGTGGCCGAGGGAGGCGGGGGCCGAGAAGGCGCGGAGGTCGCCGAGGGCGGCTTCGGCGGCGTACTCCAGGATCATCACGCCGGACGCGCCCGGTTCGCCGTCCGCGAGGAACGGGCGCAGACGGGTGTAGGCCGGTTCGTTGAGGGTGGAGAGGCGGGAGGTGGAGAGGCGGGCGGCCTGGGTGACGGAGAGCCGGAAGTGGTCCAGGGCCAGGGCCAGTTGGGCCATGTAGAAGCCGCCGTGGTGGTACGCGGTCATGTCCTCGGCGGAGATGAGCGGGTTCTCGGCGGCCGCGTTGATCTCGACCGTGAGGATGTCTTCGAGGGCGTCCGCCGCGTCCTGGGCGGGGCCGTGGATCTGGGGTACGCAGCGGAAGCCGTACGGGTCCTGGATGCGGCCGAGCGGTGGGGTGGGGCGGTCGGGGGCGCCGAGGATGTCGCGCATCCGGGCCGCGACCTCGTAGGAGCCCTTGTGGCGGCGGGACTCGTGGACGGGGAGCGCGTAGGCCTCGTAGGAGCCGTCGACCGCCAACAGGCTGAGGGCGGCCACGAGTTGGGTCGCGGTCAGCAGTGAGCGCAGTTCGTGCAGGGCGAGGGCGGACTGGCCGAGGGTGAGGGCGTTGCTGGAGATCAGGGCCAGTGCGTCGTTGTTGTCGAGCGGCTGTGCGGCCGGTGGGGTGCCCTTGCCGCGCCACGGGTGCTCGCCCGCGAGTGCCAGGCCCATCTGGGCGAGCGGTGCGATGTCGCCGGTGCCGACGGAGCCGTGTTCGTTGACGGCCGGGTGCGATCCGTTCTCCAGCGCCTCGCACAGGGCGGTGACGACGGTGGGGCGCAGGCCCGCGCCGCCGGCGAGCAGCTGGTTGGCCCGGACGGCGAGCATCGCGCGGACCTCCCGTTCGGGCAGTTCGGCGCCGATCGCGCCCGCGTGGCTGCGCAGCAGGCGCAGTCCGTGGTCGGCGGCGGCCTCGGTGGGCACGTCCTCGCTGCGGTTGGCGCCGACGCCGGTGGAGCGGCCGTAGACGCGGCCCCAGGCGGCGATCTCGCGGGCCGCGTTCCAGGATTCCTCGACGCGCTTCATGGCGTCGGTGCCGGGTACGGGGCGGGCGTTCGCGTGGGCGAGGCGGACCACGTCGTCGACCGGGAGGCCGTGGCCGTCGAGCACGACGACCGGGGGCGTCGTGTCCGCCGGATCCACCATCTTGGACATCACGCGTTATTCCTCCTCGAACCGATACAAATCGCCCGCGAAGGGGCGGTCGCGTCTCACATTTCGGGCAGCCCGGGGGGATTTACCGGTGATTTACGCGGGGGCATTGACAAGTTATTCACGCACCGAGAACTCTGCATGACGATATGCAGACCGGGCAAGAGGACTTCAGAGGCGCTCCATGATCCAGTTCGACGCGGTCCACAAGCGATTCCCGAACGGCACGACAGCGGTGCACGACCTCTCGCTCTCCATGCCCGAAGGAGGAGTCACCGTCTTCGTCGGATCCTCCGGCTGCGGCAAGACGACCAGCCTCCGGATGATCAACCGTATGGTCGACCCCACGTCGGGGACCATCCGGGTCGGCGGGCGGGACGTCCTCGACCAGGACGCCGCCGAGCTGCGCCGCTCCATCGGTTACGTCATCCAGCAGGCCGGCCTGTTCCCGCACCGCACCGTCCTCGACAACGTCGCGACCGTGCCCCTGCTCCTCGGCTGGGGCCGCAAGAAGGCCCGCGCGGCCGCCGCCGAGCTCCTCGAACGGGTCGGGCTCGCCGCCGACATGGGCAAGCGCTACCCGCACCAGCTCTCCGGCGGGCAGCAGCAGCGCGTCGGCGTGGCACGGGCGCTCGCCGCGGATCCGCCGGTCCTGCTCATGGACGAGCCGTTCGGCGCCGTGGACCCTGTGGTGCGCAGTCAGCTCCAGGACGAACTGCTGCGGCTGCAGAAGGAGTTGAACAAGACCATCGTCTTCGTCACGCACGACATCGACGAGGCGGTGCGGCTCGGTGACCGGATAGCCGTGTTCCGCGAGGGCGGACACCTGGTGCAGTGCGCCGCGCCGGCCGAGCTGCTCGCGCGGCCCGTGGACGATTTCGTGGCCGACTTCCTCGGGGCCGAGCGGGGGTTGAAGCTTCTGTCGCTGACGGAGCTGGGTGGCGTGTCGCAGGCGCCCTTGCCGGACGGGTCTCCCTGGGAGCTGGTGCTGGACTCGGCCCGCAAGCCGCTGCACTGGCGTGCGCGGGACACCGGGACCGAGGCCCCCGTGCGGCCTCTCCGGGATACGGATTCTCTTCTCTCCGCGCTGAACGAGTCCGTCGCTTCGCCCGTCGGGCTCGTTGCCCGCGTCGATGCGGAGGGGGTGCTTACCGGGGTCACGTCCCGGGACGACATCCACTCGCGGGCGGGGGCCGCTCACGCGCAGGCCGTGTCCGGCGCGCCGTCTCGGGGCTCCGCCCCGGACCCCGCTCCTCAAGCGCCGGAGGGGCTTGATCTGACCGGGTCCGCGTCTG
>NZ_JBFAKV010000009.1:284158-284264 GCF_040655895.1 Streptomyces sp. NPDC050264
AGGTGGGGGCCGGCTCGGGGCTTGAGGTGACCGGGTCCGCGTCTGAGGTGGGGGCCGGCTCGGGGCTTGAGGTGACCGGGTCCGCGTCTGAGGTGGGGGCTGGCTC
>NZ_JBFAKV010000009.1:284361-357821 GCF_040655895.1 Streptomyces sp. NPDC050264
CGCGGGGCTTGATCTGACCGGGCCCGCGCCTGAGGTGGGCGCTGGCTCGGGGCTTGATCTGACCGGGCCCGCGCCTGAGGTGGGCGCTGGCTCGGGGCTTGAGGTGAACGGGCCCGCGCCTGAGGTGAACGGGCCCGCGCCTGAGGTGAACGGGCCCGCGCCTGACGTGAGCGCCGGCTCGGGGCTCGATGCCGGGAAGGGCGACGCATGACCATCGACTGGGAATGGATCGGCTCGCACGGGTCCGACCTCACCACCCTCACCCTCTCCCACCTGCAAGCCGCCCTCACCGCCGTCCTGTTCGGCCTGCTCATATCCCTGCCGCTGGCCGTGCTCGCCCACCGGGTCCGGCCCCTGCGCGGCTTCCTCCTCGGGTTCTCGAACATCCTGTTCACCATCCCGTCCATCGCCGTGTTCGTGCTGCTGCTGCCGGTCTCCGGGCTGACCCGCACCACCACCGTCATCGGCCTGACGATCTACACGCTCGTCGTCCTCCTGCGGAACACCGTCGAGGGCCTGGACTCCGTACCGCACAAGACCAAGGAAGCCGCCAAGGCCATGGGCACGCGGCCGCTGCGCACCCTGCTCACC
This sequence comes from Streptomyces sp. NPDC050264, assembly GCF_040655895.1. Classification (NCBI taxonomy): domain Bacteria; kingdom Bacillati; phylum Actinomycetota; class Actinomycetes; order Kitasatosporales; family Streptomycetaceae; genus Streptomyces; species Streptomyces sp. NPDC050264. The sequence goes on from NZ_JBFAKV010000009.1 coordinate 284,953, forward strand.
GTCGAGCTGCCGCTCGCGCTGCCGGTGATCATGGCGGGGGTGCGGATCGCGACGGTCATGTCCATCTCGCTCGTCTCCGTGGCCACGTACATCGGTGACGGCGGTCTCGGCCAGCTCTTCACCGACGGGTTCCAGCGCAACTTCCCGACCCCCGTCATCGTCGGCGTCGTCCTGACGCTGCTGCTCGCGCTCGTCGCGGACGCGGTTCTCGTCGCCGTACAGCGGCTGCTCACGCCCTGGACCCGCACCCGGACCCGGAAGGCCTGACCGCCATGTACGAACTCTTCAAGAACCTGGGCTCCTGGCTGGTCAGCGGCGAGCAGTGGACCGGGCCCGACGGCATCGGTCACCGGCTCGCCGAGCACCTCCAGTACTCGCTGATCGCCACCCTCGTCGCCGCCGCGATCGCCCTGCCCGTCGGCCTGCTCATCGGGCACACAGGCCGTGGCGCCTTCGTCGCCATCAACCTGTCGTCGTTCGGGCGTGCGCTGCCGACCGTCGGGCTCGTCGTGCTGGTCTTCCTCGCCAGCGGGCTGTCCATGTGGCCCGTCTACATCGCCCTCGTCGCGCTCGCCGTGCCGTCCATCGTGACCAACACGTACGCGGGCATGACCGCTGTCGACCCGGAGGTGCGCGACGCCGCGCGCGGGCAGGGCATGCGGGCCCATCAGGTCCTCTTCCAGGTCGAGCTGCCGCTCGCGCTGCCGCTGATCATGACGGGCCTGCGGCTCGCGCTCATCCAGGTCGTCGCGACCGCCACCATCGCCGCCTACGTCTCCTTCGGCGGCCTGGGCCGCTACGTCTTCGACGGGCTCGCCCAGCGGGACCTCGTGCAGGTGCTCGGCGGCGCCGTCCTCGTCGCGGTCGTCGCCGTCGTGCTCGACCTGGCCCTCTCCGGGCTGCAGCGCCTCCTCTTCCGCCACCGTCCCGCCGCGCTCAAGTCCTCCTAGGAGCAAGCAAGATGACTCACCTCAACCGACGCGCCGTGCTCGGCGGACTGTTCGCCGCGGCCTCCGTCCCCGCGCTCGCCGCCTGCTCCAGCGGCATCACCTCCCTCGACGGGGGAGGTTCGGGCGGCTCGGGCGGCGGCTCCAGCAAGGGCGGCGTCACCATCGGCACCGCCAACTTCACCGAGAACCAGGTCCTCGGCTACCTGTACGCGGCCGCGCTCGAAGCGGCCGGCGTGAAGACGACCGTGCGCCCCAACCTCGGCACCCGCGAGATCCTCATCCCCGCGCTCAAGGGCGGCGACATCGATCTGCTGCCCGAGTACCAGGGCGCCCTGCTGCACTACCTCGACACCAAGGCCGACGCCACCGAGGAGGGCGAGATGCAGAACGCCCTCGCCATGGCGCTGCCGGCGGGGCTGCAGATCCTGCCCTACGGGATGGCCGAGGACTCGGACGCGTTCGTCGTGACCCGGGAGACCGCCGACAAGTACCACCTCAAGTCGCTCGCCGATCTCGCGAAGCACAACGGGAAGCTTGTCATCGGGGCCGCCCCGGAAGTGAAGAAGCGGCAGGTGGGGGCCGTCGGCCTGAAGGACGTGTACGGCGTCGATTTCAAGGAGTTCAAGTCCCTCGACTCCTCCGGTCCGCTGGTGAAGGGCGCCCTGAAGAAGGGCGACGTCGACGTGGCGAACCTGTTCACCACCGACACCGACATCGTCGCCAACCACTGGGTCGTCCTCACCGACCCCAAGAACCTCGTCCCCGGTCAGCACGTCGTCCCGCTGATCGCCGACCGCAAGGCCGACTCGACCGTCCGCAAGGCGCTGGCCCGGCTCGGCAACGTACTCACCACCGAGCAGCTCACCGAGCTGAACCGGCTCGTCGACAAGGACAAGAAAGACCCCGAGGACGTCGCGAACGACTACGCGCGCCAGCACGGGCTGATCAAGAAGTAGAGGAAAGTTCCATGGCAGCGGTAGTGGAGAAGCACTCCATCGACGTCGTCCCGGACAGCGAGCGGCACGGGCGCGCCTTCAACCAGTTCACGCTCTGGGTCGGCGCGAACCTGCACATCACCGCCGTCGTCACCGGCGCCCTCGCCGTCGTCTTCGGCGGCGACGTGGTCTGGTCGCTGATCGGGCTCGTGCTCGGCAACCTGCTCGGCGGCGCCGTCATGGCGCTGCACTCGGCGCAGGGCCCCAAGCTCGGCCTGCCCCAGATGATCCAGTCCCGGGCGCAGTTCGGGGTCAAGGGCGCCGTCGTGCCGCTGCTCCTCGTGATCCTCATGTACGTCGGTTTCTTCGCGAGCGGCAGCGTGCTCGCCGGGCAGGCGACCGCTCAGCTGACGCACACGAACGACACGACCGGCATCATCGTCTTCGCGCTCGTCACAGCCGTCCTGGCGGCCGTCGGCTACCGCGTCATCCACGTCCTCGGCCGCGTCGCCGGCATCATCTGCGCGGTCGCCTTCATCTACCTCGGCGTGCGGCTGCTCGACCGCGTCGACCTCGGTGACCTGCTGGGCGACGCGCACTTCTCGCTGCCGATGTTCCTGCTCGCCGTGTCGCTCTCGGCGTCGTGGCAGCTGGCGTTCGGCCCGTACGTCGCCGACTACTCGCGCTATCTGCCGCGTACCACCAGCGCCAAGGCCACGTTCTGGTGGACGCTGTCCGGCTCGGCGCTCGGCTCGCAGTGGTCGATGACGTTCGGCGTGCTGGTCGCGGCCACCGCGGGCGACGCGTTCCTCGACAACCAGGTCGGCTACGTCGTCTCGCTCGGCGGCGCGGGCGCGATCGCCTCCGTCTTCTACTTCGTCATCGCCCTCGGCAAGCTCACCGTCAACGTCCTCAACACGTACGGCGGCTTCATGGCGATGGTGACCGGCGTCAGCGGTTTCCGCGGGCAGCGCGTCCTCTCCCAGCGCGGCCGGACCGTGTACATCGCGATCATCATGGTCGCGGGCACGGCCGTCGCCATCGCCGGCAAGGACAGCTTCCTGTCCTCGTTCAAGGACTTCCTGCTGTTCCTGCTGACGTTCTTCACGCCGTGGAGCGCCATCAACCTGGTCGACTACTACCTGATCTCACGCGAGCGCTACGACATCCCGGCCCTCGCCGACCCGAACGGCCGCTACGGCGCCTGGCGCTGGAACGCCCTCGTGGTCTACGCGGTCGGGCTCGTCGCCCAGTTCCCGTTCCTGGCCACCTCCTTCTACACGGGCCCGCTCGTGGACCCGCTCGGCGGCGCGGACGTGTCGTGGATCGTGGGGCTCGTCGTCCCGGCCGCCCTGTACTGGCTGCTCGCCCGGCGCGACACCGCCCATGTGCCCGAGGCGACGATCCTGGAGGAGCCGGAGCGGGCCGAGCCGGTGGCCTCGGGCGTGGCCCCGTAGCAAGAGGGGGGTTATCCCCACTGCCCCGCGGGCCTTCGCTCCGTACCGTGAACCGGTATGGAAGCCCGCGAACAGGCCCGTGACGCCGAACTCAAGAAGGAACTCGACGCCACCCTGCACGCCCGCAGGGAGCTCGGCGAAGAGTACGAGACCGTGCTCGTCGACTCGTTTCTCGACAAGGTCGAGCAGCGCCTGGACTCCGTCGTGGACCGACGGGTGCGCAGGCAGCTGGCCGAGCAGCAGATGACCGTCGCCCGCGACTCGCGCGCCGGCCGCACCCCGGGCGACACCTGGGGCGGACGCTTCGGCTTCGCCGTCGTCAGCCTCGTCCTCGCGATCCCGCTGTCCGCGATCGCCGTGGTCAACGCCGACCTGCCCGGTCTGCTGATCGCCTGGGGCGGCATCGTCGGCGTGAACGCCCTGCACACGGGTCACTGGGGACCGCTGTTCGGCCGGAGGCGGCGGGAGCGGCAGGAGTCCGACTGGGAGGACTAGGGCCCTTCACGCCTGCCGCGTCGGCAGCAGCACTGCCTGGCGCAGGTTCACGTGGCGGGGGCGGCTCGTCGTGTAGGCGATGAGGTCCGCGATGTCGTCGGACGCGAGGCCGGTCAGCGCCTCGAACATGCCGTCCAGCTGGCCGGAGAGCTCCGCGTTGTCGACGTGGGAGGCCAGCTCCGACTCGGTCAGACCCGGTTCGATGTTGGTGACGCGGACGTCGAGCGGGCCGAGTTCCGTGCGCAGCGACTGCGACAAGTACGTCAGGGCGGCCTTCGTCGCGCCGTACACCGCGTAGTTCGGGAACGGGACGTGCGCGCCGATGGACGAGATGTTCACCAGGTCCGCCGTGCCGCCCGCCGCGGCCGTCTCGATCAGGTCGGAGGTGACGGCGCGGATGACACGCAGCGCGCCCGCGACGTTCGTGTCGAGCATGCGCTGCCATTCGTCGGCGCGGCCGTCCGTGACGGGGTTCGGCAGCATCACGCCCGCCGCGTTCACGACGAGGTCGACGCGTCCGTACGCGGCGTGGACGCGCTCCGCGGCGGCGTCGACGGAGGCCTGATCGGTGATGTCGGTGGGGAGGGCGAGGGCCTGGCCGCCGTCCGCCCCGATCTTCGCCGCCAGTTCGGTGAGGCGGTCGGCGCGCCGGGCGAGGAGCGCGACGCGGGCGCCGTTCGCGGCGAGCAGCCGGGCCGTGGCCTCGCCCATGCCGCTGGCGGCGCCGGTGACGAGTGCGGTGCGGCCGGAGAGGTTGTCGTACGTCGTCTGCGTCATGGCAGCAGCTTGCGGCGGGCCGCGCGGCTTACCCAGGGCAGAGCTCTTCCTGGGTATGCCAGTACCAGGATGGAACCGTGGCGCCTGCTTAGGATCGACGGCATGAACGAGCTCGGTGACATAGGGGATTTCCTGCGCTCGCGGCGCGCCCGCATCCGGCCCGAGGAGGTCGGTCTGCCCGGGCACGGCCGCCGCCGCGTGCCGGGGCTGCGCCGCGAGGAGGTCGCCCAGCTCGCCGGGGTCAGCGTCGACTACTACATCCGCCTGGAGCAGGGCCGGGGCACGTCCGTCTCGGACGCCGTGCTCGACGCGGTCGCCCGCGTCCTGCGTCTCGACGACACCGAGCAGACGTATCTGCGCTCGGTCGCCCGCCCCGCCGGTACCCGCCGCAAGGCGGCCGCGCGCCCGGCCCCGCAGCGGGTGAGGCCGGGGCTGCGGCTGCTCCTCGACACGATCGACAAGGCGCCGGCCTTCGTGCTCGGCCGCCGCATGGACGTGCTGGCCTGGAACGCGCTCGGTGACGCGGTGCTCGGCTTCTCCGCGCTGTCCCCGAAGGACCGCAACATGCCGCGCCAGGTCTTCCTCGCCCCGGCGGCCCGCGATCTCTACCCGGAGTGGCCGGCGGTCGCCGCCGAGACGGTCGCGTTCCTGCGCCTCGACGCTGGGGCCCATCCCCAGGACCCGCAACTGGCTTCGTTGGTAGGGGAGTTGTCGCTGGCCAGTGCGGATTTCCGGCGCCTGTGGGCCGACCATCAGGTGCGGGAGAAGTCGTACGGCGCCAAGCGGATGGTGCACCCCGTCGCCGGTGAACTCGCCCTGCCCTACGAGACGTTGACGGTCACGGGGGAGCCGGATCAGAAGCTGGTGGTGTACACGCCCGAACCCGGCTCGGTGACCGAGGAGCGGCTGCGGATGCTGGGCAGCTGGGCCGCCACGTCGCACTGAGCGCTCTCACGCAACCCTCAGAAACCGTCGCTAATCTCCGCCCCTGACAGAGGGACGGGACGGACGCCTGAGGAGGAAACGACGGTGACGCGCGGAGCGCAGGGGCTGGTCAGAACCGCTGTGGTGGTACGGGCCGGGGCCGCCCCGATGTGGTGGCTCGGTGTCGTCGCGGCGGGCGTCGGGGTGCTCCCCGGCGGGTTCACCGGACGGCGGATCGGCGTGCTCGGCGGGGCCGTGCTGTTCCTCGCGGTCGCGGCGGCGGTGGCGTACAGCCGCAGGCAGCGGTACGTGCGGCTGACCCGCGGAGCGAGCCGCGCGGGCAAGTTCGACGTGCTCCAGGACCGGCAGGTCACCGTACGGAACTGGCGGCGCGGGCACCGGTGGTGGCTGGCGCTCGCGTTCCTCGCGGCCGTCGGCAGCTCCTTCGCGGTGCCCGCGGCGGGCGGCATGGCGCTGGCCGGGGCCGGTGCCGGGCTGTGGCTGAAGGCGGCCTGGCTGGGGCGGCGCGAGCGGCAGGACAGCGCGCTGCTGTGGCTGCGCGTCGACTGGCTCGGGCCGCGCGCGGGCGCGCCCGTGGGCAAGCAGGTCAGGGGGTATCGCGCGACGGGGACGGCAGCGGGCGACGCCGCACCCGGTGGGGCGCGGCGTCGCTGACACTGTGCGGACTGCCGAACTCGCCTGATCAGACGTCGAGATCGGACTCGATCGCCTTCAACTGATGGCGGGCCATCGCCAGGTTGGCGCGCGAGGAGTCCAGTACGAGGTACAGGAACAGCCCGTTGCCGCCGCGGCCCTTCAGCAGGCGGATCAGGTGGTACTGGGTGCCGAGTGTGATGAGGATGTCCTCGATCTCGTCCTTCAGGCCGAGGTGTTCCATGGTGCGCAGCTTGGCGCGGACGACGTCGGTGTTGCCCGCGGCGGCGACCTCCAGATCGAAGCTCTTGGAGCCGCCGATGGTGCCGAGGGCCATGCCGCTGTTGTAGTCGACGAGTGCCGCGGCGCTCGCGCCCTCGATGGAGGCTACGGCGTCCTTGAGTGCGGTCTCGGTGTTGGCCATGGTGGTGGGTCCTTTCCTACGCTGCCTCAACGGGCTGTTCGGGGTTGCAATGTGGGCTCGGAGAGGTCGGTCTTCGGGGTGCGGACAGGAAGTCCGCTGTCGGTGGTGGCGGTAGTGGATGAGGGGGTGGTCTCGGAAGGGGCCGCAGGCGCCGTACGGGCCCGGGACCGGCTGCGGGCACGGGCAGGCGGTTCGGCGGCCGCCGCGTCGACCAGTTCGCCGACCCGGGTGCCGGAGCGGCGGCCCTCCAGGTGCAGTCGCCCCACGTTGACCCGGTCCTCGGCGAGCAGGGTGAGGATCGCGGTGTCCCCGGCGGCGTACGTGGCGACGTAGCCGGCCGTGCCGCGCACCAGGAGTTCCCGGAAGCCGCCCTGCCCGGTGGCGTCCGAGAGGCGCTGGGCGACGCCGAGCGCGGCGGCGGTCAGCGCGGCCACGCCCTCCGGTTCGACTCCCGGCGTGTCCTGGGCGAGCACGAGTCCGTCGACGCTGGCCGCGAGCGCGCCGGTGACCTGGGGCACCCGGACTCTCAGCCTCTGTAGTTCGCCGAGGACTTCGGCCTCGTCGGCCATCGACGGTCTCCTTCCGGGGGTTGCGGGAGCGACGGCGGGCATGGGAGGGATGGGCGGTCCGGGGTCGGCCCGCCCGGCGCGGCGCAGCCGTTTCACAGCGCCTCCAGTGCGGCGCGCAGCCGACGCAGCAGCGCCACGTCGGGGTCGTCGACGGCGGTGTGCGCCATCCATGCGGGTACGGGGGGTGTGGTGGCGGGTTCCGGGAGTGCGGTGGTCACCAGGCCGCCCGCGGCCAGGCGGCGCAGGTCGACCAGGGTGTGGAAGGTGGGCCTGCCCAGGGCGAGCGCTATCTGTGACGCGGTGCGCGCCCCGTCGACCAGGTCCAGGACGCGGCGCCGGCGCGCCGGTACCGGCAGCTCCCGGCCGGTGGCCCGGGTCAGCGGCGCCGTGTCGGTGTCCGGTTCGGGCCAGATCCGCTGGAGCAGTTCGCGGCGGCGCCGGGTCTCGCGTTCGACGGCGGCCACCGGCACCGGCCGCACCGCGCCGAACCAGTGCGAGACCCCGTACCGGAAGCGGGTGGGGCCGCTGCTCGGGGCGAGGGTGAAGTACGCGGCGTCGAACACCGCGCCCAGGTGGCAGAGTTCGAGGGCGCCGTCCGAGAGGCGGCCCTGTTCGACGAGGTAGCGGCCGACGCGCCGACGGGCCCCGGCCCGGTCGACCGCCTCCCACCAGCGGTCGGCCTGGACCGCGCCGCCCGCCGTGAGGAGAACGTCCATGCCGGGCGTCGCGGGCGACTCCGCGTGCACGATGCGGCCGTCGGCGAGGTAGAGGGTGCCGTGCTCACGGATCAGTGCCCCGGTGGCCCCTTCGTCGGCGAGCCGGCCGAGCATCGGCGAGACGTTCGCGGGGATGGTGTTCATCCCAGTACCAGCCGGTCGGCTATGTCGGCGAGGCGCAGCCGGGAGAGCGCGAGGTTGCCCTCGTCCCGGTCGAGCCACAGGTGCAGGAAGACGCTGCTGTCGAAGCTGGTCCGGACGAAACGCAGCAGGTGGTAGCCGTCGCGGTTGGTGACGATGACGTCCTCGACGGGCGGTGTCTTTTCGCTGGCCGACCCCTCCGTCCAGTCGCTGCCGTCGGCCGGGGCGAAGGCCCGGTGTTCGGCGGCGAGCCGGGCGAGTTCGGCGGCCTCGGCGGCGGTGGCCTCGTGGTCCCCGTTGGGCGAGTCCCCGACGGTGCCCAGTGCGAGGCCGCTGGTCCAGTCGACGACGGAGGCGCCGCGCGTCCCCGGCAGCCGCATGACCTCAAGAAGGCACTCGTCGATTCCGGGCACGCCTGGAACTCCCCACCTGGTTACCGTGTTTGTGTGTCGCTGGTGCTTGTGTGACGACGAAATTACGCACCGTACGGAAACCTGGTGAGCGTTCTGGCATTTTCCGGTGGAACATTCGAATGGGGGCTAAAATCCGCCAACCCCGGCTCAAATGGGGAGTGTTCTTCTGTGTCAGAGATCGAGCAGCGCGCCTCGCTGCCCGCCGCCGGACTCCGCCACGATCTCCTCGACCGTCTGTGGCGCGCGCACGGTGGCGAACCGGGCCCCGTCGCCGGACACGGTGAACCCGTACACCCCGGGCCGTACAAGCGAGTTGTACGAGTAGTGCTGCGCGAAGTAGTACGCGCCGGTGTCGAGCGCGGCCGCGTAGTCGCCCGCTTCGAGCAGCGGCAGGGCGTGGTTCTCGGCGAGCAGGTCACCGGAGAAGCAGGCGGGCCCCGCCACGTCCTGCGCGACGTCCGGACCGGCCTTGGGCAGCCCCCGCTTGTCGTACGCGGAGATGCGCAGCGGCCAGGACGCGGGGGCGTACACGGTCCGCGTGGCGACCTGAACTCCCGCGTGCGTCACGGCGATCGGGCGGCCGCCGCTCTCCTTCGCGTACTCGACGAGCGCGAGGGTCGTGCCGTGCTTGGCGAGCAGTGACCGGCCGAACTCGGTGACCAGGCCGTAGCGCCCGTCGAAGAGGCCGGGGACGGTCGCGGCGAGCAGCCGCGCGTACGTGGCGTAGTCGGGGGTCTCCTCGTCGGAGGCGAAGTTGACCGGCAGGCCGCCGCCGATGTCGAGCGTGTCGACCTGCTGTCGCCCGGCCGCCCGGTTGATCTCCTCGGCGAGTTCGTACGCGGCCCGCACGCCCTGCGCCATCAGTTCCAGGGGCACGCCCTGCGATCCGGAGTGCGTGTGGAGCCGGGTCAGCCAGGGCCGGTCGAGGTAGGCCCGGACGACCCAGTCGCGGGCGCCTTCGTCGCGCAGCGCCACGCCGAACTTCGAGGTGGCGGTCGCGGTCGACAGGGCGCCGATCGAGCCCGCGCCGATCTGCGGGTTCACGCGGACGCCCACGGGGGAGCGGGTGGGGGCCGAGGCGACCAGGGCGTCGATGCGGGCCAGTTCCTGCGGGTTGTCGGCGTTGACGGCTATGCCGAGGGCGAGGGCCTCGCGCAGTTCGGCGCCGGTCTTGGCGGGGGAGTCCAGGACGGTCCGGGTCGGCGGCACCCCGGCCGCGCGGGCCAGCGCCAGCTCGCCCGGGCTCGCCACCTCGGCCCCGATGCCCGCCTCGTGCAGCAGCCGCAGGACCGGCACGAGCGGCGTCGCCTTCACGGCGAAGGCGTGCAGCACCTCGGTGCCGGGTGCGGTGACCGTGTCGAAGGCGGCGCGCAGCGCGGCGGCGGACGCGCGGATGCCGGTGACGTCGAGCAGCCCGGCGACGGGGGCCGCCGGGCCGACCAGTCCTTGCGCGACGGCGGCGCGTACTGCCTGGTCGCGGCGGGTGGAGATGTCCGTGGATGCGTCCGTGGATGCCATGTGGTCCAGACAACCACCCGGAGCGCGTCCGTGGGAATGTATTGACTAGTTCTATTCAGATGGTGAGGATGTGAATATCCGCATCACTATGGAGCACTCCAGGAGGCCGCCGATGTCAGGACCCCGCCCCGTACGAGCCCCGCGCGGCACCGAGCTCACCACGCTGGGCTGGCAGCAGGAAGGCGCCCTGCGGATGCTCATGAACAACCTCGACGCCGAGGTCGCGGAGCACCCCGACAAGCTGGTCGTCTACGGAGGCACGGGCAAGGCGGCCCGGTCCTGGGACGCGTTCGACGCGATCGTGCGCACGCTCAGGACGCTGGAGTCGGACGAGACCCTGCTCATCCAGTCCGGCAAGCCGGTCGGCGTGCTGCGCACCAGCGAGTGGGCGCCCCGCGTGCTGCTCGCCAACTCCAACCTCGTCGGCGACTGGGCCAACTGGGAGGAGTTCCGCAAGCTGGAGGCCGAGGGCCTGACCATGTACGGCCAGATGACAGCCGGTTCGTGGATCTACATCGGCTCGCAGGGCATCGTCCAGGGCACGTACGAGACGTTCGGCGCGGTCGCCCGCAAGAAGTTCGACGGAACCCTCGCGGGAACGATCACCCTCACCGCGGGCGTCGGCGGCATGGGCGGCGCCCAGCCGCTGGCCGTCACGATGAACGAGGGCGTCGCCATCTGCGTCGACGTCGACGAGACCCGCATCGACCGCCGCATCGGCACCCGCTACCTGGACGTCAAGGCCGACAACCTCGACCACGCCCTTCAGCTGGCGGTCCAGGCCCGCGACGAGCGCCGCGCGCTGTCCATCGGCGTCGTCGGCAACGCCGCCGAGGTCTTCCCCGAGCTGCTGCGCCGCGACGCCCCGATCGACATCGTGACCGACCAGACCTCGGCCCACGACCCGCTCGCCTACCTCCCCGTCGGCATCGCGGTGGAGGACTGGGACAAGGAGCGCGAGGCCGACCCGGCCGGCTTCACCGACAAGGCCCGGCACTCGATGCGCCTGCACGTAGAGGCCATGGTCGGCTTCCTCGACAAGGGCGCCGAGGTCTTCGACTACGGCAACTCCATCCGCGACGAGGCCCGCAAGGCCGGCTGCGAGCGCGCCTTCGACTTCCCCGGCTTCGTCCCGGCGCACATCCGCCCCCTCTTCGAGGAGGGCCTCGGCCCGTTCCGCTGGGCCGCCCTCTCCGGCGACCCGGAGGACATCCGCAAGACGGACCAGGCGATCAAGGAGCTGTTCCCGGAGAACAAGCACCTGCACCGCTGGCTCGACATGGCCGCCGAACGCATCGCCTTCGAGGGCCTGCCCGCCCGCATCTGCTGGCTCGGCTACGGCGAACGCCACCTGGCGGGCCTCAAGTTCAACGAGATGGTCGCGTCCGGCGAGCTGTCCGCCCCGGTCGTCATCGGCCGCGACCACCTGGACTCGGGCTCGGTGGCCTCCCCGTACCGCGAGACGGAAGCCATGAAGGACGGCTCCGACGCGATCGCCGACTGGCCGCTCCTCAACGCCCTGGTCAACACGGCGTCCGGCGCCTCCTGGGTCTCCCTGCACCACGGCGGCGGCGTCGGCATGGGCCGCTCCATCCACGCCGGCCAGGTCTGCGTCGCCGACGGCAGCGACCTCGCCGCCCAGAAGATCGAACGCGTCCTCACCAACGACCCGGCGATGGGTGTCATCCGGCACGTCGACGCGGGGTACGAGCATGCGGCAGAGGTCGCGGCGGAGCGCGGGGTGCGGGTTCCGATGCGGGAGGGCGAGTGAATAATCCGGCCCTGCCGAACTCAGCCCCTCCGGCGGTCGAGGGGCGGGGTCCGGGGCAGGGCCCCGTGACCTCGGTGCCGGGCGCGGGCTTCCTGGAGATGTGGCGGGACCTGCGCCCCGTCGGCCGACACGCGGACTCCGGGGGATATCGCCGCTACGCCTGGACCGGCGCCGACACCGACTGCCGCGAATGGTTCAAGGCACAGGCCACATCCCGCGGCCTGACCTACGAGCTGGACCGCAACGGCAACCAGTGGGCCTGGCTCGGCGACCCGGAGGCCGGGGACGCGGTCGTCACCGGCTCCCACCTGGACTCCGTCCCGGACGGCGGCGCCTTCGACGGCCCCCTCGGCGTCGTCTCGTCCTTCGCCGCCCTGGACGAACTCCGTGACAGGGGAGCGGAGTTCACCAAACCGTTCGCGATCACCAACTTCGGCGACGAGGAGGGCGCCCGCTTCGGCCTGGCCTGCGTGGGCTCCCGCCTCGCCGGAGGCCACCTCACCCGCGAACAGGCCTACGCCCTCACGGACGCCGACGGCATCACGCTCCCGCAGGCCATGGAGCGCGCCGGACACGACCCGGAGACGATCGGCCCGGACCCCGAACGCCTCGCCCGCATCGGCGCGTTCATCGAGCTCCATGTCGAACAGGGCCGCGCGCTCGACCTGTCCGGCGACGCGGTCGGCATCGCCAGCGCCATCTGGCCGCACGGCCGCTGGCGCTTCGACTTCCGCGGCGAGGCCAACCACGCCGGCACCACCCGCCTGGTCGACCGCAGGGACCCGATGCTGCCGTACGCGGAGACGGTCCTGGCAGCCCGCCGCGAGGCCCAACTGGCGGGCGCGGTGGCCACGTTCGGAAAGATCGCGGTCGAGCCGAACGGCGTCAACGCCATCCCGTCCCTGGTCCGTGGCTGGCTCGACTCGCGCGCCGCCGACCAGGACGCCCTGGACCGTACGGTCACGGCGATCGAGAAGGCGGCCCGCGAATACGCCGACGCGCACGGCATCGACGTATCGCTGACCCGGGAGTCGTTCACGCCGGTCGTCGACTTCGACCACGTGCTGCGCGACGAACTCGCCCGCATCCTCGGCACGAAGGACACGTCGGCCGACCTCAGGGTCCCCGTCCTGGGGACAGGGGCGGGACACGACGCGGGGATCCTCGCCTCCTCGATCCCCACCGCCATGCTGTTCGTACGCAACCCCACGGGCGTCTCGCACTCACCGGCCGAGTCCGCGGCCGAGGACGACTGCCTGGCCGGGGTGACGGCACTCGCCGACGTACTGGAAGGACTGGCCTGCACGTGACGACGGAGACGACGCAGACGACGCAGACGGCGGGGAAGACGCCGAGCACGTACTGGCTGGAGCACGCCTGGCTCGACCCCGCCGTCGAGCCGGGCGTGGTGGTGGAGGTGACCGGACAGGACGGCACCGGCCGGATCGCCGCCGTCCGCACGGGCGTCGAGACCCCGCCGCCCGGCGCGACCGTGCTGCGCGGCCTCACGCTCCCCGGCCTCGCCAACGCCCACAGCCACGCCTTCCACCGGGCGCTGCGCTCCACGGTGCAGGTCGGCTCGGGCACGTTCTGGACCTGGCGCGAGGTCATGTACGGAGTCGCGGACAGGCTCACCCCGGACACGTACCACGCGCTCGCGCGGGCGGTGTACGCGGAGATGGCGCTGGCCGGCATCACCGCGGTGGGGGAGTTCCACTACCTCCACCACGCGCCCGGCGGCACCCCGTACGCGGACCCGAACGCGATGGGCGAGGCGCTGATCGCGGCCGCCGACGAGGCGGGCATCCGCATCACCCTCCTCGACACGGCGTACGTCTCCGCGGGCTTCGGCAAGGAGCCGGACCGCCACCAGCGACGCTTCTCCGACGGCACGACGCAGGCCTGGGCCGAGCGCGCGTCACTGCTCAAGGAACGGCCGCACGCCCGGATCGGCGCGGCCGTCCACTCGGTGCGCGCGGTCCCGGCCGACCAGCTCGCGACGGTCGCGGAGTGGGCCGCCGCCCGGCAGGCCCCCCTCCACGTCCACCTCTCCGAGCAGACCGCGGAGAACGACGCGTGCCAGGCGGCCCACGGCTGCACCCCCACCCAACTCCTCTGGGACCACGGGGTGTTGAGCGCGCGCACGACGGGCGTCCACAACACCCACCTCTCGGACGGCGACATCGCGCTCATCGGCGGTTCGGGCACCGGCACCTGCATGTGCCCGACGACGGAACGCGACCTGGCCGACGGCATCGGCCCGGCGGTCGCCCTGCAGAAGGCGGGCTCCCCGCTCTCCCTCGGCTCCGACAGCCACGCCGTGATCGACCCGTTCGAGGAGGCGCGCGCGATGGAACTGAACGAGCGCCTGCGCTCCCGCACCCGCGGCCACTGGACGGCGGCGGCCCTGCTGCGCGCCGCGACGGCCGACGGCCACGCGGCGCTCGGCTGGCAGAACGCGGGCGTCCTGGAACCGGGTGCCGTGGCGGACCTGGTGACGGTGACACTCACCTCGGTGCGCACGGCAGGCGCGGCACCGCGCCTGGGCGCGGAGACAGCGGTGTTCGCGGCGAGCGCGACGGATGTGACGGACGTGATCGCGGGAGGCCGGGCCGTGGTCCGAGACGGAGAGCACGTGCGGGTGGGCGACGTGGCGGCGGCCCTGACCACGGCCATCGCGGCACTGCACTGACCCAGCCGCCATTCAAGCCCCTTGGGGGTCCCCCCGGACGGAGTCCGGGGGGAGATTGAGGAGCGGGGTCCGGGGCGGAGCCCCGTGACCTCAGGGAAGAGGAACCGGAACCATGACGACGACCACGGCCATCACCAACATCGGCACCCTCGTCACCAACAACCCCGAGCTCGGCGACGGCCCCCTCGGCCGGATCAACGACGCCGCGCTGGTCATAGAGGGCGACAAAATCGCCTGGGCCGGCCCGGGCGCAAAGGTCCCGGCCGCGGACACCCGGCACGACGCGAAGGGCCGCGCGGTGATCCCCGGCTTCGTCGACTCCCACTCCCACCTGCTCTTCGCGGGCGACCGCACCGCCGAGTTCAACGCCCGCATGGAGGGCCGCGCCTACTCCGCCGGAGGCATCCGTACGACGGTCGCGGCGACCCGCGCGGCCACGGACGACGAACTGGAGTCCAACCTCACCCACTACCTCGCGGAGGCGCTGCGCCAGGGCACGACCACCTTCGAGACCAAGTCCGGTTACGGCCTGACGACCGCCGACGAGGAGCGCGCCCTGCGCATCGCCTCGGCGCACACGGACGAGGTCACGTACCTGGGCGCCCACGTCGTGTCGCCCGACCACACCGACGACCCGGCCGCGTACGTGGAGCTGGTCACCGGCGAGATGCTGGACGCCTGCGCCCCGCACGCCCGCTGGATCGACGTGTTCTGCGAGAAGGGCGCCTTCGACGGCGACCAGGCGCGGGCCATCCTGACGGCGGGCCGGGCGAAGGGCCTGCACCCCCGCATCCACGCCAACCAGCTCTCCTACGGCCCCGGAGTCCAGCTGGCCGTGGAACTGGACGCGGCGAGCGCGGACCACTGCACGCACCTGACGGACGAGGACATCGACGCCCTGGCGCAGGGCAACACGGTGGCGACCCTGCTTCCCGGCGCCGAGTTCTCCACCCGCGCCGAGTGGCCGAACGCCCGCCGTCTCCTCGACGCGGGCGCCACCGTCGCCCTCTCCACGGACTGCAACCCGGGCTCGTCCTTCACGTCGTCCGTGCCCTTCTGCATCGCCCTGGCGGTACGGGACATGGGGATGACCCCCGACGAGGCCCTCTGGTCCGCCACGGCGGGCGGGGCGCGGGCGCTGCGCCGCACGGACGTCGGCCACCTCGCCCCGGGCGCCCGCGCGGACCTGGCGCTCCTGGACGCCCCCAGCCACGTACACCTGGCGTACCGGCCGGGTGTACCGCTGGTCGGTGAGGTCTGGCGGGCCGGCGCGCGGATGGCCTGAGCTCAGGCCCACATGCCGCCGTCGACCCGCAGGACCGTGCCGGTGACGTAGGAGGAACGGTCGCTGAGCAGCCAGGCGGCGGCCTGCGCGATCTCCTCCGGATCCGCGGCGCGGCCCAGCGGAGTCCGGGAGTTGAGGTGGTCGATGGTGCCGGGGGACCTTTCGTCCCACTCGCGCAGCATCTCGGTGAGCGTGGTGCCGGGCGCGACGGCGTTGACGCGGATGTTCTCCGGCCCGTACGTCACGGCGGCGGACGCGGTGAGGCTGTTGACCGCTCGTTTCGCCGCGCCGTACGCGGGCAGCGCGGGGTTGGCGAGCAGGCTGCCGACGCTGGAGGTGTTGACGATGGCGCCGCTCCCGGAGGTGGCGCGGATGGCGGCGACCTGGGCGGTCATGGCGAGCCACGGGCCCTTGAAATTGACGGCGGCCACCTCGTCGAAGTCGGTCTCCGACAGCTCGTCCATCGGGCCGGGCGGCTGCCCCGTGGCACCGTTGTTGAAGGCGACGTCGAGCCGGCCGTACAACTCCACCGCCCGCTGGACGGCGCCCCGGACGCTGTCACCGTCGGCGAGGTCGCACACGACGTGGTCCGCGACGCCGCCCGCTGCCCGGATCTCCTCGGTGACCTTCTTGAGCTGGCTCTCCGTCCTGGCCGCGAGCAGCACTCGGGCCCCCTCCCTGGCGAAGAGCCGCGCGGCCGCCGCGCCGATGCCGCGCCCGGCACCGCTGACGAAGGCGACCTTGTCGGCGAGCAGGCCGGGAGCGGATGTGGAGGTGGGGGGAGTCGATGTGTTGTTCATGCCGTCGAGCCTGTGTCCGGCGGCTCCGCCGATCCAGGCACCGGTGGTACCTGGCTGAGCGCCCGGCCCTCCACGCACACTGGACAGGTGAACCGAAAAGACCTCGCGGACTTCCTGCGCAACAGGCGCGAACGCATCGCGCCCGCCGACGTGGGCCTCCCCGCGGGACCGCGCCGCCGCACACCGGGCCTGCGGCGCGAGGAGGTGGCGCAGCTCGCGTTCATCTCGACCGAGTACTACACCCGCCTGGAGCAGGCCCGCGCCCCGCACCCGTCCCGCGAGGTGCTGGCGCAACTTGCCAGGGCCCTGCGGCTGTCGGATGCCGAACGCGACCACCTCCACCACCTGGCCGGTGCCCCGCCCGGTCCCGCGGCCGGCCCGTCACGGGAGGTCCGGCAGAGCATCGTCGACCTGCTGGACAGGCTGCCGACGTCGGCGGCGCTGGTGCTGTCCGCGACGTACGAGGTGATCGCCTGGAACGCGCTGGCCGCCGCGCTGATGGAGGACTTCTCTCCCCTGGGCCGCCGGGACCGGAACCTCGTGCGACGGGCGTTCCTGGGCCCGTACCAGGAAGGCGGGCGGCTGTACGGGGTCTCGGACGCGGACGAGTTCCTCAGGACGTCGGTCCACCACCTGCGTGCCACCGCGGGGCGCTACCCCGACGACCCGGAGGTGAGGTCCCTCATCGACGAACTGGTCACCGGCAGCGAGGAGTTCGCCCGCCTGTGGGCCGCCCATGAGGTGACGGCACGCCCGACCCTCTGCAAGACCTTCGAGCACCCCGCGGTCGGCCCCATCGCGGTGAACTGCGACGTCCTGGACATCACGGACCGCGACCAGCGGGTGGTCATCTACACCGCCACACCGGGCTCCCCGTCGGAGGAGGCGCTACGCCTCCTGTCGGTCATCGGCACTCAGCGCATGGACGTACCGGGCTGACGAGCGACGGCGGCGACGAAGGGGACCCAGGCCGATCGCCGGGACGACGATCACGGGCCCGCCCGCGACAAGGAGAAGGGCTCGCCTGTTGTCGGTGACAACGGGCGAGCCCCACAAGAGCGTTGGGGCCTCACTCCTGGACCGTCAGCCCCTTGCGAAGCTTGACGAGGGTGCGGGACAGCAGTCGCGATACGTGCATCTGCGAGATGCCCAGCTCTTCGCCGATCTCCGACTGGGTCATGTTGGCGACGAAGCGCAGCGAGAGGATCTTGCGGTCGCGCGAGGGGAGTTCGGCGATCAGCGGCTTCAGGGACTCGACGTACTCGATGCCTTCGAGACCGTGGTCCTCGTAGCCGATGCGGTCCGCGAGCGCGCCTTCGGAGTCGTCCTCCTCGGGCTGGGCGTCGAGCGAACTGGCGGTGTACGCGTTCGACGCCGCCATGCCCTCCACGACTTCTTCGTTCGACAGGCCCAGGCGGTCCGCGAGTTCGGTCACCGTGGGCGCCCGGTCGAGCTGCTGGGCGAGCTCGTCGCCCGCCTTGGCGAGGTCGAGGCGGAGTTCCTGGAGGCGCCGGGGCACCCGCACCGACCAGGACGTGTCGCGGAAGAAGCGCTTGATCTCACCGACGATGGTTGGCATCGCGAAGGTGGGGAACTCGACGCCACGGCTCAGTTCGAAGCGGTCGATCGCCTTGATCAGGCCGATGGTGCCGACCTGGATGATGTCTTCCATCGGTTCGCTGCGTGAGCGGAACCGGGAGGCCGCGAACTTCACCAGTGCGAGGTTCAGCTCCACCAGCGTGTTGCGGACGTAGGAGTATTCGGAGGTGCCCTCTTCGAGGGATTCCAGGCGCTCGAAGAGCGTCTTGGAGAGAGCACGGGCGTCGAGCGGTCCCACCTCGGCGAACGGCGGGATCTCGGGGAGCCCGTCGAGTCCTTCCAGAGCGTCGGACTCGGAGTCGCGGTGGCGTTCCGGTGGGGGTGTCGACGTCGCCTGATCAGGACGCGATTCGTCGAGCCGGGGTGACATGATGTCCTCCATCGTTCTCGGCATATGGCTGCCGATGCCAATACGTGCACTGTCGGGAGTGCGGCGCCTCCAAAGCCGGCCGTGTTCGTTTTCTGTCCTTACTAGGCCTACCCGTTTTCCTTACCGGGCCGCAAGTGCGCTACGTGCTGAAATGTCCGTTTCTTAGGGGTTGTTCGGGTACCGAGGGACGTGGAGAAGGCGTAGTGTTCGAGGGCGTCAATCGGCACGTCGAAGGCAGCGAGAGAGAGACGTCATGGACCGCGGGACAGTCGGCAGCGCACATCGGGGCCGGCTACTGGTCGAGGTGCGGCAAGAGGGCTCGAGCGCCGTGGTGACTCCGGCGGGTGAGCTGGATCACCACACGGCCGACCTGCTGCGCGAACCCCTCGAAGAGTGCCTGGTGAGCGGGCTTTCCCGGCTCGTGGTGGACTGTGCGCGTCTCGAGTTCTGCGATTCGACGGGGCTGAATGTGCTGCTCGGTGCCCGCCTCAAGGCCGAGGCCGCGGGCGGCGGAGTCCATCTGGCCGGGATGCTGCCGGTGGTGGCCCGGGTCTTCGAGATCACCGGCGCGGAGGCCGTCTTTACGGTGCATGAATCCCTGCAGGCGGCGCTCGCCGCGGAGTGACCGGATGACCGCGCGCCCTGTCGCCGTAGAAGTTACGCTCCAGTTGTCTCCACGTGATCGAGGCGTTATCAGCGTCACAGATTCCACACCGAATCGATGGGTGTTCTCGTCGTTCGGCCGGGCAGGAGACACCCGACGACCGCCCCTGCAACCCTGAGTCCTGAAGCTGAATTGGTAAATCGGTGAGGTGAAGTGCTGATGAGCACCACCCGGCCTTACTCGCCGGGCGACCACGGCCCCGAGTCCGGCGACGTGCCGGCCGCCACGGGCCGGCGGATCCGCAGGCTGAGTCTCGCTGGGGCGAGCGGCATCGTGCCGCTGGCTCGCGACTTCACCCGTGACGCGCTGCACGCCTGGGGCTGGCTGCCCGCCCCGAGCGCGGACAGCCGCGCCGCCGCGGAGGACGTGCTGCTCGTCGTCTCCGAGCTGGTCACCAACGCCTGCCTGCACGCCGAGGGCCCGGACGAACTGGTCGTCTCCCTGGACAACAAGGTGCTGCGCATCGAGGTCGCCGACCACGGCGCCGGGCAGCCCGAGCCGCGTACGCCGCACCGGGCGGGACGCCCCGGCGGCCACGGCATGTTCATCGTGCAGCGCCTCTGCCTGGACTGGGGCGTCGTACGCACGCCCGACGTCGCGGGCAAGACCGTCTGGGCGGAGCTGGGCGCCCCCGCCTAGGCGTCTTCCCGTACGGCATTCAGAGCACGCCGGATCGTCTTCGATCCGGCGTGCTCTTTGTCTTCCCTAGGCAGGACCCCAGGCGTACCTTGAGCCACCCGCATCTGATGAACCGTCAGTAACGGTCGGCTTGAAGGGACTTCGAGGTGTCGAACCGGACGTACCAGAAACGGACCGCCGCGTTCGCGCTCAGCGCGGCTCTGGCGGGCTCGGCGGTGCTGATGGCCGCCCCCGCAGCACAGGCCACGGTGCAGAACGTCAACTACCAGTGCAAGACGCCGATCGGGAACAAGGGAGCCGTCTCCCCGATCGACATGAAGAGCGTCAAGAGCGGCAGCGGCTACAAGATCACCATGTCCTTCCAGAAGGGCGTCTCCTCCAGCCCGGTCGAGCTCGGCAAGGGCGCGATGAACCCCAGCGCGGTCATCAAGCTGGGCGGCGCGGACAACGGCTCCCTCCCGGTGTCGGGTCCGGCGAACTCCGAGGCGATCCCCGCCAACAGCCCCATCAAGATCAGTGACCTGTCGGGCACGTACACGCCGAAGAAGAGCGGCAAGGTGACGTTCACCGCCGGCGTCCTGACCATCAAGGCGCTCGGCACGACGACGACGTGCACGCCCGCGAACAACCCCAAGCCGTCCCTGGAACTGGACGTGCAGGCGGCCGGCGGCTCCGCCGGGGGCGGCGGCACCTCGGGCGGCAGCGGCTCCGGCGGTTCCCAGTCGGCCCCCTCCGGCGACGACCAGCTCCCGCAGACCGGCCCGGAGGACTCGGTGACAGCACTGGGCACGCTGGGCGCGACGGTGCTGCTCGCCGGGGCGGCGGGCAGCCTGTGGCTCACCAGGAGGCGCCGGACAGGAGCGCCCCGCTAGGGGCGCGAGGAACTGCGCGGGCAACGACACATGAGCCGCACACGCCGACGAAACCGAGGCCCCTACGGCGCTGTGGCGGTGAGCGCCGCGCTGCTGGCGGCGCTCACCGCCACGACGCCGGCCGCGGCAGCCCCGCCGCACTGGACGATCGCCCCCTCCGCCGGAGGCGGATCGCGGCCCGCGGCTCAGGACGGACGCCCGTACATCTACGCGGAGGGCGCCCCCGGCAGCGTCCTGGAGGACAAGGTGGCCGTCACGAACCCGTCCGCCGAGCCGCTCACCGTCGCTGTGCGCGGCGCCGGCGCCCCCGACGTCCGTACGAAGGCCAAGGGCCCCGGCGCCTGGCTCACGTTCGCCACCAGGTCCGTGAAGATCCCGGCCCGCACCCGGGCCGAGATCCCGTTCACGGTCACCGTCCCGGCGGGCGCGACCCCGGGCGACCACCCCGGCGCGATCGTGGCGAGCGGCGGCGGCCGCACCTCCGGGATCAGCGTGCACCTGCGGGTCAGCGGCCCCACCCTCTCGGCGCTCACCGTCGAGCACGTACGGGTCGAGGGCGGGGACCGGATCGCGTACGAGGTCGTGAACCGCGGCAACACGACACTCACACCCCGACTCGCGGTCAGGGCCGACGGGCTCTTCGGCGGCGTCCTCGACAAGGGGCCGCGCACCCTGCCGGTGGAGCTGCCGCCCGGCCGCCGGGTCCGCCTCACCGAACCCTGGCACGGCGCCCCGGCGCTCGACGCGGTCGACGTGAAGGTGACGGTCACGGCGGGCGGCGGCGCAGGGGACTCGGCGACGGCGACGGCCCGGTTCGTGCCCTGGGGGCCGCTCGGCGGAGCCCTCGCCGTCCTCGCGGGCGGGGCCTTCGCCGCCTACGCCTCCGTACGCCGCAGACGTCGGAAAGGACCAGGCCCAGGCACCGGCAACCCAAGGAGTGCGCCATGACCCGCCGCAGTGCGCCGGCCGCGCGGCTGCTGACCGTCCTCGCCCTGCTGGCCGCGCTCCTCGCGGGTACGGCCCCGTGGGCCGCGGCCGCGGACGCGCCCACCGTCACCCTCTCCGCGTCCCAGGCGGGCACCGGGGGCTCGATCACCGTCAAAGGCGCCGGGTGGCGGCCGAAAGCCCTGCTGATGATGCTCATCTGCGGCCAGTCGAGCCCCGCGCGCGGCGTCATCGGCGGCACCAACGCCTGCGCCAACGCCGAGGGCCTGGCCGTCACCACCGACGCCGACGGGAAGTTCGGCAAGAAGCTGCCGGTCGCCGAGCCGCCCAAGCCGTGCCCGTGCGTCGTCCACGTGGCGACCGTGACCGGGGAGAAGGCGCAGACGGACGCCGCGTTCAAAGTCGCCGGGCATCCGGTGAAGGCGCTGCCCGCCGAGACCGGCAACGGGCAGCTGGCCATGGTCACCGACACCCGCCTCGACGGATCGAGCGGGATCCTCACCTGGTTCGGCTCCCCGCCCGCACGGAAGTTCACCTTCACCGTGGGCAATGTCGGCTCGACCCCGGTCAAGGACCCCGTCTTCCAAGTGGGCACCTCCCACGGGGTGTTCGCGCCCTCCTACGAGGAACAGCAGTGGCGCGGCACCATCGCGCCGGGCCGCAAGGCGCAGGTCCAACTGCCCGTGGAACTGACGGCCGGCGCCCACGGCAGCTACCTGGTGTCCCTCAAGTACGGCGGGAAGGTGCTCGCCGAACAGCCCTGGGGCGTGGGCCGCCCCTGGGGCGTCACGCTCTTCTGGATCCTGCTCTGCGTCGTCGTCCCGGCCGCCGTCTTCCGTGTCGGCATGGCGATCGTGGACCGGCTGCGCCCGCGCGACCGGTACGCGCACGGCCGCCACCGCGGCGCCCAGCGCCTGGCCGAACTCACCGTACGGCTAACGGACTTGAGGCCGGCGCAGCAGGAGCAGGGCGCCCCCGGCCCCGCGCGCTCCGACGCCCCCTCCACGACCACCCTGCCCTGGTTCACCCCGGACACCGGTCCGGGCGGGACCGCGGCCGGTCAGCTCTCCGCACCGCCCGACAACAGCCAGACGACGAAAGGAAACACGTGAGCAGGCAACGGAGAGCCGGTGCGGCCGGCTGTGCCCTGATCCTGTCCGGAGCGGGGCTGTGGCTGGCCGCCGTACCGGCGCACGCGGCCGAGTCCTCGTTCAAGACGGAGTGCATCCCGCCCGCCATCTCGGGGCTGCCGCCGGTCGAGGGCACCACGGTGGCCGACGTCACG
This sequence comes from Streptomyces sp. NPDC050264, assembly GCF_040655895.1. NCBI lineage: Bacteria > Bacillati > Actinomycetota > Actinomycetes > Kitasatosporales > Streptomycetaceae > Streptomyces > Streptomyces sp. NPDC050264. The sequence continues at coordinate 307,848 of NZ_JBFAKV010000009.1, forward strand.
GCCCCGGCGACCGCCAAGGTCGGCGACGAGATCGACGTGGTCTGGAAGACGACCCAGGCCGCCTCGAAGAACCCGGACGTCCTGGACCTCGACGCCGACACCGTCCAGCCGACCGGCACCGTCAAGGTGGGCGGCGCGCAGACCGGTGACCTCAAGCTGACGGGACCCAGGGAGAACCCGGCGATCAAGAAGAACAGCCCGATGCTGCTGTCCGACATGAAAGGCAAGCTGAAACTGACCAAGGCCGGGGACGTGACGCTGACCCCGGACGCGTACAACATCAACGTCAGCAAGCCGATCTCCACCGACACCAAGTGCACGCCCAAGGAGGCGGTCGGGCCCGCCGTGACGATCAAGGTCACGGACGGCACGGGCGCGACCACGGGCGGGACGGCCGCGGGAGGCACCACCACCGGCGGCACCACGGCGGGCGGCACGACCACGAGCGGCACCTCCGGGGGCTCCGACAGCGGGGGCACCACGACGGGCGGCAGCAGCGGTGGCGGAGGGAGCAGCAGCGGAGGCAGTAGCGGCGGCGGCGACGGCAAGACCGACTTCACCGGCAAGGAAGTCTCGGTCCCCTACGCCTGCAAGACCCCCATCGGAGACAAGAACGCCACGTCCCCGGTGCAGATCAACGCCAAGAAGGACGGCGGGAACTACGCCCTGACGGTCCAGTTCAAGAAGGCCGTCATGGACAGCCCCGCCGACATCCCGGCCGACTCGGTCAAGCCGTCGATGGCGGTGCAGCTGGGCGGCGCCGACAAGGGCACCGTGAACGTCGAGGGCCCGACCAACAAGGAGCCCATCAAGTCCGGCGACCCGATGACGATCCCCGACCTGACGGGCACGTACAAGCCGGGCGCCGACGGCAGGTCGACCCTGTCGCCGGGCGTCCTCACGGTGAAGGCGCTGGGCACGACCACGACCTGCACGCCGACCAGGACGGAGGTCTCCCTGGAGATCGACACGGCGGCGGTGGAGGGCGGCTCGTCGGGCGGCTCCGGCTCGACCGGCGGCTCGTCAGGCGGCTCCACGGCGGCCGGCTCGGATGCCACGGGCGGCGGCCTCGCCGAAACGGGCGCCTCGCACGACGGCGCCCTGCGCGCCCTCGGCCTGGTGGCCGGCACGGTGATCCTGCTGGGCGGCGCGGTCTTCACGTTCCTGCCGAAGCGGCGTGCGGCGCGGGGCAGGTGACCGATGGGGCCCGTCGTGCGCACGTCCGCACGACGGGCCTCTTGCGGAAGGTGCTATGCGCGAACGGTAACTCTCTGTTGGCGAAGTGAAAGGGCACGTTAGCTGCGGTTTCTTGCCGAACGCCCTTGTCTTCGCTGATACGCGTATGCGAACGTCGTCGAGCCCGGCGGGGAGCGGCAGAGATCGTGCCCGGTGGGGGACCACACGTACGAGCAGGACAGCGGGACAAGGGGAACAGCGATGCGCACGTTGCGGAAGGCCGGAGTGGCCGCGTTGTTGACGGCGGGACTGACGTTCGGACTGGCGGGCACTGCCGGCGCGGCCGGACACGGCGAGGACAGCCCCGGCCAGTGGCAGAGCGGCGGCACCGGCTACGCGCTCGGCTGCTCCATGGCGCAGTGGCTGTTTCACACGCACTGCAAGGCCTGACACCAGAAAAGTGAAGGGCCCGGCCGCACCTCACGGTGCGGCCGGGCCCTTCACTGTCATGCGAGACGAGCGGGTGCGGTCAGTGCACGCCACCCATGAGCGGCTTGACCTTCCGGCGGAACATGAACACCGCGACACCGGCGAGGACCGCGATCGCACCTTGCGAGGCGAACCACCACTGGCTGTCGGTCGGGGCGCCGATCAGCTGGAGGAGGGCGATGACGGAGTCGCCGGCGGTGACGGCGAGGAACCACACGCCCATCATCTGGGAGCCGTACTTCTGCGGGGCCAGCTTGGTGGTGAGCGAGAGGCCGACCGGGGAGAGCGTCAGCTCACCGATGGTCTGGATCAGGTAGACCGCGCACAGCCACAGCGGAGTGACCTTGGTGTCACCGGTGGCGGCGGCCTGGGCCAGCATCATCAGGAAGAAGGACAGACCGATCAGGAAGACGCCGTTGGCGAACTTCGAGATGGTGCTGGGCTCCTTGCCGCGCTTGTTGAGCGCGATCCACGCCCACGCGGCGACCGGCGCGAACGCCATCACGTACAGCGGGTTCAGGGACTGGAACCAGCTGGACGGGAACTCGAAGCCGAACAGGGTGTTGGCGGTGTGGTCGTTGGCGAACACCGTCAGCGTGGAACCGGTCTGGTCGTAGATGCCCCAGAACACGGCGGCCACGATGAAGAACCAGATGTACGCGGAGACGCGGGACTGCTCGGTGTCGCTCAGCTCGCGGTCGCGCTTCATCTTGACCAGGTACCAGATCGGCAGCAGCAGACCGAGGATGGTGAGCGGCCACAGCATCCAGTTCACGGTGAACCAGCCGCCGCCGCCGACGATGCCGTAGAACACGACGGCCAGGGCGGCCCAGAGGCCGACCTTCTTCCAGATCGCGGTCTTCTCGGCCGCGGACATGGGAGAGGGGACGACGGTGGACTCGGACGACAGGTAGCGGAAGCCGAAGAGGAAGCACAGCAGGCCGAGGGCCATGCCCACACCGGCCATCGCGAAGCCGAGGTGCCAGCTGACCTTCTGGCCGACCGTACCGATCGTCAGCGGGGCCACGAAGGCGCCGAGGTTGATCGCCATGTAGAAGATCGAGAAGCCGCCGTCCCGACGCGGGTCGTTCTTGTCCGGGTACAGCTGGCCGACCATCGTGGAGATGTTGGCCTTCAGCAGACCCGAGCCGGCGGCGATGAGGCCGAGGCCGAGGTAGAACGTGCCGGCCGACGGCAGGGCCAGCGTGAAGTGGCCGACCATGATGATCGCGGCGCCGACGGCGGTGGTCTTGCGCGGGCCCCAGACCCGGTCGCCGAGCCAGCCGCCCGGGAGGGCGAGCAGGTACACCAGGGCGTTGTAGACCGAGTAGATCGCGAACGCCGTCGCGGCCGAGAGGCCCAGGCCGCCGTCGATCACAGCGGCCGACAGGTACAGAACGAGCAGTGCCCGCATCCCGTAGAAGCTGTAGCGCTCCCACATCTCCGTCAGAAACAGAAAGGCCAGGCCGAGGGGGTGGCCAAGGAAGGTCTTGCCGCCGGCGACAGGTGCGGGGGCTTCCTTCGTCAGGCTGGACGCCATGGTGGTTCCTTGCTCGCTCGGGACGCCGCCGCTTCCTTTGTGGGGGTGGAGCGTGCGCCCGGGTGGGGGGTCGGCCGGCACCGGAGTCCTACCGTCCTCCCCACGCCCGGGGGGATGTGCCCGTACGAGGTGTCGTGCGGGACGAGGTACGGCGGACCCGGGATCCACACCCCGCTGCGCTTCCTTACGCGCGGGGCCCGGCCACAGGTCGTTCCTTTCGGCACTGACCGGAGTCAGCTCACACAGGAAAGGGACCTTTGGTGCGCAGTGCGCTCCTAAGGTCCCCCATAGTGCATCAGGCGTTCCGTCACCATACGACACGACAGTGCGGCATATGGAAGGACTTGAGAGATGGATCACAGGTCGCTGTGGAACCGGCGCGCTGATTCGAAGGCGTTCTCCAGGATCGCACCCCACAGCCGCAGGACCCCCCTGCGGAAGTGAAGGTTCCGTTCGGACTGCCGGACCGCTCTGGCGGATCACCCCACGGCCGTCGTCCGGCGCGGACTACCATCACCCCATGACCCGTGTACTGCTCGCCGAGGACGACGCGTCCATCTCGGAGCCGCTGGCCCGCGCCCTGCGCCGGGAGGGATACGAGGTCGAAGTGCGCGAGGACGGCCCCACCGCCGTCGACGCCGGACTGCAGGGCAGCATCGACCTCGTCGTCCTGGACCTGGGCCTGCCCGGGATGGACGGCCTCGAAGTCGCCCGCAGGCTGCGCGCCGAGGGGCACACCGTGCCGATCCTGATCCTCACCGCGCGCGCCGACGAGGTGGACACGGTCGTCGGCCTCGACGCCGGCGCCGACGACTACGTCACCAAGCCCTTCCGCCTCGCCGAACTGCTCGCCCGCGTCCGGGCCCTGCTCCGCCGCGGCGCCGCCGAGCCCAAGGAGGCCCCGGCCACGCACGGCGTGCGCATCGACGTCGAATCGCACCGCGCCTGGATGGGCGACGAGGAACTGCAGCTCACGGCGAAGGAGTTCGACCTGCTGCGGGTGCTCGTGCGCGACGCGGGCCGGGTCGTCACCCGCGACCAGCTGATGCGCGAGGTGTGGGACACCACGTGGTGGTCCTCCACCAAGACGCTGGACATGCACATCTCGTGGCTCAGGAAGAAGCTGGGCGACGACGCGGCGAACCCCCGGTACATCGCGACGGTGCGCGGCGTCGGCTTCCGCTTCGAGAAGAGCTGAGCCGCTCCGCGCCCTGAGGCGGCGCCGCCCGTATCCGGGACACTGAGAGCATGCGCCGCCGACTCATCAACTCCACCCTCGCCGTCGTCCTGGTCGTGATCGCCGTGTTCGGGGTCTCCCTCGTCATCGTGGAGACCCGGACGATCAGCAACAGCGCCCAGGACCGCGTCGAGTCGGAGGCGGTCCGCCTCGCGTCCATCGTGGACAGCCGCCTGCTCAGCGGCGAGCAGGTCAACGGCGACATCCTCGCGGACCAGGTAGCCATAGAGGAGCGCTACGCGGTCGTCCGCATCCCGGGCCGGTCCCCCATCGCGCTCGGCACCGAACCCCAGGGCGACGTGATCACGTACACGGCCGAGGGGGAGCGCGGCGAGAAGGTCACCGTCGAGGAGCCCCGCTCGGCCGTCACCCGTGAGGTCGGCCGGACCCTGCTGATCATCGCGGGCGTGGCGCTGCTCGCCGTCGTCGCCGCCGTGCTGCTCGCCGTCCGCCAGGCCAACCGCCTCGCGTCCCCGCTCACCGACCTCGCCTCCACCGCCGAGCGCCTCGGCTCCGGCGACCCGCGCCCGCGGCACAAGCGGTACGGCGTCCCCGAACTGGACCGGGTCGCCGACGTGCTCGACGGCTCCGCCGAGCGCATCGCCCGGATGCTGACCGCCGAGCGGCGCCTGGCCGCCGACGCCTCCCACCAGCTGCGCACGCCCCTCACCGCGCTCTCGATGCGCCTTGAGGAGATCACCATGACCGACGACCTCGCCGAGGTGAAGGAGGAGGCGACGATCGCGCTCGCGCAGGTCGAGCGGCTCACCGACGTCGTGGAGCGGCTGCTCACCAACTCCCGTGACCCGCGCACCGGTTCGGCCGTCAGCTTCGACCTGGACGAGGTGATCAAGCAGCAGCTGGAGGAGTGGCGCCCGGCCTACCGCAGCGCGGGCCGCGCCATCGTCTCCTCCGGCAAGCACCACCTCACGGCGGTCGGCACCCCGGGCGCGGTCGCCCAGGTACTCGCCGCGCTGATCGAGAACTCGCTGATGCACGGCGGTGGCACCGTCGCCCTGCGCACCCGCGTCACCGGCAACCAGGCGGTGATCGAGGTCACGGACGAGGGCCCCGGCGTCCCCTCCGAGCTGGGTTCGCGGATCTTCGAGCGGACCATCAGCGGCCGGAACTCGACGGGCATCGGCCTCGCCGTCGCCCGGGACCTCGCGGAGGCCGACGGCGGCCGTCTCGAAATGCTCCAGGCGTTCCCGCCCGTATTCGGCCTGTTCCTGTCGCGTACGCCGCTGAAGAAGTCCGCGGACGGCACGGACCCGGAGACGATCCGCTAGCGGCGGGGCGGCCGGGCGGCGGTCACTTCACGCGGTGCACGGGCGGCCGCGGCACGTCCGACTCGTCGAGGAACGACTGCGCACTGGCGACGGTCTCGCGTGCGGGCAGCGCCTTGAACACCCAGGTCCGGTACGACCAGAAGCGGAACAGGGTCGCGAGACCCATGCCGAGGAACTTGAAGATGTTGCTCTGCAGCGAGCTGTCCCAGCCGAAGCCGTACGTGGCCGCGTACAGGACCCCGTTCTCGATCACCAGGCCGACGACGCTGAACAGCAGGAACAGGGTGAGTTCCTTGCCGCGGCCGCTCTTGTCGCGGTCGCGGTAGGTGAAGTAGCGGAACCCCACGTAGTTGAAGGCGATGGCGACGACCGTCGCGATCACGCTGGCCCGCACGACCTGGAGGTCGGTGCCGTGCCGCATCAGGTTGAAGACCGCGAAGTTCACGAGGACACCCAGGGCGCCCACCACGCCGAACTTGGCGATCTCGCGGGCCAGGGTGTCGAAACGCAGCCGCAGGGCGCCGATGCGGCCCGGACGGCCGTCCGCCCCGCCGGATCGTCGGCTGGTGGTCGCCTTCATAGTGGTCGCCTCAGCCCCCGTAGTCCCCGTCAACATGGTCACGCGGTCCATGAGAACCGACCCGGCCATGCTAACCAAGCACCCCCGAAGCCGCCTGCGGACGAGCCGGCTGGACGTTCCTACAAGCCATAGGCCGTACGGGAACCGGTCAAACGGCCGATACCCTGGTGGCGTGACGTTCCCGGTAGTCGGCATGGTCGGCGGCGGCCAGCTCGCTCGTATGACACACGAGGCAGGCATCCCGCTCGGCATCAAGTTCAAGCTCCTCAGTGACACCCCCCAGGACTCCGCGGCCCAGGTCGTCGGCGATGTCGTCGTCGGCGACCATCGCGACCTGGACACGCTGCGGGAGTTCGCGCGCGGCTGTGACGTGATCACCTTCGATCACGAACACGTGCCGACCGAGCACCTGCGGGCCCTGGAGGCGGACGGCATCCCCGTACGCCCGGGGCCCGGCGCGCTGCTCTACGCCCAGGACAAGGGCGAGATGCGCGCGAAGCTCACCGCGCTCGGCGTGCCGTGTCCGCGCCACCGCATCGTGCGCGACGCGGACGATGTCGCCGCGTTCGCCGCCGAGGGCGACGGTTTCCCCGTCATCCTCAAGACGGTGCGCGGCGGCTACGACGGCAAGGGCGTGTGGTTCGTGCGCTCCGCGGCCGACGCGAGCGAGCCCTTCAAGGCGGGCGTGCCGGTCCTCGCGGAGGAGAAGGTCGACTTCGTACGGGAGCTGGCGGCCAACGTCGTCCGCTCCCCGCACGGCCAGGCGGTCGCCTACCCCGTCGTCGAGTCCCAGCAGGTCGACGGCGTGTGCGACACGGTGATCGCCCCGGCGCCCGGCCTCGGCGAGGCCCTCGCGGGCGAGGCGCAGGAGCTGGCGCTGCGCGTCGCGAAGGAACTCGGTGTCGTCGGCCACCTCGCCGTCGAACTCTTCGAGACACCCGACGGCCGCATCCTCGTCAACGAACTGGCGATGCGCCCGCACAACTCCGGCCACTGGACCCAGGACGGCGCGATCACCTCGCAGTTCGCCAACCACGTCCGCGCCGTCCTCGACCTGCCGCTCGGCGACCCCCGCCCGCGCGCCCCGTGGACGGTGATGTGCAATGTCCTGGGCGGCGACTTCCCGGACATGTACAGCGCGTACCTGCACTGCATGGCCCGCGACCCGCAGCTGAAGATCCACATGTACGGCAAGGACGTGAAGCCCGGCCGCAAGGTCGGCCACGTGAACACCTACGGCACCGATCTGGACGAGGTCCTCGACCGCGCCCGCCACGCAGCCGGATACCTGAGAGGCACGATCACCGAATGAGCGCCACGAGCCCCGCCGGTCCCGCTGTCGGCATCGTCATGGGGTCGGACTCCGACTGGCCTGTCATGGAGGCAGCCGCGAAGGCGCTGGCCGAGTTCGAGATCCCGTACGAGGTCGATGTTGTCTCCGCGCACCGCATGCCGCACGAGATGATCGCCTACGGCGAGCACGCCGCCGGGCGCGGCCTGAAGACGATCATCGCGGGCGCGGGCGGCGCCGCCCACCTGCCCGGCATGCTCGCCTCGGTGACGCCGCTGCCGGTCATCGGCGTGCCGGTGCCGCTGAAGTACCTCGACGGCATGGACTCGCTGCTCTCCATCGTGCAGATGCCCGCCGGCGTCCCGGTCGCCACCGTCTCGGTCGGCGGCGCGCGCAACGCGGGTCTGCTCGCCGCGCGCATCCTCGCCGCACACGACGAGGAACTCCAGGGCCGGATGCGGGAGTTCCAGCAGGAGCTGAACGACCAGGCCACCGAGAAGGGCAAGCGGCTGCGGACCAAGGTCGAGGGTGCCGGCGCCGGTTTCGGCTTCGGCAAGTGAGCGGGGAGACGAGCGGTATGACGGACGACGCGTTGCGGCAGGCCCGGGAGATACTCGGCGAGTTCCCCGTGGTCGACGGGCACAACGATCTGCCGTGGGCGCTGCGCGAGCAGGTCACGTACGACATCGACGCGCGCGACATCGCCGCCGACCAGAGCGCCCACCTCCACACCGACCTGGCCCGGCTGCGGGCCGGCGGCGTCGGCGCGCAGTTCTGGTCGGTCTACGTACGGACCGATCTGACCGGGGACGCGGCGGTCAGCGCCACCCTGGAACAGATCGACTGCGTCGACCAGCTGATCGCGCGCTACCCGGGCGACCTGCGGGCCGCGCTGACCGCCGCGGACATGGAGGCGGCGCGGACGGAAGGCCGTATCGCGTCGCTCAAGGGCGCCGAGGGCGGCCACTCGATCAACAACTCCCTGGCCACGCTGCGGGCGCTGTACACGCTCGGCGTGCGCTACATGACGCTCACCCACAACGACAACATCGCGTGGGCGGACTCGGCGACGGACGAGCCCGGCGTCGGCGGCCTGTCGGCGTTCGGCCGCGAGGTCGTACGGGAGATGAACCGCGAGGGCATGCTCGTCGACCTGTCCCACGTGGCCGCCACGACGATGCGCGCGGCCCTGGACACGTCCGAGGCGCCGGTGATCTTCTCGCACTCCTCGGCGCGGGCCGTCTGCGACCACCCGCGCAACATCCCGGACGACGTCCTGCAGCGGCTCCCCGGCAACGGGGGAGTGGCGATGGTGACCTTCGTGCCCAAGTTCGTCCTTCAGGCGGCGGTCGACTGGACCGCGGCCGCCGACGACAACCTGCGCGCGCACGGCTTCCACCACCTGGACTCCTCGCCCGAGGCGATGAAGCTGCACCGCGCCTTCGAGGAGTCGACCCCGCGCCCGGTCGCCACCGCCGCGACGGTCGCCGACCACCTCGACCACATGCGCGAGGTCGCGGGCGTCGACCACATCGGCATCGGCGGCGACTACGACGGCACGGCGTTCACCCCGGACGGCCTCGACGACGTCTCCGGCTACCCGAACCTGATCGCCGAACTCCTCGTCCGCGGCTGGTCGAAGGCCGACCTCGCGAAGCTGACATGGGGCAACGCGGTGCGGGTGCTGGGCGCCGCCGAGGACGTGGCCCGGGACCTGCGAACCCGGCGCGGTCCGTCGAACGCGACGCTGGAGCAGCTGGACGGCTGAGCCGTCCCCCGAACGGCGTCGCCCACCGCGAAGCGGTTCCGCCCCCGTGGCACGGTGAGGTGAAGGCTTGACCCCCACCTTTTCGGCCGGAGCCGTGCCATGGCAGACCTGCAGGACGAACTGAACGCCACGACGGAGGCGGGAGAGCTCGACGCCCCCACCGAGGCGGCCGGGCCCCCACCTCCCGAACTCGATCCGGCCCCGGCCCTGGACCTCCTCGCCCAGTACCCGGTGGCGGACGGGTACTGCGGTCTGCCCGGCACGCTGCGCACGCTGCCCTGGTACGACCTCGAACTGGGCGAGAGCGCCGTCGAGACGGACCTGCCGCGGCTGCGCACCGGCGGCACCGGCGCCCTGCTGTGGGCCCTGCACATCGCCGACGACCGGCCCGTCACCTCGGCGCTGGAACAGATCGACCTCGTCAACAGTGTCGTGGCCCGCTACCCGGAGGGCCTGCGCCTGGCGCGCTCCGCCTCCGAGACCGTCGATGTCCGCGCGCACGGCCGGATCGCCGTCATCGTCGGCCCGGCACCGGCCGCCGCGGCCGGCGACTCGCTCGGCACACTGCGCGCCCTGCACGAGCTGGGGCTGCGCGCTCTCACGCTGGGCGGTGCGCCGTGGGCGTCGGGGGACGGGCTGACGCGCTTCGGCGAGGAGATGATCCGGGAGATGAACCGGCTCGGCATGCTCATCGACCTCACCGGCGCCTCCCCGGCGACGGCCGCCCGCACCTTCGCCGTGTCCAAGGCCCCCGTGGTCCTCACCCGCTCCGGCGCCCGGGCCCTCAACGGCCACCCGGACAATGCCTCCGACGAGCTGTTGGCGGCGCTCGGCGCGGACCGGGGTCTGTGCCTGGTGCCCTGCTCGGTGGCCCGCACCGGACCGGCCCTGCGCGACGTGGCGGACCATCTCGACCATGTACGCCGCGTCGCGGGGCCCGAGTCGGTCGGGCTCTCCGGGATGTACGACACCGGGGACGCGCACCCCGAAGGCCTCACCGACACCGCCGGCTACCCGGCGCTGATCGCGGAGCTCCTCGACCGCGGCTGGCCGCAGTCCGATCTCGCGCTGCTCACCTGGGGCAACGTCCAACGGGTGCTGCGCGGCGTCGAGTTCACCGCACGGGCGGCGCAGCGGCGCCGGGGGCCGTCGACGGCGACGATCCAGCAGTCGCAGTCGACCCGGCAGGCGCCGGGCTAGCAGGCGCAGAGGCAGAACGGGTGCCCGACCGGGTCGGCGTAGACCCGCCAGCTGCGGTCGGGGCCCCCGTTGTCGAGCACTGTCGCGCCGAGCGCCAGCACCTCCTTCTCCGCGGTGTCCAGGTCCTCGACGGTCAGATCGAGGTGGAGCTGCTGCGAGGCCTCGGGCGAGGGCCAGGACGGCGCCACGTAGCCGGGCGACCTCTGGAACGCCAACTGGCCGCCCGGCACCTTCAGAACCACCCACTCGCCGTCGTCGTCGGTGACGGTGCCGTCGAGGACCGCCCCGTAGAAATCGGCGAGCTTGCGCGGTTCGGGACAGTCCAGAGCGACGACATCGAACTTCGCGATGGCCATGACTTCTCCTTGAGTTACCCCTATAGGGCGTCTGCCGGTAACGCGGTAACCGCATGGTCCCGTACAAGGGGTAACGTCGCAACCATGAATGAGCGCGCGCCGGCGCCCGGCGGCCTGGCCCTGATAGAAGCCCTGGTGAACACGCTGCTCGACACCACGACAGGCACCGACACGCTGGGCTCGGCGGAGGTCCGCGAGCGCTTCGGCATCGCGGCGGCCGAGGTCGACGGGGTGCGCGAGCTGCGCGAGTCGCTGCGCGCGACGTGCCTGGCCCACGCGGGCCACCCGCCGCACCGCGCGGTGACCCCGCTGAGCGAGCTGCTCGCGACGGCCCCGCTGCGCGTGGTGGTAGACGACCGGGACGGCTCGGCGGCCCTGGCCCCGCTGGACGGCGCGCCGCTGGTCTGCCGGGTGGCGGCCGCCATCGCGGAAGCCAGCACGGACGGCACCTGGCACCGTCTCAAGGCCTGCGAGGCCCCGGACTGCCTCTGGGCCTACTACGACCGCAGCCCGGCAGGCCGCGGCCGCTGGTGCTCCATGGCGGTCTGCGGCGCGCGGGCGAAGATGCGCCGCTACCGGGCCAAATAGCGGCCAGCGGATCAAGCAGCCGCTGCCGGCCCGCGCGAGAGCCTCGGCCTCAGGCCGACGGACGGCCCATGGCCCGGTACGTCCACCCGGCCTCGCGCCACAGCGAGGGGTCCAGTGCGTTGCGGCCGTCCAGGATCACCCGGGCCGTGACGACGGAGCCGAGCTCCGCCGGGTCCAGCTCACGGAACTCGCGCCACTCCGTCAGGTGCAGCACGACATCCGCGCCCCGCACCGCTTCCAGGGCCGACTCCGCGTACCCGAGCGTCGGGAAAAGGCGACGCGCGTTCGCCATGCCCTTCGGGTCGTAGACCGTCACCTGGCCGCCCTGGAGGTGGATCTGCCCGGCGACGTTCAGCGCGGGCGAGTCCCGTACGTCGTCGGAGTCCGGCTTGAACGCGGCGCCGAGCACGGCGACCCGCTTGCCCAGGAACGCGCCGCCGCCGAGCGCCTCGCGCGCCATCTCGACCATCGCCCCGCGCCGCCGCATGTTGACCGAGTCGATCTCGCGCAGGAACGTCAGGGCCTGGTCGGCGCCGAGCTCGCCGGCCCGCGCCATGAACGCCCGGATGTCCTTCGGCAGGCAGCCGCCGCCGAACCCGATGCCGGCCCGCAGGAACTTGTGCCCGATCCGGTCGTCATAGCCGATCGCCTCGGCCAGCTTCGCGACGTCGCCGCCGGCGGCCTCGCAGACCTCGGCCATGGCGTTGATGAAGGAGATCTTGGTGGCGAGGAAGGAGTTCGCCGCCGTCTTGACCAGTTCGGCCGTGGGGAAGTCCGTCACCACGAGCGGCGTGCCCTCGCCGAGCGGCGTCGCGTACACGTCCCGCAGCAGCTTCTCGGCCCGCTCGCTGCCGACACCCACCACGATCCGGTCCGGGTGCAGCGTGTCGTTCACGGCGAAGCCCTCGCGCAGGAACTCCGGGTTCCACGCCAACTCCGCGCCCTCGGGCAGCAGTTCGGCGAGCCGGTGCGCCGAGCCGACCGGCACGGTCGACTTGCCGACGACGAGCGCGCCCGGCTTCAGGTGCGGGGCGAGCGAGGAGAAGGCGGAGTCCACGTAAGACATGTCGCACGCGTACTCGCCGTGCTTCTGCGGCGTGTTCACGCAGACGAAGTGCACGTCGCCGAAGGCCGCGGCCTCGGCGAAGTCCATCGTGAAGCGCAGCCGCCCGCTGGAGCCCTCGATCCCGGCGACGTGCCGCCGCAGCAGCTCCTCCAGGCCGGGCTCGTACATCGGGACCTCGCCCCGCGTGAGCATGTCGATCTTCTCGGGGACGACGTCCAGGCCGAGTACCTCGAAGCCGAGCTCGGCCATGGCCGCGGCGTGCGTGGCACCGAGGTACCCGGTGCCGATCACGGTGATTTTGAGGGCCATAACGGGGCTCCAGAGGTGTCGGTGCTGCGTGCGCTGACCGAGCATAGTCGGGGCATGCGCGGGCGCTTCAGGGGGCAACTTCTCCGCTGTCGCACAGCTCACGTATCCCTGGCGTGGGCGGAGATCTAAAATTCGGGTTACTTAACGGTAATTAGCAGCGCTTGGAGCGTGAGTCACCTTGGCCGGATCGGCTGCCACCCCGGAGTTCGACCTGTACCGCCCGTCCGAGGAGCACGACATGCTCCGCGAGGCCATCCGCGCGCTGGCCGAGACGAAGATCGCGCCGTACGCCGCCGCGGTGGACGAGGAGGCCCGCTTCCCGCAGGAGGCGCACGACGCCCTCGTCGCCTCCGACCTGCACGCCGTGCACGTACCGGAGGAGTACGGCGGCTCGGGCGCCGACGCCCTCGCCACGGTCATCGTGATCGAGGAGGTCGCGCGCGCCTGCGTCTCGTCCTCCCTGATCCCGGCCGTGAACAAGCTGGGCTCGCTCCCCGTCATCCTCTCCGGCTCCGAGGAGCTGAAGAAGAAGTACCTGGGCCCGCTGGCCAAGGGCGAGGGCATGTTCTCGTACGCCCTCAGCGAGCCGGACGCCGGCTCGGACGCGGCCGGCATGAAGACGCGGGCCGTGCGCGACGGCGACTCCTGGGTCCTGAACGGCGTGAAGCGCTGGATCACGAACGCGGGCGTCAGCGAGTACTACACGGTCATGGCCGTCACCGACCCGGAGAAGCGCTCGAAGGGCATCTCCGCGTTCGTCGTCGAGAAGAGCGACGAGGGTGTCTCCTTCGGCGCCCCGGAGAAGAAGCTCGGCATCAAGGGTTCGCCGACCCGTGAGGTCTACTTCGACAACGTCCGCATCCCCGCCGACCGCATGATCGGCGAGGAGGGCACCGGCTTCGCCACGGCGATGAAGACCCTCGACCACACCCGCATCACGATCGCCGCGCAGGCGCTCGGTGTCGCGCAGGGCGCCCTCGACTACGCCAAGGGCTATGTGCGCGAGCGCAAGCAGTTCGGCAAGGCGATCGCCGACTTCCAGGGCATCCAGTTCATGCTCGCGGACATGGCGATGAAGATCGAGGCCGCCCGCCAGCTCACGTACGCGGCCGCGGCCAAGTCCGAGCGCGGCGACAAGGACCTCACCTTCCAGGGCGCCGCCGCCAAGTGCTTCGCCTCCGACGTGGCCATGGAGGTCACCACGGACGCCGTCCAGCTGCTCGGCGGCTACGGCTACACCCGTGACTACCCGGTCGAGCGCATGATGCGCGACGCGAAGATCACGCAGATCTACGAAGGCACGAACCAGGTCCAGCGGATCGTGATGGCGCGCAACCTGCCGTAGGACGAACCTTTCGAGCGAACACGCACGCCCCTGCCCACGTCGGCGGGGGCGTGCGTGTGTGCGGGGGCGGGCATCGGCCGCCCCGGGAACCTCACCCGACACCTTGGACGTCCTTGTCCGTGGACAGCGGAAAGCGCCCATGAAGGGGGAAGCGGCGTGGAGCAGTCGAGGTCAGCGCTCGCCGAACGGATCACGGAGCGGAGAAGAGGCGCCGGAGACCCTCGCGCCCTGGTCGGTGAGATGAGGCGTTCGGTTCTGCTGGTGCCGATGTCCGGCGGCGGACTCTGGTCGGCGCGGTCGGGCGGGGTGCGGTGGGTGTGCGGGTTCACCGACGAGGCGGCGCTCGCCCGGTTCGCGGAGCTGCGCACAGGTCGCGATCAACCCATGGACTACGCGGCGCTGCTGGGCGCCCGCATCGTCGACGAGGTCGTGCCCTCCTTGGGCGAACCCGCGGGCCTCGCCGTCGACATCGCGACCGAGGACGGATCGATGTTCTTCCCGCCGGTCGTCGGCATCGTTCCGGACCAGGCCGCCGTCGACGCCGCCGAGCCGCAGGGGGGAGACGGCCATGGGCGGTGAAGCAGCCGACCTGCACTTCGACAAGGCCGCCGTCGCCAAGTTCACCAAGGGCGTCGGCGCGACCATCGACCAGCTCGGCGAGCTGGGCGGTGCCACCGGCTCGGTGATGGGCAAGGGCTTCTCGGAACTGTCGATGACGGGGATGGAGACCGGACACCACGGTCTCTCCGTCGACTTCGAGGACTTCTGCGAGCGCTGGGAATGGGGCGTGCGGGCTCTGGTGCACGATGCCAGCGAGCTCGCGAACCGCCTCGGTCTGGCCGCGGGCACCCAGTGGGAGCACGACCAGTACGTCGAGGGCGCGCTGAAGGTGGGCGTCAACTCCGTGATGGGCGGCAGCCCGTACGCCAGCGAGGAGGAGATCACCCAGCAGGACTGGGGTGAGGTGTTCAAACCCGATGCCCTGGACCCGGACTGGAGCGCCGAGTCGTGGGACCGGGCCGGTGAGGAGATGGGGCAGACCTGGAAGGACACCGGTCGCACCGTTCTCACCGAAGGGCAGGGCGGCCGGCAGTCGGACGTGCTCAAGGGCGCGCTCGGCATATCCGACGATCAGTGGGACCAGGCGCTGGACGACACCTTCGGCCCGTCGCCGGAGGAACGCGCCGCACAGCAGAGTGAATCCGGGGGGAACTGACGGTGGGTTTCGGCGACATCATCAGTGACATCACACCGGATGCGGTCGAGGACGCGGTCGAGGACGGCGTCGAGTGGGTCGGCAACCGGGTCGAGGACGCCGGCAACTGGACCGCCGACAGGCTGGACGACGTCGGCTGGGAGTCCGGTGCGGACTGGGTGCGTGAGCAGTCCCGCTCGGTCGCCAACCGGATGGGCGCCGAGGTCGACGAGATGGACCTCGGTCAGACCGAGGACAAGACCAAGCTGATCTACGGCAGTCCCAGCACGATCCTCGCCAGGGCCGAGCAGCTCCGCGGCTTCCGGGAGGCCTTCGACACCACGGGCGACGGCATCAAGGGCCTCTCGTCCTCGGACCTCAAGGGCGAGGCGGCCGACGCGCTGCGGAAGGCCGTGTCCAAGCAACCGCCCAAGTGGTTCACCGGCGCCGACGCGTGTGAGAAGGCAGCCGGCGCGATGGAGAACTTCGCCGGAACGGTCACCTGGGCCCAGGGACAGGCGCAGACGGCGATCGACAAGTGGAAAGAAGGCACCAAGGCGTCCCAGGACGCCGCCGACGCCCACCGCAAGAAGGTGGACGACTTCAACAAGGCGGTCGACAAGTACAACGGGCAGCCCGCCGACCAGCGGGACCCGTCGAGTCTGCCGCCCCGCCCCGCCTCGACGTTCGAGGACCCGGGCAAGAAGCTGATGCAGGACGCGCAGGACATCCTGGCCGAGGCGCGCAAGCAGCGGAACACGGCCGCGGCGACCGCGTCCACCGCGGTTCTCGCCGCCCGCGACCTGGCGCCGCAGAAGCCGTCCTACGGTGAGCAACTGCGCGACGGTTCCCAAGAGATGCAGATCATGGGCGACCACGTCGGCGGCGGCATCATCAAGGGCACCGCGGGGCTGGTGAACTTCGCGCGCGGACTCAATCCCACGGACCCGTACAACCTCACGCACCCGGCCGAGTACGTGACCAACCTCAACAGCCTGGCCGCGGGGCTGGTGATTGCTGCCAACGACCCGGTGGGCACCGGCAAGCAGATGGTCGGCGACTTCATGAAGGACCCCGCCGAGGGCTTCGGCCGCCTGCTCCCCGATCTCGCTCTGACCGCGGCGACGGGCGGTGGCGGCGCCGCCGTCAAGGCCGCGCGCATAGCGAAGGACGCGGCCGGCGCCGCGAAGGCCATGCGCGTCGCGGACGACGTGGCCGACGCCGCGAAGGCCATGCGCGTCGCGGACGACGTGGCCGACGCCGGGAAGGCGCGCCGGGTGCTCGACGACGACCCGAAGGGCAGCCACACGACGCCGGACGGCGACCGCAAGCAGGGCGGCGACCCGGTGGACCTCGCCACGGGCAAGATGTACCTGCCGCAGACCGACCTCGTGCTGCCGGGCATCCTGCCCCTGGTCTTCTCCCGTCGTACGGAGTCCGGTTGCTCCGTGGGCCGCTTCATGGGTCCCGCGTGGACGTCCACGGTCGACGAGAGGCTGGAGATCGACGCGGTCGGCGTCCTCCATGTCACCGCCGAGGGGCTCCTCGTCGCGTACCCGCACCCCGTGCCCGGCGCTCCCACCCGGCCTGTCACCGGGACCTCCCGTACCGAACTGGCGCGCGACGCCGACGGTCACTACACGGTCACCGATCCCGGCAGCGGCCTGGTCTTCCACTTCGACGCCCCGTCAGACAGCGAACCGGGAGGTGACGGCCGTGCTTGGCTCTCCGTCATCACCGAACGCAACGGTCACACCGTCACCGTCGACCGTGACGAGGACGGAGTACCGAAAGCCCTGGTCCATTCGGCGGGCCAGCACGTGAAGCTGTCCGTCACGGACGGCCTGCTCACCGCTCTGTCCCTGGCAGGCGCCGGAGCGGGCGGCGCAGACCTTCCGCTGATGGGCTACGGCTATGAGGACGGCAACCTCACCGCCGTCACCAAGCCGTCCGGGGCCGTCACCACCTTCGTCTACGACGACAGACGCCGCGTCACCGCCTGGATCGACTCCAACAACAGCCGCTACGACTACGTCTACGACGACCGTGACCGCGTCGTCTCCGAGGGTGGCGAAGCCGGACACGTCCGGATCACCCTCGCCTACACCGACCCGGACCCCGGGACGGGCCGCAGCACCACCACGCTCACCACCGCCGACGGGCACGTGACCCGCCACGTGTTCGAGGCCGGCTGCCGCTTGGTGGAGCTCACCGATCCGCTGGGCCGCACCACCCGGTTCGGCTACGACGCGCGCGGCCACCAACGGACCCGCACCGACGCGCTGGGGCTCACCACCTCGTTCGTCTACGACGAGGACGGCCGGCTCGTCTCGGCCACCCGCCCCGACGGCAGCGAACTGCGTACCGTGCGCGGCCCGTCCGGCCTGCCGGTGGAAGTCGTCCAGCCGGACGGCGGCCGCACGGTCCACGCGTACGACGAACGCGGCAACCGCACGGCCGTCACCGATCCGGCGGGCTCCACCACGCACCACACCTACGACCACGCCGGACGGCTCACCTCCGTCACCGACGCGCTCGGCGCCACCACGCACGTGGTGTGCGACGCGGCCGGGCTGCTCGTGGCGGTCACCGGCCCCTCCGGCGACGTCACCCGCACGGAGCGCGACACCCTGGGCCGCCCGCTGCGGATCACCGACCCGGTGGGGGGTGTGACTTCCTACGCATGGGACATCGACGGGCAGCTCGCCCACCGCACCGGCCCCGACGGCGCGACCGAGTCATGGACCTACGACGGTGAGGGCAACTGCCTGACCCACACCGACGCGTCGGGTGGTGTCTCCCGCTTCGAGTACACCCACTTCGATCTGCCGCTCGCGCGCACCGGGCCGGACGGCGTGCGCTACGAGTTCGAGCACGACGCGGAGCTCCACCTCACCCGCGTCACCAATCCGCAGGGTCTGACCTGGGACTACGAGTACGACGCCGCCGGTGACATCGTCTCCGAGACCGACTTCGACGGACGCACGCTCACCTACCGGATGGACGCCAAGGGTCAACTGGCCGCACGGACCGACGCGCTCGGCGGCACCATCGCCTTCGAGCGCGACGAGCTCGGCCAGGTGATCCGCAAGGACGTCGACGGCCGGGTGACGACGTACGCCCATGACCGCGCGGGCCGCCTCCTGGAAGCAGCAGGCCCGGACAGTGAACTCCGCTACCAGTACGACCGTCGGGGGCGGGTCAAGACGGAGCTGGTCGACGGCCGTGCCACCTCGTACACCTACGACGTCCTGGGCCGCCGCAAGCGCCGTACCACCCCTACCGGCCATGTCACCTCCTACGCCTACGACGCCGGCGGCCGGCCCGAGCGGCTGACGACCGGCGGGCGCCAGGTCGACTTCCGGCACGATGCGGCCGGCCGGGAACTTGCCCGCGTCCTCGGTGGCGCGGTCACCGTGGCCTCCGCCTGGGACGCGGCCGGCCGGCTGGCCGAGCAGCACATCACCGCCGGGGCACAAGCCGTCAACAGCCGGGCCTACTCCTACCGCGCCGACGGGCACCTGCTGGCGGTGGCGGACCGGCTGTCAGGGACCCGCACCTTCGACCTCGACCGGACGGGCCGGGTCACCGCCGTGCGTGCCCAGGGCTGGACGGAGCAGTACGCCTACGACGCGGCAGGAAACCAGACCTCGGCGTCCTGGCCGTCCCGGCACCCGGGCAACGAGGCCACGGGCGAGCGCGCCTACGCCGGCACCAGGATCACCCGGGCCGGTGGGGTGCGTTTCGAGCACGACGCGCTCGGCCGGGTCACTCTCCGGCAGAAGACCCGCCTCTCCCGCAAGCCCGACACCTGGCGCTATGAATGGGACACCGAGAACCGTCTCACCGCCGTCACCACCCCTGACGGAACGCGGTGGCGCTACCGATACGACCCCCTGGGGCGCCGCACGGCGAAACAGCGCCTGGCATCCGACGGCGTGATCGTGGTCGAGGAGACCCGGTTCACCTGGGACGGCCTCACCCTGTGCGAACAGACCAGCCTCCAGCCCGACCGCACGACCACGGTCGCCCTCACCTGGGACCACCGGGACGTCGTCCCCCTGACCCAGACCGAGCGCATCCTCGACGCCGACAGCGGCCAGGCGGAGATCGACCGCCGGTTCTTCGCCATCGCGACAGACCTGGTCGGCACGCCCACCGAACTGATCGACGAGTCCGGTGACATCGCCTGGCGGTCCCGTTCCACCCTGTGGGGCACCACGGCCTGGGCCCGCGACAGCGGCGCGTACACCCCGCTGCGTTTCCCCGGCCAGTACTACGACCCCGAGACGGGCCTCCACTACAACTACTTCCGCCACTACGACCCCGAAACCGGCCGCTACACCTCCCCGGACCCCCTCGGCCTCGCACCCGCCCCGAATCCGGTCGCGTACGTGGGCAACCCGCACGCCGGGTCCGACCCGCTGGGGCTCATGCCCAAGTACACGAAGGAGGAGAAGGCCGCCCAGGCCAGGCAGAAGGCCCACGAGACCGCGGAAGACGTCATTCAGCGTGCTCAGGACGGCAGGGTGAAGAAGAGTGGCAACTACCACGGGGACACCAGGCACGGCTTCAGTGACGAACGGGTTCTGGAGATCCTCAAGAACCCTGACGCCGTGTACCACTCGACGGCGGGCAGCGGAAGGCTGATCTTCCGGCAGGGGGAGGACGTCGTGGTGACGGAAGGCGGCGGTGCCGGGGCGGGCAATGCCATCACGGCATACGGACCTTCTGGGATCAAGGGCGAGTCGGGGGCGAAGGCGCTCGGTGGCTCGCCCAGCGATCCCGGTGGGCCGATTACCCATGCCGACGTCGTGGAAGGCAGGATTCCGGCGAAGAACGGCTTCGTGGCTCCGGCCGAACAGATTCGATGAGGCGGCATCCATCGTGAAACTCACCCTCGATGACAACTGGACCGCGACGGTGACGGGAGAACCTCTGACCATCACCCCGCGCTTCGATTTCGCGGGGCAGCGCGTGCGCGTCGCGACGTACGGGGACGTCAGGGAACAGGAACAGTTCCAGTTGGACACCTTCGGCAGCCAGGACTGGCTGTGGGACGCGCCCGACGAGGCCAGGTTCGACCCGGCCGATCGACAACTGGTCGGTCTTCAGTTCCAGTTGCCCTACGAGACTGCCGATCCCGAGGAGTCCGCCCGCGTCCCGGACCTGCCCCTCGTCCGTCCGGGCGGCCTGCGCGCGGACGAGGCGCGGGACTTCCGCCTGGAGGTGGCCTCGGAGCTGTGCCGCGGCCCGGGGGACACCGTGCTCACCTGTCTGCGCGACCTCGACGTCCTCGACGAGCCGTTGGAGGCCCGTATCGGGATCGCGCCGGACGTGGCGCTGCTTGTCCAGCACGGCACCGTCGTCGGCTGGAGCCTGACCGACCCGGTCCAGTACCTGACCAGCGGATTCGCCGCTCCCGACCCGGCTCCCGTCGCCCAGGCCACTCGGCTGCTGTTCACCGAGAGCCTGGATCTGACCACCTCGCCGCTGCTGGATGACGTGAGGCACCGGGACCCGTCGGCCGTGCAACGGCTCAGGGCACTCCACGAGTCCCTGCGCGCCCAGCGTGAGGACCGCCACCGGGTCGACGCCCTCCTCGCGCTCATCGGCGACCTGTTCGAGGACTACGGGAACGGGTGACGAAGGCGAAAGTGTCGTTCGACGGGGACCGGCCGACGACGGTCACCGGCGACCCGCTCGCCGCCACCCCTCGCTGCACGGGCGACGCCTGCGTACACGTCGCGGGCCACGCGGACGGCACGGATCGGGAGCGGTTCCTGCTGGACACCTTCGGCAGCCAGGACTGGCTGTGGGACGCGCCGGACGTGTTCCGGTTCGGGACGGCCGACCGAGCGCCGGCCGGAGTGGAACCGCACCGGCCGGAGGCTTCGCCCGCCTTCCGCTCACGCCCCGTCCGGGCCGACGGGGCCCGGGATTTCCGTCATGAGAGGGGCTCGGTGCTGTGCCGCGGCCCCGAGGACACCGTGCTCACCTGTCTGCGCGACCTCGACATCCTCGACGAGCCGTTGGAGGCCCGCATCGGGATCGCGTCCGACGTGGCACTCCTCGTCCAGCGCGGCTCCGTCGCCGGCTGGAGCGTCACCGACCCGGCGCGGTACCTGACCACCCGCGTACCGCGATCCCGATCCCGAGCCGCCCGCGCCCGCCACCCGTCGGCTGCCCAGTGAGTGCCGGGACCTCGTCACCGAGCCGGTGGTCGACGACTTGATGCACGGTGAGCCCGCCGCCCCGGCCCGACACCTTGCTCGAGCTATTCGCCACTTACGTCGAGGACTGCGGGAACAGGTGACGGCCCCGGGTGTCAGCTGCCGGAGACGGTGACCTTCTCGTCGTTGTTGAACTGGTCGACGAGCTGCTTCACCTTGGTCTTGTCCCAGAGCAGGTTGCCGCCGACCGAGCCGTTCGTCGGCATGTTCATGGACTTGCCGTCACCGTCGCCGCCGGAGACCGACTTCATCGCCATGAACATCGACGCCAGGTTCCACAGGCTCATGTCCTTGTCGACGACGAGCGAGTCCAGGCCCGCGCCGAGCGTCGGGTAGAGCTTGAAGGGGTTCATGACGGTCGACGGCGACGCCACCTTGTGGGCGAGCGCCGCGAGGAACGCCTGCTGGTTCTTGGTGCGCTGCAGGTCGGACGCGGCGAACGCGTGGCGCGTACGGACGAAGGCGAGGGCCTGCTGGCCGGTCAGGGTCTGCTTGCCCGCCTTGAAGTCGGCGCCGGACCACTTGTCCTTGAAGCCTTCCTTCAGGTTCATCTCGACGCCGCCGACCGCGTCCACGATGCTCGCGAAACCGCCGAAGCCGATCTCCGCGTAGTGGTCGATGTGCAGCCCGGTGTTGGACTCGACGGTGCGCACGAGCAGCTCGGGGCCGTCCTCGGCGTAGGCGGCGTTCAGCTTCGTCTGGCGGCCCGTGCCCGGGTAGAGCTTGCCGGACTCGGCGCCCTTGAAGCTCGGGATCGTCACGTTCGAGTCGCGCGGCAGCGAGACGAGGGTGTCCCCGTTGCCACCGACGTGCAGGATCATCATCGTGTCCGTGCGCTTGCCCTCGGCGGAGCCGGTGTGCAGCTCCTTCTTCTGCTCGTCGGACATGCCCTCGCGGCTGTCGGTGCCGACGATCAGGTAGTTCGTGCCCGCGCCCGCCTCCGGCCGGTCGATGACCTTGGACAGGTCGACGTCCCGGTGGAGCTTGGAGTCCGCCCAGAAGTACGTGGAGACGCTGGTCACCACGAGGACGGTGACCACGGTGATCGCGGTCCACTTGATGCGCTTGCGCCAGTTCGGCGCCGGACGCGCGGGGCTGCCGCCGGCCGGCGGCCCGTAGCCGTCCCCGCCGCCGCCCGCGGCGCGGCTGGGCTGGCCGTAGACCTGACCGGTGTTGTAACCGCTGTCGTACGACGGGTCGGCCACGCCCTGGCCGCCCTGGTCGCGGTAGAGGCCGTCGTATCCGTCGTCGTACCTGGGCTGCTGCTGCGGGACGGGGCGCTGCACATGCGGCATGGCACGTGCGCCTTCAGGGCGTGCGTTCGCGCTGCCACGGCCGTAGCCGCCACCCTGCCTGTCGCTCCGCCCCTCGGGCCAATCGTTCATATGGCCAGTGTGCCGTGCACCGCTGTGTGCCTTACAAGGGCGGATGGTAAATCGGACCAGGGCTGTTGCAGAGCTGACACAATCGGCGCGTGCGCGGACCGCGCATATGGTGGGTGGCATGACAGACCAGGCCCACGGCGCGGAGTCCGATATTCCGGGCAAGCCGACCGCAGCGTCCCGTACGACGTTGTCGCACATCATGACGCACAACGACACCAACCTCCTGGGTACGGTGCACGGCGGCGTGATCATGAAACTTGTGGACGACGCGGCGGGCGCGGTGGCGGGCCGGCACTCAGGCGGCCCGGCCGTGACGGCCTCGATGGACGAGATGGCCTTCCTGGAGCCGGTCCGCGTCGGCGACCTCGTGCATGTGAAGGCCCAGGTCAACTGGACCGGCCGGACCTCGATGGAGGTCGGCGTCCGGGTCCTGGCCGAACGCTGGAACGAGTCGACGCCCGCGCAGCAGGTCGGCTCCGCGTACCTGGTCTTCGCGGCGGTCGACGCGGACGGCAAACCCCGCGGCGTCCCCCCGGTGCTCCCGGAGACGGACCGCGACCGCCGCCGCTACCAGGAGGCCCAGATCCGCCGCCAGCACCGCCTGGCCCGCCGTCGGGCGATCAAGGAGCTCCGGGCGCGGTCGGGCAATTTGAGCGCCGACGCGTGACCGAGCGGGGTCCGGGGCGGAGCCTCGCGGCCCGCGCCCGGTCGCCCCGCTCAGGCACAAGACACCTCATCCCCGGTGACCGCCCCGAACTCCCCCTGATACGCGTCCTCGGCCCGCACCCGCCGAACCCCCGTGAAATCCGCCCCGGCCCGCACCTTCAGCACCGGCCCCTGCCCGTTCACAGGGACGAGCTGCGCCCCGGGCAACGCCGTGGCCAGCGTCTTCGCGGAGCGGTCCCAGCGCGGGTCGAAGAGCACGACCGTCCCCTTCGCGAGCCGGCTGTCCGCGTTCACCGGCACCCGGCTCGTCCGGAACCCGGTCCCCCGCAGTGCGGTGTCGACCTTCTTGCCGAGCCCCGCCGTCATCGTCGCGTTCTCCACCTGGACCCGGATCTGCTGCGGCGAGACGTCGACGACGATCGCCTTCTTCCGGTTCCGGTGCGCGGCGAGCGGCTGGTCGTCGCGCAGCGCCTGGAACAGCCTCTCGGACTTCGCCGGGTCCCACTTCACGGTGGAGCCGATGCCCTTGACCGGGTAGCTGATGTCGCCGACCGGCACGGTGGTGAACTCCGACGACCTCGGTGTGAACTTGCGCATGGCTCCGGCCAGTTCGACCATCTCGTTCGTCCCGAACCCCTGGTCGGCGCGGACCGAGCCGAGCAGCGTACGGGCGACATCGCGGAACTTGACCGGGTTCAGCAGCACCCCGGACGACGTCGTCTTCGAGATCAGCGAGGCCAGGAAGCGCTGCTGGCGCTGCATCCGGCCGAGGTCGCCGGCGCCGTCCGTGTGCCGGGCCCGTACGTACTGGAGCGCCTCGCCCCCGTTCAGCTGGTGGGTGCCGACGCCCAGATCGAGACCCGTGTACGAGTCCTTGAGGGGGCGGGCCGTGCAGACCTCGACCCCGCCGAGCACGTCGACCGTCTTCATGAAGCTGGTGAAGTCGACCTCCAGGTAGTGGTCGATCTTCACGTGCGTCATGTTCTCGACGGTACGGACGGTCAGCTGCGGGCCGCCCTCCGCGTAGGCCGCGTTGATCTTCACCGGGTGCGCGTGGTGCTGGTCGCCGCTGTTCTGGTCGACGTGCGGCGGCATCATGGCGTAGGAGTCACGGGGGAGCGAGACGACGGACGCGCGCTCGTGATCGGCCGAGATGTGCACGATCATGATGGTGTCCGTGCAGTGGCAGGGTGACCCGCCGAGCCGGTACTTCTGCCGCTCCGCCTCGGTGATCTTGTCGCGGCCGTCGGTGCCGACGAGCAGGACGTTCATGCCGTGCCCGGCGACCGGACGGTTCTTCATGTCCTTGAAGGGGTCGATGCGGTCGATGCCGGTGTCGAGGCCGGAGACGAGCGCGTGCCCGATGCCCGCCGCGGCGAGCACCGTCACCGAGAACGTCGTGGCCGTCCGCATCGCCCACCGGGGCTTCTTCCTGCGCAGCGGCTCCGCCGGACGGCGGGGTTGCGCGGGCCGGTCCGGACGGGCGGGGGAGCGGGGCGGCGTGGGCACGTGGGGACACCTCCGCGACAGCGGGCGTGGGACGCGAGCACCGTAGGCCGATACGATCTCCTGCCCGCGGTAGTGACCCGGGCGGCGCGCGCCCCTGTCCCCCATTAGCGGTAACGTGACCCACGATGAACGCGAACTCCCATACGCAGCTTCCGGCCGTATCCGTGATCATGCCCGTCCTCAACGAGGAGCGGCATCTGCGCGAGGCCGTCGAGGCGATCCTGGCGCAGGAGTACGACGGGGAGATGGAGGTCGTGGTCGCCCTCGGCCCGTCCACCGACCGTACGGACGAGATCGCCGCGCAGCTCGTGGCGGAGGACCCCCGCGTCCATACGGTGCCGAACCCGACGGGCCGCACCCCCGCCGCGCTGAACGCCGCGATCAAGGCCTCCCGGCATCCGGTCGTGGTCCGCGTCGACGGGCACGCCGCGCTCTCGCAGGGCTACATCGCGACCGCCGTCCGTCTCCTGGAGGAGACCGGCGCGATGAACGTCGGCGGCATCATGCACGCCGAGGGCACCAACGACTGGGAGAAGGCCGTCGCCGCCGCGATGACCTCGAAGATCGGTGTCGGCAACGCGGTCTTCCACACCGGTGGCGCGGCGCAGCCCGCCGAGACGGTCTACCTCGGCGTCTTCCGGCGCGAGGCCCTGGAGCAACAGGGCGGCTACAACGAGGAGTTCATCCGCGCCCAGGACTGGGAGCTGAACTTCCGCATCCGCGAGGCCGGCGGCCAGATCTGGTTCTCGCCCGAGCTGAAGGTCTCGTACCGCCCCCGGCCCTCGGTGAAGGCGCTGGCCAAGCAGTACAAGGACTACGGCCGCTGGCGCCATGTGGTCGCCCGCTACCACTCCGGCTCCATCAACCTGCGCTACCTCGCCCCGCCCACCGCCGTCGTCGCGATAGCGGCGGGCATCGTGGTCGGCGCGGCGGTCACCCCGTGGGCCTTCGTGCTCCCCGCCGGTTACCTGGCGGCGATCGCCGCGGGCTCCGTCCCGGCCGGCAAGGGCCTGCCCCTCAAGGCCCGCGCCCAGATCCCCGTCGCTCTCGCGACGATGCACATGACGTGGGGCTGGGGCTTCCTCACCAGCCCGAAGGCGCTGGCGAGGAAGGTCATCGCGTCACGTCGGCCGAGCGTTCACAGCGAGCCCGCCCCCAACTGAACGTTGAACTCGGTGGGCGGGCCCGCCTTTTACCGGTAAGAGGCGGGCCTGTCCACGATGGTCAGCCGCAGTGGTCGTTCCACTTGAGGTTGACGGTGGCGCTGTCGGCGCTCCCACCCCAGTCGATGCATTTTCCAGCCGCATAGACGTATACAGGCCCGGCGTAGGACTTGTAGTTGCCCCGGTCTCTGACCCAGTCCCCTCCGGATACCTCTACGGCAGCGTCCAGAAAGTGTGTCGAGCCAGTGTTGTTCATCGTGACGACGCAGTTGTAGCCGTTCGAGCTGTTGTAGGTCAGGTATGCCCGGGCCAGGCCGTTGGTGACGCTCATCGAGTCGATCACGCTGTAGCCGCTGCCACAGGCGCCGCTGTAACCGGCCGCCTGCGCGGGGCTCGCGGCAAGGGTGAGGCCAACGGTGGCCATGACTGCTGCAGTGCCCGCGGCAGTCATTGTCTTACGTAGTCGCATGGAAGTCCTTAGTGGGGGTGCTGTGCTGTTCGCTGTTCAGCCGCAGTGGAAGTAGCCGGAGTACGGCACGTGGTCCTGGATGATGTTGTTGCCGCTGAAGTTCCAGATGTCGGTCTCGACGGCGACGCAGCGTCCCTTGCCGTACCACGTGTAGTTCGCGTAGTAGAGGTAGTTGCCGTCGTCGCGCCCCACGTAGCCGTCGACGTCGGTGTAACCCTCCACGCGGATGCGCGACGACGTGCCGTAGTACGAGCCGCGCTTCACAGCCGCAACGCAGTTGTAGGTGCCGTCCCAGAACAGATACGTGGTCGCGTAAGTCGTGCCGTTGTAGGTGTTGCTCCAACTGTCGACCTGCGAGCCGTTGCAGCCGTAGGTGGCCGCGCTCGCGGTGCTGACAGGCCCCAAGACGCAGGCGGCCGCGGCAGTGGCCAGCACAACTCCGATGCGGCCGAGTGCCTTGCGCATCGTTCCCTCCCCAATGGGCATGACGGATCAGCCGACGAACCTGTCGGCTTCCCGTGAATTTCCTGTGAATGGCGAAAGGAATCTTGGCATGGGCATGCGATGAAGTTGTCGATCAAGTGTCAAGTGGCCGAAAAATAAGCAGAGTTGGCCTGAAGCGGGACGGGCCCCTCCTCCGGATGAGGAGAGGCCCGCGACGGAAGAGGTGGTGTGCCTACCAGCGATAGGGCTTGTACACATCCATGCAGGCGTCCTCGTCGGATCCGTTCAGGGCGTCAGCGGTGTCCGGCACGTCGCCCGCTTTCGCGGTCTTCTGTTTCGGGTACGTACTGCCCTCCCGCCAGTCCGCGCCGACGCTCACCGTGACGGCCGTGACGCCATCGGATGCCTTCACCGCGCTTGTGGGGATCCCGAGGGACTGCGCCACCAGAGTTGCGAACTCTTTGACCTGGGAACCGGCGTTCTCGGGATACGCCACCACTGTCGCGGTGAGCGGGAAGGCGGTCGAGTCGGCGGCGGCTCGGGTGAATCCTTTCTGCTGCAGCACTTGCGCGAGAGTGTTCGCACGCTGGGGCACTGCGGCCTGTCCGGCGCCGTTCGTACCGTTCCGGACCAGCACGGGCAACGATCCTGCAGCATGAGCGTCGGTGCTGGGCGACGGCGAAGAGGTCGGCTTGCCGTTGTCGCCCGCGGGCTCATCGCTGTTCTTGTCGAGCGCGACGTCGTCGCGGAGCATGGCCCAGATCTTCTCCGCATCCGCCGTCGCGGGAACCAGATGATTCCGATTCTGAGGATCTTCGGCCGTAGGCATCGTGAGCGTGGTCATGCGCTTGGAGGGAACGCGCTTGAGCTGCATGGAGAGGTCATAAAGCTTCTTCACCGAACCCACCTCCTCGGAGACCTTGAGGGCCTTCGTGGCGGACTCCGCCAGGTTCAGGAGCCGACCGCTGTCGGAGAACGCATCCTGTTCTCTGAGCGTCCGGAGCATCGAGCTCATGTACATGTGCTGCGCTTTGGCGCGGCCCAGATCGCTGTAGAAGGCGTGCCGCGTACGCAGCCACTGAAGTGCCGACTTGCCCTTGACCTTGTGATCCCCGGCAGTCAGTTTCAGTCCGGATCCACCCGGTACGCCGGGCAGCGGGCGGTCCCAAACGTTCTGCTTGACGCACACGCCCACCCCGCCCACGGCGTCAGCCATCGTGACGACGCCGGCGAAGTCCACCATCATCCAGTGGTCGATGTACAAGCCGGTGAGCTTCTCCCAGGTGGCCAGAGTGCATCCGGGACCGCCGCGCTGGAGGGACTCGTTGATGATGGTGTTCGTCGCCGGGTACTTGGTGTGGGCTTCCGGGTCTTCGCACGCGGGGATGTTCACCCGGGTGTCCCGCGGGATACTGATGATCGAGGCGTTCTCGCGGTTGGCGGAGATGTGGATGAGCATCTGCACATCGGCCAACGGCTTGTTGCCGACGCTCTGCTTGCTCCCGCCCAGCTTCACGTTCTCCGCCGAGTTCCGACTGTCGGACCCGATCAACAGGATGTTGATCGGTGTCTGTCCAGCCGCGTTCGGTTCGGCCTTCTTCACGCCCGTGTCGGCGCTGCTCCGTTTGCCCTTCTCGATGTTGCTGTTGAGGTGCTGGTACCAGAGGTAGCCGGCGCCGGCCGTGCCCAATATGAGTACGGCAAGGGTGAGCGCGGTCCAGCGCAGCACGCGGCGCCCCCGCCGACGTCGGGGGCGGCCAGTGGCTACGCGCCGTTCACCATTCTGTGTGTCCCCGTCCCTGGACGGTCGCCCGTCCAGGGACGGCCGAGATTCATCCGTGTAGGAGGTCTCGTCCCAGTCCGATTCGTCAGCCGCGGACGACGGTTCCCTCTGCTCGCCGTTCGGTCGTGAGTGCACCCCACGCACACCGCTTCGCCCCATGCCCCGCCCCACCCTCCCCGCCCATGGCCATGACTCGGCCGCCCCGCTGTCAATGCGTTAGACAGCCAAAGGGCGGCCGAGGTTGGTCACTTGGCGCAAACAGTCTTGTCAGCTGTCGTCTTGTCGGCATCCACCGTCGCCGTACCGCCGCCGCTGATGGGCGTGCCCGCGCCCTTGAAGTCCTTGCCGAGGATGAGGATCATCGCCGGCAGCCCCTGATCGTTCTTCTCGCTCTTGCCTTCCTTCATCGCGGACCCGGGCAGGCCCATGATGTCGGCGAGACGCCGGGCCTGGTCGGCCTGGTCGGGCGAGTATTCGAGGGTCGTCTTCGCCTGGTCGGGCTTGTTGCCCATCTGGCTGGACTTGCTGACTCCTTCGCTGTTCTGCAGCCAGGTGAGGGTCGCCTGCGCGGCGCCGGTCTCGCCGCTGCCGTTGTAGAGGTCGACGCGCACATCGGTGGCCGCGGACTTCGTGCCCTTGAGCTTGGCGTCGGTGGCGGCCTTCTGCTTCTTCTTCGTCTCGGTCAGCGAGACGTCGTTCTTGATCGCGTCGAAGACCTGAGGTGCGGCCGAGTCCTTGAGTACGACTGTGGTGTGGACCGTCTCGGCCGGATTGTCCACGACCGGGGTGGTCACGAACGAGAGGTTCTTGGTCGGCACCTTCTTCACCTCAAGGGCAACGTCCTTGAGGTGAGTCAGACTCCCTATGCCCTTGTCGACCGTGAGCGCCTTGGTCGCGGCTTCGGCGAGGTGCGTCAGCTTCGTCGGGCTCGTGAGGGTGTCGCCCGAGCTCATCTTGCGGGCCAGGGAACTCAGGAACTGTTGCTGCACCTTGATGCGGTCGAGGTCGCCCTTGTTCCCCCAACTGTGCCGGGTGCGTAGGAACGCGAGTGCTTCCTCGCCCTTCAGATTGTGCTGACCGGCCTTCAGGTTGAGGTGCGAGTCGTCGTCGTTGACGTCCTTCGCGAGACATACGCCTACGCCGCCCACTGCCGTCGACAGGGTCTTCACCGCGTTGAAGTCCGCCATCATGAAGTGGTCCACGGTGATTCCCGTGACCGCTTTGATGGTCGCCATGGTGCAGCCTGCGTCTCGCCCGTCCTGCCCCAGACTGGTGTTGAAACGTACGTTCTGCGTGCCGGGAATCGTCTTGAGCTGACCGGTCTCGTCCTTCACCTTGCAATCAGGCACATCCACGATCAGGTCGCGCGGGATACTCAACGCGGTCGCGTTCGTACGGTCCTTGGACACGTGCAGCAACACGTTCGTGTCGGCGTGACCGACGCTGCCCTTGTCGCCGTAGCCCTCGTTGCCCTTGCCGGTGCGCTTGTCGGTGCCGATGACGAGGATGTTGAACGCCTCGTCCTTGCTGAATCCGTTCTTGGCACCGACGACGTCCTGCGTGGTGATGTTCCCGTCGAGGTGGCGGTAGTAGAGGTAACCGCCGGCCGAGGCGGCGAGGACCAGGAAGGCCACGCTGCCGGACGTCCACAGCAGCACTTTCTTCGCCGTCGACTTCTTCTTTTTCTTCGACTTCGAGCGCCGCCGCCCCGGCGCGGGCGCCTGTGCCTGGGGCTCGCGCCGCCTGCGCTGCGGGGGTACCTCCTGCGGTTCCCGCCTGCTGCCGCGGGGCGCGGTGCGGCGGGGCCCGGGTACCGCCGACTGCCCAGCGGAAGGGGTCAGTCGCAGTTCGTAATCACCGGTTTGCGGGTTGAGTACCCACTGGTCTGCGGGGTCGATGTCGTCCGCCCGCCCACGGCCTTGCGCGTCCACGGTTGTCTGCATCCTCCGTCGGGGCCACGCGGCGCCTCGCCCCCCTCAAAGCAGGCGCCCGGTCAGTCGGTAAGAGGTGCGCGACCTCGCCTGGGCAGCATGGCCGGGTGCACCGGATCGCTCACACTATCCGCCCAGTTCAGCGTCAAGCGACGGCGGTGACAAATTCCACTCTCCTACAACTGGGCAATCCGGCTCATTTCTGTGAACCTGTGTGCCACCTGATGACTTGCGCTTTACCCAGGGGCTGTTGAGGCAGCTGTTGAGGCGGCTGTGGCGACACCTGTTGTGACAACTTTTGAGGCACCTCGGCCGCGGGTACCTCGGCCGCGGGCACTTCAGCCGCAGGCGTCCTGCCGGGCCGTGTTGCCGCGGAAGGTGGGTGCGGGGGAGGGCGCCGTGGACGGAGTCGCGGGTGCCGTCGGGCCGGCGCCGGGCTTGCCGTCGTCCCAGCCGCCGTCCTCGCCGGACCCGTACGCGTCGTCGTAGCCGCCTTCGTCGTACGACATCCCGTCACCCTGCGTCTGATCGCTCTCGGCCTGTACGTCCGCGGGTGTGTCCTTGGAGACGACGAGCGGGGCGTCGGTGCGCAGCCGCGTGAACAGCCGCTCGGCGGCGGGCTGCACGAGCTGGTCGCGGTTGGCGTTGTAGATGTACGACTGCCGCGGCACGGTCAGGAACTGGATGCGGTCGACCGTGATGCCGCGCATCCCGCGCACGAGGTCGTAGAGCCCGCGCAGACTCGCCAGCCCCGGGTCGGTGGTGAGCGAGGAGGTGGCGGCGTCGAGCACGGGATACAGCTTCGCCGGGTTCAGCAGCACGTCGTTGCTCTGCACCTTGGTGACGAGCGCGCCCAGGAACCGCTGCTGGCGGTCCATCCGGTCGGTGTCGCTGCCGTTGCCGATGCTCTTGCGGGCACGTACGTAGCCGAGGGCCTGCTCACCGTCGAGGAGGTGCTTGCCGGGGGCCAGCTTCAGGTGCGCGTCGGTGTCGTCGATCGGCTTGTCCAGGCACACCTCGACGCCGTCGACCGCGTCGACCATGTCCTTGAACCCCTGGAAGTCGACGACCATGTGGTGGTCGATCCGCACCCCCGTCATCTTCTCGACCGTACGGATGGTGCACGCCGAACCACCCGTCTCGAAGGCGTAGTTGAACATGGCGAACATCGGCTCGATGCGGGTGCCGTCCGTTTTGCGGCAGGCCGGCACGTCGACCATCAGATCGCGGGGGAACGAGACGGCGGTCGCGCTCTTCCGGTCCGCCGCGACGTGCAGCAGGATCGTCGTGTCCGAGCGCTGCGTGCCGTCGTTGCGGCCGTACTTGCGGTTCGCCCCGGCCCGCGAGTCCGACCCGATGAGCAGCAGGTTCTGCGCCCCGTCGACCAGAACGGTGGGCCGTTCCTTCTCGTAGCGGGCGAGTTCGGCCGCGGTGTCCGAGTCCTCGTGGATGTTGCCGTTGAGCTTCTCGTACGCCATCCAGCCCGTGCCGCCCGCCACGAGCACCAGCAGCGCCGCGCCGATCGCCGAGTACCGCAGCCATCTCCTGCGCCGCCGGGCCCGGCCGACGCCGGTCGGGGAGGAGCCGCCGCCCGGGCCGAGCGGCGTCCCGCCGTCGGGCTCCGGAGGCGTGGCTGCGGAGTCGGTCACGTGGGTCCCCTCATGGCGACGTAGAAGACACGGCAGCGCGTGCGTACGCATGCGTCTCTACGACCATGGACCCCGCCGCGGCGGCGGGCCGGGGGAGCTGACCCGAACGGGTTACCGGCGGCTCTCGCGGCTATCGCGCGGTGGCCGTGACCCGTTCGCTCTCGACCCGCTTGGCGAGGGCCTCCCCGTCGAGCCGGTCGAGGTTGCGGCACAGCACGACGGAACCGCCGGTCGCCAGCGGCGCGAACAGCCCGGCGCTCAGCCCCTGCCAGCTGTCGTACGGCAGCCCGGACAGGATCCGCGCGCCGGGCCCGGTCAGGCCGAGCCCCGGAGCGTCGGCGGTGGCCTTCTCCACGACCTCGGCGCCGGTCCACTCGGCCCCGGCGACGACGAGCGCGGGCTCCTCCGGGTCGACGGGGGAGAACGGAGCGAACCGGTCCCCCTGCGACGGCACCTCCACGGCGTAGTCCAGGAAGCCCTCGGGAGGCTGCGGGAACCGTCCGCCCAGCGGCCGCAGCGCGAGCGCGACCCGCTCACCGGAACAGGCCCGGGCGGCGTCCAGGGTGTCGGGCCCGCTGACGACGACATCGGCCCCGGCCGGATCCCCGCCGACCTCGGCGACGACCCCGACCGACGAACAGGCGAGCAGCCACACCGCGCTCTGCCAGTGCGCGGGCAACAGCACGGCGACCCGGTCACCGGGCTCCGTGTTCAGCTCCCCCTGCAGCAGATTGGCGGTCTTGGCCACCCAGTTCGCGAACGTCGCCACGGACAACTCCACGCGCTCCCCGGTGGCATCGTCATAGAACGTGACGAGCGGCCGCCCCGGGTCGGCGGCGAGGGCGGCCTGGAGCAGAGCGGCGGGAGTACGGTGCGCAACATTCACCCGGCCCACCCTACGCGGGACGCCTCCAGCGCCTGAGGGGTGCCGCGGGGCCTGGCCCGGGGCCCGGATCCCGGCCGAGCCGGGCCGGACACCGGATCTGCGTCCCGACACCCCGTCACCCGCCAACCCCACCCCTGGACTTCACCCCGGCACCCGTATGACACTCCCCAATGGCCTGAACCGTACCGGTATGGCCACGATCGTGTGCATGCGTGGATTCCTTGCTTCCTCGATCGGCGTCACCTGCGCGGCCGCCCTGGCCCTCCCGCTCACCCTGCCCGCCGCCTCGCACGCCGTGCCGGCCCCGGCGCAGGACTCACTCCCGGGCAGCACCCAGTCGCTGGCCCTCGCCCCGCTCACCGTCTCCCGCGCCGCGGGCACGCCCCGGGTACAGGGCCTGCCGCAGCGCGACGTCCACCCGTTCTCCCTGGTCGGCGTCGTCTGGGACGACCCGAACACCGAACTCCACGGCCAGGTGCAGGTCCGTACGCGCACCACCGGGACCACCACCTGGTCCGCCTGGCAGGACATGGAGACCCACAACGACGACGCCCCCGACCTGGAGAGTTCCGAGCACACCTCGGGCCACGTCCACGGCTCCACCGCCCCCCTCTGGGTCGGCGACTCCGACGGCGTGGAGGTGCGGGTGCAGGGCGACGCACCCGCCGCCACCCGCGCCGCGGCCGCCGAGCCCCTCCCCAAGGGCCTGCGCCTCGAACTCGTGGACCCGGGCGCCGAGCCCCCGCCGCAGGGCGCGCCCGCCGACGGCCCCCGCGCCACAGCCCTGACCTCCGAGGCCGCCGCGGCCTCCGCCGTGAACGCCGAGCTCGCCCCCCTCGGCGCCACCTCCGTCCCCGCACTCTCGAAGAAGGCGTCGGAGGACGAGCTGATCGAGGCCCGCGGCGGCGACACGAGCGCGACGAAGGCCCGCCCGTACGTCGGGGCCCGCCCGCGCATCGTCACGCGCAAGGGCTGGGGCGCCGACGAGAAGCTGCGCGAGCGCGACTTCGCCTACACGAAGACGGTGAAGGCGGCCTTCGTGCACCACAGTGCTTCGGGCAACAACTACCGCTGCTCACAAGCCTCTTCGGTCATCCGCAGTATCTACCGCTACCACGTCAAGAGCAGTGGCTGGCGCGACATCGGCTACAACTTCCTCGTGGACAAGTGCGGCAACATCTACGAGGGCCGGGCGGGCGGGATCACCAAGCCGGTCATGGGCGCGCACACCCTCGGCTTCAACACCAACAGCATGGGCATCGCGGTCCTGGGCTCCTTCGGCAGCTCCAACCCGCCCGCCGCCGCGGTGAACGCCATCGCGAAGCTCACCGCGTGGAAGCTCGGTCTGTACGGGGCAAATCCGCGCGGTACGACATATCTCAAGTCGGGTGGTGGCAATCTGTACCGCAAGGGAAAGAACGTGCGACTGCATGTGATCTCCGGCCACCGGGACGGATTCGCAACCGAATGCCCGGGACGCCGTCTCTACAACAAGCTCGGCAAAGCCCGCAGCAGCTCCGCCCACCTCCAGGGCCGCTGACGCCGGCCGGCCC
Source organism: Streptomyces sp. NPDC050264 (assembly GCF_040655895.1). Taxonomy (NCBI): domain Bacteria; kingdom Bacillati; phylum Actinomycetota; class Actinomycetes; order Kitasatosporales; family Streptomycetaceae; genus Streptomyces; species Streptomyces sp. NPDC050264. Next base: position 342,948 of record NZ_JBFAKV010000009.1, read on the forward strand.
GGGTCTCGAACGGTCTGCATACACTGGCCGGCCGAAAGACAGTTCGGCCGGCCCCAGCAGGAAGCAGAGACGACAGGTGACAGAAGCGATCCTCCTGGTCGGCGGCAAGGGCACCAGGCTGCGCCCGCTCACGGTGAACACGCCGAAGCCGATGGTCCCGGCGGCCGGCGTCCCGTTCCTGACGCACCAGCTCGCGCGGGCGAAGGCAGCGGGCGTCGACCACATCGTCCTGGCCACGTCCTACCTGGCGGAGGTCTTCGAGCCGTACTTCGGCGACGGCTCCCGCCTCGGGCTCCACCTGGAGTACGTCACCGAGGCCGAGCCCCTCGGCACCGGCGGCGCCATCCGCAACGTCGCCTCGCGGCTGCGCTCGGGCCCCGACGAACCTGTGCTGATCTTCAACGGCGACATCCTGACGGGCCTGGACATCCAGGCCCTGGTCCACGAGCACGAGACGACCGGCGCCGACGTCTCGCTGCACCTCTCCCGCGTCGAGGACCCGAGGGCGTACGGCCTGGTCCCCACGGACGAGACGGGCCGCGTCACCGCGTTCCTGGAGAAGCCCCAGACGCCTGAAGAGATCGTCACGGACCAGATCAACGCGGGCGCGTACGTGTTCCGCCGCTCGGTCATCGACACGATCCCGACGGGCCGCCCGGTCTCGGTGGAGCGGGAGACGTTTCCCGACCTCCTGTCCTCCGGCGCCCACCTCCAGGGCATGGTCGACTCCACGTACTGGCTCGACCTCGGCACCCCGGGCGCCTTCGTGCGCGGCTCCGCCGACCTGGTCCTCGGCCGCGCCCCGTCCCCCGGCGTCCCCGGCCGCTGCGGCGACAGCCTGGTCCTGGCGACGGCGACGGTCGCCCCGGACGCCAAGCTGACCGGCGGCACGGTCGTCGGCGAGGGCGCCCGGGTCGGCCAGGGCGCGCGCGTCTTCGGTTCCACGATCCTGGACGACGCGGTGATCGAACCCGGAGCCGTGATCACGGACTCCCTGATCGGCCGCAACGCCCACGTCGGCGCCCGCACGGTCCTCACGGGAGCGGTGATCGGCGACGGCGCCCACGTAGGCGCCGACAACGAACTCCAGACGGGCGTCAGGATCTGGTGCGAAGCCAAGATCCCGCCGGCCGCGGTCCGCTTCTCCTCGGACCAGTAACAAACTCAAGCCCCTGGGCCCCCGGACGAAGTCTGGGGGAGATCGAGGAGCGGGGCCCGGGGCGGAGCCCCGTGACCTCGCTCTCAGCGGCCCGCACACATAACCCCCTACCCTCGTAGGGCACACCCCGCCCACCCAAGGACCTCCGTGGCAGGCCGCCGATACACCCCCCGTACGCAAACCCCCCCGACCCGCACAACCGTGCGCGGCGGCGAAACCCGCGTACCCCCGGCGGCACCGATCCCGCACCAGGCGCCGGCCACCCGCACCTACACACCCCCGGGCCCCCTCCATCTGGGCCTCACCCTCGGCCCCCTGCGAAGGGGCCCCGCGGACCCCACCTTCCGCACCACCCCCGACGGCTCGATCTGGCGGGCGAGCCGCACCCCGCAGGGACCGGGCACGCTACGGATCACGGAGCGGGACGGCACCGTACAGGCGCAGGCGTGGGGCCCGGGAGCCGACTGGTTTTTGTCCGAACTCCCCGCGCTCCTGGGCGAGTTGGACGACCCGGCCCCCTTCGAGCCACGCCACCGCCTGGTCGCCGAGTCGGCCCGCCGCCGCGTGGGTCTGCGGCTGACCCGCACGGGTCTGGTCCTGGAGAACCTGATCCCGTCGATCCTGGAGCAGAAGATCACGACGGACGAGGCGTACCGCGCCTGGCGTCTGCTGCTGCACCGGCACGGCGAACCGGCCCCGGGCCCGGCCGGCGGCCAGGACCTGCGGATGCGCGTCATGCCCGACCCGCGCGCGTGGACGCTGATCCCGTCCTGGGAGTGGCACAGAGCGGGCGTCGACAACAAGCGCGCCTCGACGATCATCCGTGCGGCGCGGGTGGCCCGCCGCCTGGAGGAGGCGGCCGGTATGGAGCCGGCCCGGGCCCGCGCCCGCCTCGAACTGGTTCCGGGCATCGGCCCCTGGACCTCCGCCGAGACGATCCAGCGCACGAACGGCGCCCCCGACGAGGTCACCACGGGTGACCTGCATCTGCCCCACACCGTCGGCTACGCGCTCGCGGGCAACCGCGACGCGACGGACGAGGAGATGCTGGAACTCCTGGCCCCGTACGCGGGCCAGCGCCACCGGGCGGCCCGGCTGATCCTGCTGAGCGGCGTCGCACCGCCCCGCAGGCAGCCGAAGATGCGCCGGGTGAACATCGCCGAGTGGTAGCCGCCGCGGAAAGGCGGCCTACCGGACCTCGACGAACTCCGAAACGACCCGTGCGGGCCGCTCCACAGGCGCGGCGGCCGCATGCCCCACCGCGACGGCCCCCATCGGGTCCCACTCCTCGGGCAGCCCCAGCACGTCCCGTACGGCATCCCGGCAAAACATGGTCGACGACACCCATGCCGAGCCGAGCCGCTCCCCGGCCAGCGCCACCAGGAAGTTCTGTACGCCGGCCCCGGTGGCCACGACGAACATCTCCCGCTCGGCGGTGTCCCGCCGGGGATCCCCGTACGTATGGGACCCGTCCATCACCAGACAGGGCACGACAAGGTACGGCGCGTTGCGCAGCACATCCCCCCGCCGCACCCGCTTGGCGATCGACTCCTCGCTCTTCCCGTCGCGCCGCAGATCCGCCGTCCACGCGTCCCGCATCGCGTCGAGCAGCCGTACCCGCGACTCCTCCGACTCGAGCAGCACGAACCGCCACGGCGTCGTGTGGTGCGGCGCGGGCGCGGTGACGGCCGCGGCGACGGCCCGCCGCACGGCCCCCGGGTCGACCGGCTCGTCGGTGAAGGCCCGCACGGTACGCCGCTGCGTCACGGCTTCCCGTACGGCCTCTGAGGTCCCGAGCCGGAACATGTCGTCGCGCGCGACGCGCACCAACTCCCGCGCACCGTCGTCCTGCTGAGTGCCCGTCAGGCCACTGAGGCCGCGCACCACGGCGACCGGCAAACCGCCGGCCTTCCCCTTCACGAGGTCCCCGGCGGCGGCCAGCTCGTCGGCGGTCGCCACCACGGTCGCGCTCAGCTGATTCCCGTACGCGTCGACGCCTCCCCGCAGATCGTCGAGTACGCGCACGCCGGCGGCGCCGATGGCGACATCGGTCAGCCCGTTCCGCCAGGGGCGTCCGAAGGTGTCGGTGACGACGACGCCGACCTCGACCCCCAGGGCGTCCCGCACACCGTCGCGGATCGCGGCCGCGGAGGCGTCGGGGTCCTCGGGCAGCAGCAGCACGGTCCCGGCCGGGGTGTTGGACGCGTCGACGCCCGCCGCGGCCATCACCAGGCCCAGCTTGTTCTCCACGATCCGCAGCGTCCCGCGCCGCGCCACGACCCGTACGGTCTCCGCGTCGATCGCGGCCTCCCGGTCGTCGGCGCGGACGATCCGCCCCTCGGCCTTGCTGACGATCTTCGAGGTGACCAGCAGGACGTCCCCGTCGGCGAGCGCCGGCTCGGCGGCGACGATCAGCTTGGCGAGGTCGTCGCCCGGTCTGACCTCGGGAATCCCGGCGACGGCCCACGCGCGGAAGGAAGGAGCGGCGGCAGAGCTCACGGGATCCGCACCTCCTCGGCGAGCCGCAGCGCCTCGCGCGCCATCTCGGCCGCGGCGGTCCCCTCCTCGGGGTCCGTCATCATCAGCGGCACGGCCCGGCACTTGATCCCGGCCGCCTCGACCCGGTCCAGGACCCCGGCGTCCACGGTGTCCACGAGCCACCCGTCGAGCAGCCCCGACCCGTAGTGCTCGGCGACGGCGGCGGCGCTGGACTCCACGCCCACCGCGGCCAGCACCTTGTCGGCCATGCCGCGCACCGGCGCGTCGCCCACGATCGGCGAGAGCCCGACGACGGGCACGCCCGCCTCGGCGATGGCCTCCCGGATCCCGGGCACGGCCAGGATCGTCCCGACGCTCACCACGGGGTTCGACGGCGGGAACAGGATCACGTCCGCCTCGGCGATGGCCTCCAGGACACCGGGCGCGGGCTTCGCGTGCTCGGCGCCGACCGGCACCACGGCCTGCGCGTCGACGGAGGCCCGCAGCTTCACCCAGTACTCCTGGAAGTGCACGGCCCTGCGCTCCCCGTCGATGTCGACGGCCACGTGCGTCTCGACCCGGTCGTCCGTCATGGGGATGAGCCGCACCCCGGGCTGCCACCGCTCGCACAGCGCCTCGGTGACCGCGCTGAGCGGATAGCCGGCCGCCAGCATCTGCGTGCGGACGATGTGGGTCGCGAAGTCCCGGTCGCCGAGCCCGAACCACTCGGGCCCGACCCCGTACGCCGCGAGCTCCTCCTTGACGTGGAAGGACTCGTCCGTACGCCCCCAGCCCTGCCCCTCGTTGATGCCGCCGCCCAGCGTGTACATCACCGTGTCGAGGTCGGGACAGACCTTGAGGCCGAAGAGGTGGATGTCGTCCCCGGTGTTGCCGATGACTGTGATGACCGCGTCGTCCGGTACCGCCTGCTTCAGACCGCGAAGGAACCGGGCACCACCGATGCCGCCTGCCAGAACCACAATGCGCATGGCCCCAGCATTGCAGGCAGCTGTGACATCGCGGCAGCCGGTCTCAGACTGCGGCCCCCTCCACGGTGGCGCAGGCGGGGGAGTGGATCGGCATCGCGGTCAGACCGGGGTGGTACACGTGCAGGCTGACCGCCGGTTCGAGGGAGTCGTTGACGACCTCGTGGACGTAGCCGGGCGCGAACACGCGCTGCGCGCCCGCGGTGAGCGTCCGCGCGCCGTTCTCCGTACGCTCCGTCAGTTCGCCCTCCAGGAGCGTCAGTACGCCGGAGGAGCGGCCGTGGTCGTGCAGTCCGCTGCCCTGGCCGGGGACCCACGACAGCAGCCACACCTCGTACCCCGGCCCGGTGCGCAGCCGGTGGTACCAGCGGGTCGTGGCGTCGTACTCGACGAGGTGCTCCCACTGCGAGCGGTCGGCGGCGACGGAGCGCGCGAGCCCGACGAACTCGGCCACGGTCTCGGGATGTTCACGAGCGGGCTGCAGCAGGTGCGGTACTTCGAGGATGTCGCCGGCGATCTGGAGGTCGCTGTCGCTGTTCATGGGTGTGGGGATTCCTCGGAGGAGAGTGCGGGGGTGCCCCGGACGAGGGCGCAGAGCCGTACAAGGGAGGAGAAACGCGGTCGGAGCTCGGTGGCTCAACGACTCAACAGCTGGAACAGCAACAGTGCGCGCGGGCGACAGAGACGGACCCGGCGGTGCGGGTCGTCGTCATCAGTGCCAAGTTCGCGAGCATGCCCAACAGCACACCGGTTCATGCGTCCTCTGTCAACTTGATGTCCGTATTGCGAGACATGATTCACCTCATCCGGTATCTCGGCCAGGCGAAAGGTTTGTGCACCCGTCCGGCGGGACATGTGGCGCATCAGCCGGTGTGCAAGCGCCGTGGCGATCCTGTGATCCGAATGTGATCCGGTTCGCTTCTGCGGGTGTGTCGGAACGAGAACAATCTCCGCGGCGTCCTCCCTAGTAGCCACCTTGCGGTGATCCACGAGGGGTCGGGCATCCACATGGGCCGCTGGCAAGTGTCACGGTTTTTGCCGATTTGAACACTTTCCGCATAGCCTTGGTTCCGCAGAGTGAATAAGGGGCTCAATAGCAGATCTCGGCTTGACTGCCCCGGATCGGCGCACTTGTAATTTCACTCGTGTCGTTCAGCCGAAATCGGTAACGGCAACATCACGGGGAACGCACGGACAGACGAGGGGCGCACTATGACCGAGTCGTTTCAGGATCTGCTGGTCGAGGACGCGGAAGAGGAACTCGGCTGGCAGGAGCGGGCGCTGTGCGCCCAGACCGACCCCGAGTCCTTCTTCCCCGAGAAGGGCGGCTCCACGAGGGAGGCCAAGAAGGTCTGCCTGGCGTGCGAGGTCCGCTCCGAGTGCCTCGAGTACGCACTCGCCAACGACGAGCGGTTCGGCATCTGGGGCGGTCTGTCCGAGCGCGAGCGCCGGCGCCTGAAGAAGGCCGCTGTCTAGTCCCCTCAATTCACGCCATACGTACGGCTCGTCACCGGTGGTTGTCCACAGGCGGCGGGCCGCGTTTGTTGGCAGCCGTTAGTGTGGGGCCCCGTCCGAGACGCCACCGTGCCCCCAGCGGGCACGGACGTCCACCGCAGTCCAACGAACCGGGGCCCGTACCTCGATGTCCGTGCACAGCCATTCGGCAGACCAATTCGGTACTGCCGCCGCCGCGTTCGACCCGGGGCACGCCACGGGCCTCGACCCGTCCGGCGCCCCCGAGTTTCCCAGGCATGTCGTCACCGCCGTCCTCGTCTCGCACGACGGCGCCCGCTGGCTGCCCGATGTCCTGTCGGGCCTGCTCGGCCAGGAGCGTCCCGTGCAGAGCGCGATGGCGGCCGACACCGGCAGCGCCGACGATTCCGCGGCCCTCGTGGGCGAGGCCCTCGGCGGTGACCGGGTGCTGCACCTCGCGCGCCGTACCGGCTTCGGCCAGGCCGTCGAGGAGGCCGTGCGCGGCGCCGGGGTGCTCACCCCCGAAGAGCTGCCCTATCTGAAGCGGCCGAGCGGCTGGGACCCCGTCAGCCGCACCTGGCGCGACGACGCGTACGACCTGCCGGACCTGCCGCACGGCGAGCCCGAGCAGTGGCTGTGGCTGCTGCACGACGACTGCGCGCCCGAACCGGACGCGCTCGCCCAGCTGTTGCACGTCGTCGAGGCGGAGCGCGAGGCAGGCGCCGACGTCGCGATCGTCGGCCCCAAGCTGCGCGGCTGGTACGACCGCAGGCAGCTGCTCGAGGTCGGCGTCTCCATCGCCAACTCCGGGCGCCGCTGGACCGGCCTCGACCGCCGCGAGCAGGACCAGGGCCAGCACGACCACGTGCGGCCCGTGCTGTCCGTGTCCACCGCCGGCATGCTGATCCGGCGCGATGTCTTCGAGCAGCTCGGCGGCTTCGACCGCAGGCTGCCGCTGATGCGTGACGACGTCGACCTGTGCTGGCGCGCCCAGGCCGCCGGACACCGCGTCGTCGTCGCCCCCGAAGCCGTCGTACGGCACGCCGAGGCCTCCTCGCGCGAGCGCCGCACCGTCGACTGCGTGGGACGCACGGCTTCGTCGCCCCACAAGGTCGACAAGGCGGGCGCCGTCTACACCCTGCTCGTCAACGCGAGCGGTGCGCAGCTCCCCTGGATCCTGGTCCGCCTCGTGCTCGGCACGCTGCTGCGGACCGTCGCGTACCTGGTCGGCAAGGTGCCGGGACAGGCCTTCGACGAGATCGCCGGCCTGATGGCGACGCTGCTGCGGCCGGGCCGGATCCTCGCGGGCCGCCGACAGCGCGGCAAGGGCCCGGTCGACGCCAAGGAACTGCGGCCGCTGTTCCCGCCGCCGGGCGCGACCGTGCGGCTCACCGTCGAGCAGGTCGCCGGGAACCTCTTCGAAGGAGCCGACCCCGAGACCAACACGGCCGGCCGGCACGGTGGCGGCGGCCTCGAGTCCGGGCCCGGCGGCGACGACGCGGACTTCATCCAGATCGAGCAGTTCGCCCGCCTCAAGCGCATCGCCCGCAAGCCGGGCCCCGTGCTCTTCGTCGTGCTGCTGTTCGTCTCCCTCATCGCCTGCCGAGGGCTGCTGGGGAGCGGGGCCCTCGCGGGCGGCGCACTGCTGCCCGCGCCCGGCGACGCCTCCGAACTGTGGGCGCGCTACCTCGACGCCTGGCACGCCACCAGTACGGGCGGCACCCAGGCGGCGCCCCCCTACCTCGCGGTCATCGCGGTCCTCTCCTCCGTGATGCTCGGCTCGACCGGCCTCGCGATCACCGTGCTGCTCGTCGGCTCGGTGCCGCTCGCAGGCTTCGCCGCGTACTTCGCGTCCAGGCCGCTCGTCGAATCCCGGCTGCTGCGCGCGTGGGCGGCCGTCGCGTACGCCTTCCTGCCCGCCGCCACCGGCGCCCTCGCGGGCGGCCGCGTCGGCACGGCGGTGCTCGTGATCCTGCTGCCGCTCATCGCGCGCGCGGGCCTGTCCGCCTCCGGCCTGATGAACGGCCGGGGGGCGCGTGGCAGTTGGCGGGCCACCTGGGCGTACGCGCTGCTGCTGACCGTCACGACCGCCTTCACGCCGATCGTGTGGCCGATCGCCCTCGTCCTCGGCATCGCGCTCCTTGTAGTGCGCCGCACGGACATCGCGGCATACGGGCTGCGTTTCCTCGCCGCGCTCGGCACGCCCCTACTGGTGCTCGCTCCGTGGTCCCTGACGCTGCTGCCGTTCGGCTTCTTCAAGGAGGCCGGCCTTCCGTACGGCAAGGGCTCCGCGACCGCGATGAGCCTGCTCGGTGCCTCGCCGGGCGGACCCGGCACCACCGGCAGCCTGCTGCTCGTCGGCATCGTGCTGGCCGCGCTCGGCGCCCTGCTGCGCCAGGAGCGCCGCCTCGCGGTCCTCACCGCCTGGGCCGTCGCCCTCGTCGCCCTCGTCTTCGCCGTCCTGTCGAACAACTCGACGTGGGCCGGACCCGCCACCCTCGTCTACGGCATCGCGCTCCTGGCCGCCGCCGCGCTCGGCGCCGACGGCGCGCGCTCGCGTGTCGCCGAGCAGAGCTTCGGCTGGCGCCAGCCGGTGGCCGCCCTCGTCGCGTTCGCCGCCGCCGCCGGCCCCCTGCTGCTCGCCGCGGGCTGGATGATCGCCGGTGCCGACGGGCCCCTGGAGCGCCGCGACCCGGTGCAGGTACCCGCGTTCGTCGCCGAGGAGGCCGGTACCCGCGACCAGGCCCGCACGCTCGTCCTGGACGGCTCCACGGCCCAGGTGTCGTACTCGCTGGTCCGCGGCGCGGGCGCCCGCCTCGGCGACGGCGAACTGACCGCGGCCGCCGGCGAGAACAAGAACCTCGACAAGGTCGTCGCCAACCTGGTCGCGGGCTCCGGCGCCGACCAGGCCGACCAGCTCGGCGGGTTCGCCGTGCGCTACGTCCTCGTACGCGACGGGGCACCGCGCCAGATGGGCCGCGTCCTGGACTCGACGCCGGGCCTGACCCGGCTCAGCCAGCAGGACGGCACCGCCCTGTGGCGCATCGACCGGCAGGTGGCGCGCGCCGTCGTCCTGCCCTCGGCCGGTGCCGGTTCGACGTCGGAGGAGGCCAAGCCGGTCGCCGCGGGCCCCGTGGAGGTGCACACGAAGGTGGCAGCAGGCAGCGAGGGCCGCGTACTGCGCCTCGCCGACCAGGCCGCCGAGGGCTGGACCGCCACGCTCGACGGCGCGCCCCTGACGAGGACCACGGTCGACGGCTGGGCGCAGGGCTTCGAACTGCCCCCTTCCGGCGGCACGCTGGACGTCACCTACGACGCTCCGATCACCCACACCGCCTGGCTGTGGGTCCAGGGCGCGCTCGCCCTCGTCCTCGTGGTGCTCGCGCTGCCCGGTCGGCGCACGGACGTCGACGACGACCTCCCGGAGGAGCCGGTCGTGCCCGCCGAGGCCGTCACCGGCGAGGGCCGCAGGGCCCGCAGGCTGCGCGCCCAGGCCGAGACGGAGCAGGCCGCCGACCAGCCTGCCGAGCAGCCTGCCGACGACGCCGTACCGCCGCTGCCTCATCCCGCTTCTCCGGAGGAGGTCCCGGTCGCGGACATCCCGCAGCAGCAGGCGTACGGCGAGTGGGAGCAGCCCGGTTACCAGGGCGCCGATTACGGCACGTACGCCGCGGGCGAGCAGCAGTACCAGGGCGCCTACGGCTATGACCCGCAGACGGCCCCGTACCAGGCGGATCCGTATCAGGCGGGCCAGTACGACCCGTACGCCTACGGGGGCACGTACGAGACGCAAGCGCAGTACGACCCCGCGTACGAGCCCACGTATGAGCAGCACGGCCACGGCAACGGCGCCGACAACGAGCGCCCCGACGGGAGCCAGCAGTGAACCGCACGACCCTGTCCCTGATCGCCGCGGTGACGGCCCTGGCCGCCGTCACCGGGTTCGCCGCCACCACGTCGGGCGGCGCGGACGACGCTCCCGCCAAGGCGGCCGCCCAACTGCCCGTGGAACGCTCCAGCCTGCTCTGCCCGACGCCCGGCCAGTCCGACCTCGCGGAGACCGCGTACACGTCGTACACGCCGACATCGAAGGGCACCGAGGGCACGACCGACTCGGCGGGCAAGGCGCAGCTGATGCCCGCCGAGAGCGGGTCGAGCGACACCGGGGACACCAAGGGCAAGACCAAGACGCCCAAGGCGGTCGTCACTCCGAAGGAGCCCGGCAAGCCGGCCGCGGGCGAGGCCTCGGGCGCCGACGCGCCCGCCCTGATCGGTACCGCCGACGGCGCCCTGGCACCCGGCTGGACCGTCCAGCAGACCACCACGGTCGAGGTCGGTACGGGCCGCGGTCTGCTCGGTGTGGACTGCTCGGCCCCGGACACCGACTTCTACTTCCCCGGCGCCAGCACCGCCAAGGACCGCAGCGACTACATCCACCTCACGAATCCGGACGACGAGGCCGCGGTCGTGGACGTCCAGCTGTACGGCCCGGACGGCGCCGTGAAGTCCGATGTCGGCGAGGGCATCCAGATCGGGCCGCACGCCAGTGTCCCGGTCCTGCTGTCGACGCTGACCGACAAGCCGTACACGAACCTGACGCTGCACGTGACCGCGCGCAGCGGCCGCGTCGCCGCCGCGGTGTCGGCCGCCGACGACAAGCTGGGCGGCGACTGGCTGCCCGCCGCCGCCGACCCGGCGGCCTCCCTCGTGCTGCCCGGCATCCCGAAGGACGCCACGAGTGTGCGCCTGGTCGCCTTCGCGCCGGGCCAGGACGACGCCGACCTGAAGGTCCAACTCGCCACCTCCAGCGGCAGGATCGCGCCCGCCGGCCACGACACCCTGCACGTGAAGTCCGGTATGACGTCCGCAGTCGACCTCGGTGACGTGACGCGCGGCGACGCGGGCTCCCTGCTCCTGACGCCCACCGACGCCTCCGTGCCGGTCGTGGCCGCGCTGCGCGTCACCCGCGGCAAGGGCGCCGACCAGGAAACCGCGTTCATCCCGGCCACCCGTGACATCGGCGCGCGCGCCACGGTCGCCGACAACCGCGCCAAGGGCTCCACGCTCGCCCTGACCGCCCCCGGCGCCACCGGCAAGGTCAAGGTCACCGCGTCACCCGGGGCGGAGGGCGGCACCGCGACCACGAAGGAGTACACGGTCAAGGGCGGCACGACGCTCTCGGTCCCCGCGCCCGTCCCGGCCGGCCTGAAGGGCGCGTACGCGCTCACGGTGGAGCCCGTGTCGGGCGGCAAGGTCTACGGCTCGCGCATGCTGGAGGAGAAGCAGGACGACGTCCCGGCGTTCACGATCCAGACGCTGCCGGACGACCGGGGGACGGTGTCGGTGCCGGAGTCCGACGAGGACCTGTCCATCCTCCAGAAGTAGTTGCCGTGGGGACCGTCGCCCTACAAAGGCGGCGGGTTCACTCCTCGCCGTCCCCGTACCGGGGATCGACGGTCTCCGGGGTGATCCCCAGTACCTCGGCGACCTGCTCGACGACGACGTCGTGCACCAGGGCGGCCCGTTCGTCGCGCCCCTTGGTGCGGATCTCCACGGGACGCCGGTAGACGATCACGCGCGCGGGCGTATCGTCCCGCGCCGGGATCGTGCCGCCCAGCGGCACCGTGTCGGCGCCCCACGCCTCGTCCTCGGCCGTGAGCCGCGGCACTTCGAGGATCAGGAAGTCGACCTCTCCGAGCTGCGGCCAGCGCCGCTCCAGACGCTCCACGGAGTCCTGCACGAGGTCCGCGAAGACCTCGGCGCGGCTCGCGGACAGCGGCACCTGCGGCGGCGCCACGGGCCCGCGCATGCCGCGGCCGTGCCGGTCGCGGCGGCGCGGCGGGCGCGGCTCGGCGGGGGAGCGCGGCGGTGCCTGGCCGTCGGGCGGCACCGGGTTCTCAGCGTTGGCGGGCCTTTCCATCACCGACGCAGCGTAGTCCTCCGGGGCGGCCGGGGCGGGCCGCCTCCGTACGGAGCACGGCATGTCGCTTCCTGACCGATCAAGCCAATCTTGGGCCTGATTCCACATCCCTCCCGGACCGTTGAACTCATGACAATTGGCGGTATTTGTGGTGAGTGGTGACCGATTTCAACTCCCTTGTGGGGCGTACGACCCCGGGTCGCCCCAGGTCACGAGCGAGCCCGCGCCGGCCGGTGTGCGCCGCCTCACATCACGACACGGTGGGGTGAGCGCGGGGAGAGTCGTCGCGGCCCGCTCAGGAGTGCGGTACCGTCCAACATCGTGAGCCCTGTACGTCGCTGTTCGCGCACCGCTTGCGGCCGTCCCGCCGTCGCGACGCTGACGTACGTCTACGCCGACTCGACCGCGGTCCTCGGCCCCCTCGCCACTTACGCCGAACCCCACTGCTACGACCTGTGTGCCGAGCACTCCGAGCGCCTCACCGCGCCGCGCGGCTGGGAGGTCGTCCGGCTCACCGACGGCAGCGTCCCGGCCCGCCCCAGCGGCGACGACCTGGAGGCCCTCGCCAACGCCGTACGGGAAGCGGCCCGCCCCCAGGAGCGCGCGGCCGAGGCCGGCGGCTCGGGAGCACGCCGCGCGGACCCCATGGAGGTCGCCCGCCGAGGCCACCTCCGCGTCCTGCGCTCGCCCGACAACTGACGCTGTCCGGCGCGGACGGAACGCGGGAGAAAGCGCCTTCACTGGATCTTCGCTGTCACACGCGTTGACCCGGGATTGTTGAGGACACGACGATCGCCATCCCGACTCCGGGATTCCGGGAGGCGCTCGTGTTCATCCAGCAACTGGAGCCCGTAGGCGGCTCGCTGGGCCTGTCCGCACTCATCGCCGCGCTGCCGCTCGTCACCGTCCTCGTCCTGCTCGGCGCTGTCCGTATGAAGGCCCACCGCGCGGGCCTGATCGGCCTCGCGGCGGCCGCCCTCGTCGCGTGGCTCGTCTACGACATGCCGCTCGGCCAGACCCTTTCCAGCGCCGCGCAGGGCGCGCTGTTCGGGCTCTTCCCCATCCTGTGGATCGTCGTCAACGCCCTGTGGGTGTACCGGATGACCGTCCGCACCCAGCACTTCGACATCCTGCGCCGGTCCTTCGGGCGCCTCTCCGACGACCCGCGCATCCAGGCCCTCGTCATCGCGTTCTGCTTCGGCGCGCTCCTGGAGGCCCTCGCCGGCTTCGGCGCGCCGGTCGCCATCTGCTCGGTCATGCTCGTCGCGCTCGGCTTCGACCCGGTCAAGGCCGCGGTCGTCTCCCTCGTCGCCAACACGGCGCCCGTCGCCTTCGGCGCCATGGGCACCCCCGTCGTGACCCTCGCCCAGGTCACCGGGCTCCCGCTGGACTCGGTCGCCTCCGTAGTGGGCCGCCAGACGCCGTTGCTCGCACTCATCGTGCCGCTGCTGCTCGTGGGCCTGGTGGACGGGCGGCGCGGGCTGCGCGAGACCTGGGTGCCCGCTCTGGCCTGCGGATTCGCCTTCGCCGTCGTCCAGTTCGCGGCCTCCAACTACGTCTCCGCCCAACTCGCCGACATCGGAGCCGCCTTGATCGGCGCGGGCGCCCTGGTCGCTGTCCCGCACGCGCGCCGGCCGGTCGCCGAACCCGTACGCGCCGCAGTCCTCACCGGCGTACGCAGCGAAGACCTGGACGAGGACGACCCGCGGCCCGAAGTGCTGCGTGCCTACGCCCCGTACGCGCTGATCGTCGTCGTCTTCTCCGTGGCCCAGATCCCCGCCGTCAAGGACTGGCTGGCGCAGGCGAACCAGGTCTTCGACTGGCCCTTCCTGAACGTCGCGGCGCCCGACGGAAAGCCGGTGGGCGGCAACATCTTCACGCTGCCGCTCGTCTCCACCGGCGGCACGCTCGTCCTGCTCGCCGGCGTGTGCACGGCCGTTGTTCTCGGCGTGCACGCGCGCGTGGCGGTGCGCGAATGGCTCGGAACCGTGTACGAGCTGCGGTTCGCGATCCTCACCGTGACCACCGTGCTCGCTCTCGCCTACGTCATGAACCTGTCGGGCCAGGCCGCCACCATCGGGCACTTCGTAGCCGCGGCGGGCGCGGGGCTCGCCTTCCTGTCCCCGGTTCTCGGCTGGTTCGGCGTCGCCGTCTCCGGCTCCGACACCTCGGCCAACGCGCTCTTCGGCGCCCTCCAGGTGACGGCGGCCCAGCAGTCGGGCCTGTCGCCGGAACTCCTCGCGGCGGCGAACAGTTCGGGCGGCGTCCTCGGCAAGATGATCTCGCCGCAGAACCTGACGATCGCGTGCGCGGCCGTCGGACTCGCGGGCCGGGAGGGCGACTTGCTGCGCAAGGTGCTGCCGTGGAGTCTCGGCCTGCTGCTCGTGATGTGTCTGATCGTGTTCGCGCAGAGCACGGTCGTCCTGTCGTGGATGCTGCCCTGACCGGCGAGTACCTGCCCTGACCAGTAAGGACGCGCAGAGGCGCGTTCTTTGCGAGGAATGGGGGGTTCACGGCCCGATGCCGGTCCGGACGGGTAGTTTGTGGGGTCCGTGAAGGACTCCAGGAGGGCTGGGCCGGCCGTGGCTGCTGATCTGTCGCAGATCGTGAAGGCGTACGACGTGCGAGGGGTGGTCCCGGACCAGTGGGACGAGGAGCTCGCCGCGCTGTTCGGCGCCGCCTTCGTGCGGGTGACCGACGCGTCGGCGATCGTGGTCGGGCACGACATGCGGCCCTCCTCGCCCGGCCTGACCCGGGCCTTCGCGCGCGGGGCCGCCGCCCTCGGCGCGGACGTCACCGAGATCGGCCTGTGCTCCACCGACCAGCTCTACTACGCGTCGGGCGCGCTCGGTCTGCCG